>DATBKW010000143.1:0-14152 GCA_036555665.1 Solirubrobacteraceae bacterium | reverse complement strand
ACGGCAAAGCCGGTGCCCTGCTCGCCCAGGGCGGCGGCGACGCGCCGCTCGAGCGCGTCGATCGACATGACGTCGTCGCCGGCCAGGACGCAGAAGGTCGTGCCGCTCGTGCGGTAGGCGACGCCCTCGTCGCGCACGGCGCGCCGCAGCTCGGCGGCCAGGCGGACGAGGAGGGCGTCGCCGGCGCGGTGGCCGAAGGCGGCGTCGTAGGCGGCGAAGCCGTCGAGGCGCGCGAGCAGCAGGGTGGCGCCGGCGCCGCCGGCAAGGCGCGCCTCGAGGTCGGCCTGGAAGCGCGGGCGCCCGGGCAGCCCGGTCACCGGGTCGGCCTCGGCGGCGGCGCGCATGCCGGCGCGCATGGCGCGGTTGGCCCGCCACAGCAGCACGGCGGCGATGAGCGGCGGGACGGCAAGCAGCGCGGCGACCATGACCTCCTCATCGGCGTTTCGAGCGCGGAGCTTCAGCGCAACCGTTCGAGGGCGTGCGCCATCGCGGCGCGCCGGTCGGCACAATGTCGCGTTCGATGCCCGCGTTGAAGAAGATTCGCCTGCCCGCCCTCGTCGCGCTGCTCGCCCTTGCGCTCGCAGCCGCCGGGTGCGGCGGTAGCAGCAAGAACGAGAGCCAGGCCGACAAATCCGCGGCGAAGGCCGAGCAGGAGGCCAAGACCCAGGAGCCGATTCCCGAGCCCAAGCCGATCACCTCGCCGACCGTCAAGCCGACACCGGGCGAGGCGGACATCAACACGAAGCCCAAGGTGCCCAAGGGCAGCGGCTCGCCGCCGACCACGCTGAAGGCCGAGACGCTGATCGAAGGCAAGGGCGACGCGATCAAGAACGGCCAGCAGGCGACGGTCAACTACGTCGGCGTGACCTTCAAGGACGGCAAGGAGTTCGACTCCTCCTGGGGCAAGGGCAAGCAGCCCTTCCAGTTCGCGCTCGGAGGCGGCCAGGTCATCCCCGGCTGGGACCAGGGCGTGCTCGGCATGAAGGTCGGCGAGCGCCGCCGGCTGACCATTCCCAGCGATCTCGCCTACGGCGCGCAGGGGTCGCCGCCGAAGATCGGGCCCAACGAGGCCCTGATCTTCGACATCGACCTCAAGAAGATCGGCTGAGCGCCACCGCCACGCCGCGCTCCTCGACGCCGCGCACGACGTCGAGCTCGAGCGTTGCCTTGGCGTGGCGCAGGGCGCGGTGCAGGTCGCCGATCGTGCGAACGTCGGCCCCCGCGGCCTTCGTGATCAGGTCCCCGCGCGCGAGGCCCGCCACGTCCGCGGCGCTCTGGCGCTTGACCTTGAGCACGAGGACGCCGTGGCGCTCGGGCAGGCCGACGGCGCGGCGCATGCGCGAGGCGACGGCCGCGGGCGCGACGGCGACGCCCAGTCGCGGCGCCTCGCCATCGTCGGGGGCGAAGAAGCCCTGCCACGCGTCGAGGTTCTCGGCGAACGCGGCGCGGGCGCCGTTGGGCAGGCCCGCCGCGAGACGCGTGGCAGCGTCGGCGTAGGCGGGCCTGGCCGCTTCGACCCACTCGCGGCCGCGGTCGGTGAGGGTGACGGTCACCGTGCGGCGATCGTCGGCGTCGGGCTCGCGAGTGACGAGGCCCGCGCGCTCCAGGCGCGCCAGTCGGACGCTGACGGTGCCAGACGTGCGCCTGACGGAGGACATCAGCTCGCGCTGGGTCAGGGCGTTGTCGGGCGCGTCGAGCAGCACGCTGAGGACCTGGAAGCTCGGGCGGGTGAGCCGGTGCTCGGCGAGCGCCTCCTCGAGCTCGGGCTCGATCTGGGCGGCGACGCTGAGGACGCTGTCGACGAGGGCGGTGGGGTCGGGGGCGGTCTGCTTGGCCATCTAGCTGCTCCTAAAGGCTTGAGTCCAAGCAATTTAGCAAAGCGATCTGGCGCGTCGTCCACACCACCCTCACCGACAGCCCGCTGGCGCGCTGCCGCCATCGGTGGCAACATCGTGCTCAACCGCACGAAAGGAGTTCCGCATGGAGTCCTCCTCCGCATCGGCACGCGTGTTGGTGGTCGCCCACAAGACGGCCGCGACCCCTGCGCTCCTCGAAGCGGTCCGCGAGCGCGCGGCCCGCGGCCCCGCGCACTTCACGCTGCTGGTGCCCAACGTCGCCCACGGCCTGCACAAGGTCGTCGACGCCGAGGATCAGGAGACCAGCGAGGCCGAGCAGGTCGTCGCGCTCGCCGTCCCTCTGCTCGAAGACGCCGCCGGCGGCTCGGTCGACAGCATGATCGGCGACGCGTCGCCGCTCGACGCGATCCACGACGCCGTCAACATGCACGGCTTCGACGAGATCATCATCTCGACGCTGCCGACCAAGGTCTCGAAATGGTTGAAGCTCGACCTGCCCTCGAAGCTGGCAGGTCTCGGGCTCCCCGTGACGACGATCACCGCCAAGGAGAGCGTCGCCGCGCCGAGCTAGTGCACGTTGGGCGTGTCGTCGACGAGCACGGTGTACACGTGCCCGTCGTCGCAGCGCACCTTGAGGTGCGTCGCGGGCCCGTCCGTCGACGCCAGCACGAAGCGATCGATGATCTCGGCGCGCTGCAGGCACGCGGGACACGTCGTGACGGTGCCCTCGACGGCATTGCTGTTGTAGGCATGCATTTTGCGGTAGCCCCCCGGCGGTGGTCGTTTGCCGTTGTGGAGGAAGAGACGCGCGCGGACGCAGTTGATTCCCGAGTGTGAGCAGTGTCACGCGCGCCCGAGGACGGACTCGAGCGCGGCACGGTCACTGGGGAAGGCCAGCTCGTCCCACGGCACGTCCGCCGCCGTGAACGCCGCGACCTCGGGCGCCTCGTCGGTCGCCCGCGGCGTCCCCGTGATCCACGCCTCGAAGACGATGACGATGACCCGGTCGTCCGCCCGCGAGTACACGCCGACGAGCGCGCCGATCCTCGCGCTCACGCACAGCTCCTCGTCGAGCTCGCGCAGGATCGCCGCCTCCACCGTCTCGCCGAGGTCGACGAATCCGCCCGGCATCGACCACCGTCCCTTACCCGGCTCGTGCCCGCGCCGCGCCAGCCACACGCGGCCGTCGCCGTCGCGCGGGACCGCGCAGCCGACGGGCTTGGGGTTGTAGAACGCGATGTAGCCGCAGCGCGTGCAGTGCAGCGAGCGCGGGTACTCGACCTCCGCCTCGGCCCCGCAGCGCGGGCAGAACCCGGCGTCCTCGAGCGCGGGGTTGAGGCTCACGCCCACGGAGCCTACGGACCCCTCGCAGCGGCTATTCCGTGGGCGGCACCACGAGCGTCGGCCTGTGCGCGTTGTTCACGACGCCGCTGGACACGCTGCCCAGCAGCATCGACTTCATGCCGCTGAGCCCGCGCGAGCCCATGACGATGACCCCCACGTCGTGCTCGTCGGCGGTCCTCACGATCGCGTGCCAGATCGGCCCGGCGGCCTCGACGACCAGCGGGCGGGCGGAGAGCCCTGCACGTTCCGCGCGCTCGACGCCGTCGTCGGCGGCGCGCATGGCGGCGTCGCGGAGCGCGTCGAACGTCGGCTGCAGGTCCGCCATCCCCGCCCAAGTGAGGCTCGGGTTGAGCGCTGCGGCGCTCCACACCGTGAGGACGAGGGCCGACTGCGACGGAAACAGCGCGCCCGCACGGTCGATCGCGTGCTGGGCGTCTTCGGAGCCGTCGTAGCTGATGAGGAGTTGGGTGTCGGGCATGCTCACGCGCCCTCCATGTCGATGACGATCTTGATGTCCTCGGGTCGCTTCGCGAGCGCGCCCGGCCAGTCCCGTAGCGCGAGCCTCGTTGTGATCAGCCGTGCGAGCCAGCCGGAATCCGCGAGTGCCAGCGCGTCGACGGCCTGATCGTAGTGGCGGCGAGCGGCGTTGACCGTGCCGAAGAGCACCTTGTTGCCGAGGACGAGGTCCTTGTTCAGGGCGTCCAGCTGCGCCTCCCCGATGCGCTCGCTGTGAGAGATGCCGGTGAGCGCGATGACGGCGCCCGGCGCGGCGAGGTGCGTCGCGTCGATCACGACCTCCCCGACACCGGTGCATTCGACCACGATGTCGGGTACGAGCGGCAACTCGGCGACCGGGGTGCTGTGGTAACGGGCGCCCAGGTCCGCGACGAGCTTTGGCTTCGGACCCTCGGTGACCAGGTCCACGACGTGCGTCTCGAGATCACGCTGGCGGGCGAGCAGGGCGGCGAGCAGCCCGATCGGGCCGGCGCCGGTGATCAGCGCGACCCTTGGCTCAAACCACGCGCGTGCGCCGATTCGCTCAGTGTGCTCGAACGCCTTCGCCAGCACGGACGTGGGCTCGACGAGCACCCCGAGGTCGCCCAGTGCCACGGGCACGCGCACGGCGAAACGCGGGTCCAGGCGGAAGCGCTGGCTGCCGTAGCCGTCGCGCTCCTTGATCCCGAGCTCGACGAAATCCCCGGTCCGGCACATGTCCCACTCGTCGGCCGCGCAGGCCGGACACGGCAACGGGTCGGGCCGTCGCACGACGCCCGCCACCAGGTCCCCGGGCGTGAATCCGCTGCCCGCGGAGGCGTCGATCACCTCCCCGACCGACTCGTGACCCAGGACGAGCCGCTGCTCGCCCGGCGGCGCGACGCCGTAGCCGTCGAAGGCGATCTCGCGGTCGGTGCCGCACAGGCCGATCAGCTTCGTCCGGACCAGCAGCGATCCGTCGGACGTCGGCGGCTCGGGGACGTCGATGACATCGGCGGTCTCGGGACGGCCGGGCACCAATGCGATTGCCTTCAACCGAGCCCCTCGACGGTGCCGGCGGCGAGCCCGGCGGCGGTCGCCGGGTCGACGCGCTCGCTCAGTTGCTCGTCGACGCGGATCAGGTGCACGACCGCGTTGATCAGCGCCAGATGGGTGAACGCCTGGGGGAAGTTGCCGAGGTGCATGCCGCTGTGGGGATCGATCTCCTCGGCATAGAGGTGCAGCGGGCTGGCGTAGGCCAGCAGCTTCGTGCACAGCGCCCTGGCGCGCTCGACCTCTCCGATCTCGGTCAGCGCCGAGACCAGCCAGAACGAGCAGATCGTGAACGTGCCTTCCTCGCCGCTGAAGCCGTCGTCTGTCTCCTCGACGCGGTAGCGCAGCACCAGCTCGTCCACGCTGAGCTCGTCGGCGATCGCCAAGACCGTGGCGCGCACGCGCGCGTCGTCGGGTGGCAAGAACCCGAGCAGCGCGATCAGCAGCGCGGAGGCGTCCAGGGCAGTCGTGTCGTAGTGCTGGCAGAAGACGCCGCGATCGTCGGTCGCGTTGGCGCAGACGTCGGCGTGGATCTCGTCGGCCGCCTTGCGCCAGCGCGCCGCGACGTCGCCGTCGCCGCGCAGCGCGGCAAGCCTGACGCCGCGATCGGCCGCCACCCAGCACAGCACCTTGGAGGAGGTGAAGTGCTGGGGTGGTCCGCGGACCTCCCAGATGCCCTGGTCGGGCTCGCGCCAGTGCTGCAGAGCGGCATCGACCTGGCGCACGAGCATCGGCCACCGGCGCTCGTCCAGCTCGTCGCCCGAGCGGATGTGCAGGTGCACGGAGTCCAGCAGCACGCCCCACACGTCGTGTTGGCGCTGGTCCCAGGCGGCGTTGCCGATCCGTACCGGCCGGGCGCCCTCGTAGCCGGACAGGTGGTCGAGGACCTCCTCGGTCAACTCCCGCTCGCCGCCGATCCCGTACATGATCTGCAGGTCGGCCTCGTCCTCCGCGAGGTCCGTGAGGAAGTAGAAGTAGTCGTTGGCCTCGCGGTCGAGCCCCAGCGTGTGAAGGCCCCACAGGAGAAACGTCGAGTCGCGCAACCAGCTGTAGCGGTAGTCGAAGTTGCGCTCGCCACCTGGCGTCTCGGGCAGCGACGACGTCGCCGCCGCCAGCATCGCGCCGGTCGGGGCGTAGATCAGGCCCTTCAGGGTCAACGCGGACCGCTGCAGGTACGCGCGCCAGGGGTGATCCGGGAAGCGACCACGGGCGATCCACCGGTGCCAGAAGTCCGCGGTTCGGGACAGGCGATCGTTGGCATCCGCGAACGTGTCGGGAGGAGCGCCGTCGCCCCATGAAAGGGCGCAGAACACCTGCTCGCCCGCGTCCAGCCGGCGCCGGGCCATCGCGCGCGGACCCTCGAGCCCGAGGTTGAGGTCGGTGGTCAACCGCAGCACAGGCTCGCCCTCCGCCGGCGCGACCTCGGCCCGGCCGTAGGAGTCCTCGACGTGACGCCAGA
Source organism: Solirubrobacteraceae bacterium (assembly GCA_036555665.1). Classification (GTDB taxonomy): domain Bacteria; phylum Actinomycetota; class Thermoleophilia; order Solirubrobacterales; family Solirubrobacteraceae; genus JAOPZW01. The sequence continues at coordinate 7,966 of DATBKW010000143.1, read as the reverse complement.
CGCCGCGCCGGCGCCCGTAGTCGAACGCCGGCTCGCACTCGAGGACGATCTCGATCGATCCACTTACGCACCGTGCCGTCCGCAGCAGCACCTGCTCGGCCTGATGATCGGACGGCGCTCGGCGATAGGCGCTCGAGCCGGGCGCAGAGTCGCGCCACGGGCCGACGAGGAGCACGTCGCGGACCACCGCCCAGCCCGTCGGGGTGTCCCAGGTCGTCTCGAGCACCATCGTGCCGGCGAGGTAGCGCCGATCCGACGGCACGGTCACGTCCGCGGGGCCCAGCCGAAACCATCCCGCGTGCCTGTCCAGGATCGTCGCGAAGATGCTTGGGCCGTCCATGCGCGGCAGGCACATCCACTCCACGTTGCCGCTCGGCGCGACCAGCGCGCACACCTCGCAATCGGAAATGAACCCATAGTCGGCGATCGGAGGGAACCGACTCCCGCCTACCGTTGAGTGGGACTCGCGCGAGACTGCGAGCGTCTGCTCAGCCAAGGTCGTGGTACTAGAACTCGAACACCACGCGGGCCGCGACTCGGCCGGCCTCGACATCGGCCATCGACTCGTTGACGGAGTCGAGCGGACGGACTTCGCGGATCACCCGCGTCTTACCGGCGGCGTGCAGCGCGAACACCTCGCGCAGGTCGGCGCGCGTGCCGACGATCGAGCCGATGGTGCTGATGCCGCCGAGGACGGTCTCGAAGACCGGAAGCTGGATCTGGTTGTCGGCCGGCAGCCCGACGAAGACCAAGGTTCCGCCACGACGCAACGAGCCGTAGGCCTGCTCGAACGCCTGCGGCGACGCGGCGATCCCGAGCGCCTGGTTGGCGCCGCCCAGGCGCTGGATCGCCTCGACGGGATCCTCCTTCTGCGCGTTGACGGTGAACTCCGCTCCCAGCTCGCGCGCAAGCTCCAGCTTCTCGTCGAACAGATCGACCGCCACGACCTGCCCGCCCGCGATGGTCGCGTACTGGATGGCGAGGTGGCCCAGGCCTCCGACGCCGAACACCGCGACCAGGTCGGCGGACCGCGTCCCACCGACCTTCACCGCCTTGTACATGGTCACGCCCGCGCATGTGAGTGGCGCGGCATCCAGGGGGTCGATCCCTTCCGGCACAAGCACGGTGTAGCGAGCGAAGGCGGTGGCGTACTCGCCGAAGCCACCGTCGATCGAGTACCCCATGTTCTGCTGCTGGAGGCAGAGCGTCTCCCGCCCCGAGACGCAGTAGTCACAGACTCCGCACGCGTAGGCGAGCCACGGCATCGCGACGCGATCGCCGACAGCCACCTCCGTGACCCCCGGACCGAGCTCGGTGACGACCCCGACGCCTTCATGTCCGGGGATGAAGGGTGGCGTCGGCTTCACCGGCCAATCACCGTGGGCGGCATGAATGTCCGTATGACACAGGCCAGAGGCCTCGACCTTCACGCGAACCTGCCCCGGCGCAAGATCGGGATGCCGCACCTGCTCGATCGTGAGCGGCTCGCCGAACCGCTGCACGACGGCGGCTTGGTACGTGCCCGGGGTCGCGGAGCCGGGACTGGACTGCGCCTCGCTGACCGTCATCAGGTCTCCTCCGTAAGGACGAGCCCGATGCTAATCCGCGGGGCGCGGCGCTCCGAGATCGTACGTGTCGGCATCACCGCCGACCGACGTGTGCTCACCCCATCGGTTGCCGATGGCGGCGGGGGTGGCGTACCGTCCGTGGGGTATGGGCGGTCGGCGTCTCCTCGTAGTTGCCGGTGCGACCGCCGTGGCGGCGATCGTCGCGGTGGTCGTGATGGCGGCAGTCGGTGTGTTCGACTCGAGCGACAACCATCCGGCGAACGCACAGGGCGCGTCGGCGAACACGATCAACCAGATCTACCAGCGCGAGGGGCGGTCCGTGTACTTCGTGCAGTCCAGCAGCGCGGAAGGCGCCGGCACGGGCACGGCCTGGCTGTACGACGACAAGGGGCATCTGGTCACCAACGAGCACGTGATCTCCGGCGGCACCGAGGTGGCGTTGCGGGTCGGCGACAACGGCTTGGTGCCGGTCAAGATCGTCGGCGAGGACCCGTCGACGGATCTCGCGGTGCTGCAGGCCGACCCCAAGGCGCTCACCGGTGGCGACCCGTTGCGGTTGGGCGACGCTTCGAAGGTGTTCGTGGGGCAGCCCGTGGTGGCGATCGGCAATCCGTTCGGGCTCGAGGGCACCGTGACCAGCGGCATCGTGTCGGCCAAGGCGCGCGTGTTGCAGGCGCCCAACGGCTACCCGATTACCAACGCCATTCAGACCGACGCCGCGGTCAACCCCGGCAACTCCGGCGGCCCACTGGTGGACCTCGACGGCCGGGTGATCGGCGTGAACTCGCAGATCGCCACCGGCGGCGCGGGGCAGTCGGCCGGCATCGGCTTCGCCGTCCCGGCCGACACCGTCGAGCGGGTGGCCAAGGACCTCATCGAAGACGGGCGCGTGGACCGGGCCTACCTCGGCGTGGGCACGGTGGGGCTGACCCCGCAGCTGGCACAACAGCTGGGGCTGAACGTCCAGGCCGGAGCGCTCGTGCTGGAGGTGGCGCCCGGGAGCCCGGCGGCGCACGCCGGGCTGCGCGGCGCCGGCAGCAACGCGGCGACCGGCGCGATCGTCCCGGGCGGGGACGTGATCACCAGCATCGACGGCGAGAAGGTCAGCGGCCCCAACGACATCGCGCAGGTGATCGGCGCCAAACGCTCCGGCGAGACCGCCAAGCTGACGTATGTGCGCGGCGGCAGCGAGCACTCCGTCGAGGTCAAGCTCACTTCGCAGCCCGGCTAGCGACGATGACCGAGCGCCCTCCGATCCGCGTCGTGCTGGCCGACGACGCGTATCTGCTGCGGGAGGCGCTCAAGCACCTGCTGGCCGGCGCGCCGGCGATCCTGGTCGTGGGCGAGTGCGAGGACGCGAGCGGCGTCGCCGAGCTCGTCGACCGCGAGCGGGCGGACCTGCTGATCTCCGACATCCGCATGCCGCCCGCCGGCGAGGATCAGGGCATCCGGCTGGCCCTCGACCTTCGGCGCAGCCATCCCGCGCTCGGGGTCATCGTGCTGAGCACGTACGCCGAGGTGACATACGCGCTCAAGCTCTTCGAGGACGGCGCCGACGGCCGCGGGTACCTGCTCAAGGACCGCATTCGCGACCGCGCGCAGCTGCTGCAGGCCGTCATGACCGTCGCCGACGGCGGATTCGTGATCGATCCGACCATCGTGCAGGACCTGGTCCACTCGCACCACGCGGCCGGCGGATCGCCGCTGCAGGATCTGACGCCCCGCGAGCGCGAGACCCTGGCGCTCGTGGCGGAGGGCAAGAGCAACGCGGCAATCGCGGAAGCGCTGGCGCTCACCAAGCGCGCCGTGGAGAAGCACGTCAACGCCATCTTCGCCAAGCTTGACCTCGGCGACCCCGAGCACGTCAGCCGGCGCGTGATGGCCGCGCTGCTCTATCTCCACGAACGGCCGGACCCGAGCCGGCGCGTCCCGACACCATCCGAGTGATCTCGGCGCTCACGACGCCGGCTGCGGCGCGCGACGGTCGCCGTCACGGGTCTGTTGGCCGGCGGCGCGACTACGCGTGCACGTCGCGGCGGTCGAACAGCACGATCGCGCCGGCGACGAAGACCGCCGCGGCGATCACCAGCGTGAAGAAGTCGCCCCACTGCATGCCGTTCGCCACGGGGTTGTAGCCGTAGGCGTGCTGAAAAGGTGACAGCGCGAGGTTGTCGCTCAGCGACGACACGAATGGGGCGATCGACGTGTAGAGGTAGCCGGCACCCGCGAGGCCCGATGCGATTCCGAGGCTGAGGGCGCGGCGTCCGGTCATGCCGCTGAGCCACAGCGCGATCGCGCCGTAGAGCAGGCCGAGGGCAACGCTGCACGCCGTCGCGGCCGCCGTGTTGCCGGCGGCGACGTGGACGTCGAATATGGGGCCGAAGACGAAAAGCGTCAGCCACAGGAAGGCCCCGAGCACGATCAGCTGGAGGGCGATGGCGCCGCCCTTCTCGAGGACGACGCGCGAGCGCCGCAGCGGATTGGAGAGCAGCAGATCCATCGTCCCGCGCTCCTCCTCGCCCGCGATCGCCCGGGCTCCGCGGCCGATCGCGAAGCTCAGGAAGATCAGCGGCACGAGCGTCGAGAACAGCTGGCCCTGGAGATAGCCGGCGGCCGAGGTGAGGTCCGCAAGCCCGAAGGCCGCCTGCACCGAGGCGGGCATGCTGTCGAAGCTGCTGGTCAGAGCGCTGTTGCCCTTGACCGCGGGGAAGAAGGCGACCACCGCGATGACGAGGAGCACGGTGGAGATAGTCCAACCGAGCAGTGCCTTCCACTCGATCCGAAGCGTCTGACGGACGAGCTCACCCATCCGCGGCCCCCTCGTAGCGATCGATGAACAGCTCCTCGAGGTCCGGTTCTTCGGCGGTCAGCGTGACGACCTCGTGCCTGGCGATCGCCTTGATGACCGGGTCCATCGCGCCATGAACCGTGAAGCGCGCCAGGGTGCCGCGCACGTCGACGCCGGCGACGCCGGGCACGGCCGACAGCTCCTCGGTGCTCACGGGCGCGGCGAAGGCCACCGCGACCTTGTGCGGGGCGGTGCGCTTGAGGTCCTCGATTCGCTCGACGGCCAGAAGCCTGCCCGCGGAGATCATCGCGACACGGTCGGCGACGTGTTCGAGCTCGGAGAGGACGTGAGAGGACATGAGGACGGTCGCGCCCTGCGCAGCGACCTCGCCGACGAGCTCATGGAACGTCCGCTGCAGCAGCGGGTCGAGACCGCTTGTCGGCTCGTCGAGGATGAGGACATCCGGGCGGTGCATGAACGCCTGGATAAGCCCCACCTTCTGCTTGTTGCCCTTCGACATCTCGCGGATCGGCTTGTCGAACGGCAGCCCGAAGCGCTCGCCGAGCTTCGCGACGTACGCCTCCTCGACGCCGCCACGCAGGCGCGCGAGGTCGCGCAGCGCCTGGCGCCCGGTCAACTCCTCGTACAGGGCGAGCTCGCCGGCGAGGTAGCCGAGCCGCCGGCGCACGGCAATGCCCTGCCGGCGCACGTCCATCCCCAGCACCTCCGCGCGCCCGCTCGTGGGGCGTAGGAGGTCCAGCAGCAGCCGGATTGTCGTCGACTTGCCGGCGCCGTTCGGGCCGATGTACCCGAAGATCTCGCCGGCCTGGATCTCGAGATCGAGGCCGTCCAGGGCGAGAAACGATCCGTAGGCCTTGGTCAGGCCCTCGGTGCGAATCGCCACCGGCACGCAGCGGGCTTCATCGGCGGGGCCGCCTTTCCTGCCGCCTTGAAGTCTGTTCATGCTCCCAGCGCGGTCTTCAGGCGCTCCTCGGCGTCGGCGCCGAGCTTCGTGTGGAACGCCTCGCCGTCGAAGTCCACAAGCCGCGGCAGCAGCGTCTCCGGGGTGCAGCGGCGTACGAGCACGAGCAGCGCCGCGCCGCCGCGGTCCAGCGCGGCGCCGAGCTGGCGCAGGAAGCGCTCGTCGACGCCGTTGGCGCCGAGCGCCGGACCGAGCAGGATCATGCCGATCAGCCCGCCCCAGATCGCGCCTGCAGGAGCACCTTCGAGGTCGACCGGACCGGCCTGATGGAGTCGCAGCCCGCCGGGCGCATCGCGCACGACGATCACGGCGTCCTCGATCTCGAGCACGCGCTCGACAGTCAGCCGCGCCATCGCACGGCGCGCCTGCTCGGCGATGCGCAGCTGCGGGTAGGCGACGGCGACGAGGAAGCTCATGCCAGCGGCCCGACGGTAGCCGCGCCACGGGCGCCGGCGCAGAAGACTGGTGCACGCACCCGCTCCGGCGTGGTGGCGGCGCGTCTCAGCCGAGCGGAAGCACGCCGCGGATCGCAGTGCCGTCGCCCGGAGCCGACATGATCTCGATCGTGCCGCCCAGCGCCTCGATGCGGTCGCGCAGGTTCACGAGCCCGTAGCCGTCCTTCACCCGCGCCGGCGCGAAGCCCACTCCGTCGTCCTTCACCGAGAACTCCAGCGCATCGGGCGTGCGCGCGACCCGGACCGTGGCGCGGGCGCCGTCGCCCGCGTGCTTGGCGGCGTTCTGCAGCGCCTCGACGCAGCAGAAGTAGACCGCCGCCTCCAGGTCGGGGTCGAAGCGGCCGATGTCGCGCGCCTCCAGCCACACCGGGATCCCGGCGCGGCGGGCCGCCGAATCGAGCGCGACCTCCAGGCCGTCGCCGGCGAGCAGCGGTGGAAACAGGCCGTGCGCGAGCTCGCGCAGCTCGTCCAGCGACCGGGCGACCTCGTCGCCGATCGGGCCCAGTGCCGCGTGCGCACCCGCGGGGTCGTCCGCGATCCCCGCGAGGCGCATCTGGATCGCGACCAGCCGCTGCTGCGCACCGTCGTGCAGGTTGCGCTCGATCCGGCGTCGCTCGGCGTCGGACGCGGTCACCACGCGCCGGTGCGCGGCGCGCAGTTCGCGCTCGACGGCGGCCCGTTCCTCGAGCCGCCCGCGCGCCTCGGCGGCCTCCTTGCGGACGCGGAAGAGCTGGACCGTCGCACGGACGCGCGCCACGAGCTCGCGCGCGCCAATCGGCTTGAGCAGGTAGTCGTCGGCGCCGATGCACAGCGCGTCGAGACGGTCGGCCTCGGCGCGCGCCGAGAGCAGCACGATCGGCACGTCCGCCGTCCGCGCGTCCGCGCGCAGCGCTCGGACGAGCTCGAGGCCGTCGAGCCCCGGCATCATCACATCGCTCACGATCACGTCGGGCGGCGCCGCGATCGCCGCCCGAAGTGCACTGTCGCCGTCGTGAGCGCTGACCACGTGGAAGTACGGGGCGAGCAGCTGCGCGAGGTACACGCGCATGTCCGCGTTGTCGTCGACGACCAGCACTCGCGCCGGGCCCTCGCCCGTCGTGACCGCAGACAGCCAGCGGTCCTCCTGCGGCGCCGGGCTCGGGCCCGCGAACCAGCCCACGGCGTCGTCGACAAACAGCCTCGCGGCCGACCCAACGAGGTTCGCCGGGTCTTCGCCGCCGACTTCCTCCGGGGGCAGATGCTCGCGCCCGCGCGGGATCTGCACGACCATCTGCGTTCCCTCGCCCGGCGCACTGTGCGCCTCGATCATCCCGCCGTGCAGGTGGACGAGCTCACGAACGAGCGCCAAGCCGATGCCCGTCCCCTCGTGGCTGCGGGCGCGGGGATCCGACAGCCGGTAGAAGCGCGAGAACACGTGCTCGAGATTCTCGGGCGCGATCCCGATCCCGCTGTCGGCGACGGTGAGCGTCGCGTGCTCGGCGTGCAGCTCGACCGTCACCACGATCCGGCCCTCGGGCGTGAACTTGAGCGCGTTCGAGAGCAGGTTGCCGACCACCTTCTCCCATGCGTCGCGATCGAGGTAGACAGGTGCGCCGAGCGGCCGAGTGTCGTTGATCAACTCGAGCCCCGCGAGCCGGGCCGCCGACTCGAACATCGCCACCAGGCGCGATGTCAGCTCGCCGAGGTCAGTGGGCTGAAAGACGCCCGTGTGGACGTGGGCCTCGAGCTTGGAGTAATCCAGCAGCGCGTTGACGATCCGCAGCATTCGCAGCGCGTTGCGGCGGGCGAGGTCGAGCCACCCGGAGTCTGATTCCGCGGGTGCGTGCTCCAAGCCGCCGAGGACCAGCGACAGCGGCGAGCGCAGCTCGTGCGCTGCGTTGCTGAAGAACGCCGTCTTGGCCGCGTCGAGATCCTCGACCTCCTGAGCATGGCGGCGGATCCGCTCGTGCAGGCGCGCCGCCGCCACGTTGTGAGCGACCTGCCCCGCCACCTGCTCCAACAGGCTGCGATAGTCGTCGTCGAAGATCCGCTCGTCGCTGAGCGCGGCCACCAGGACGCCACCGTCGAAGGGGACGGCGGCCGCCCACATTGGCAGCGCCTCGCCGCGCATGAGCCGCGGCGCCGGCACGGGCCCCAGGGGCACCGGGGGCGCGAGCGCCGGCGTGATGCCGGC
>DATBKW010000142.1:0-6079 GCA_036555665.1 Solirubrobacteraceae bacterium | reverse complement strand
GTCATCGAGGTCGCGCCGCTGGCATTCATGCGCGGGAGAACCCTGAATGACTCGTTCGTGATCCTCGACGAGGCCCAGAACACGAGCCCCGAGCAGATGAAGATGTTCCTCACGCGCCTGGGCTTCAACTCGAAGATGGTCATCACCGGCGACATCACGCAGATCGACCTGCCGCGCGACGAGCGCTCCGGGCTTGTCGTGGTGGCCGACATCCTGCGCGACGTCGAGGGCATCGAGTTCGTGCGCTTCGGCGGCGCCGACGTCGTGCGCCACCGCTTGGTGCAGCGCATCGTCGAGGCCTACGGCGAGCACGCCGAGCGCGGCACGCCCGAGCTGCGCCCGGCCAAGCCCGATCGCAGACGCGCCTAGATGGCCGAGTCCGTGGCCCCCGCACCCGCCTGTACGCGCTCCGCGGCGCCGGATCGCCACGGTCCGAAGGGGCCCGTGCCTCGGGCACTGTGCCCCTTCGCCCCGCGGTGCCCGGCATCCACGGCCCGCGCACATGCGGGCACGGCGGCCACGAACTCGGCCATCTGACGTGCTTGAAGTGGAGGTCATCGGCGACGGCGGGCCGGCGGCACCGTCGCAGGCCGAGATCCGGCGCGTGCTGGGGATCGCGTTCGCGTCGGCGGGCGTCGACGAGGGGCATGTCGCGATCGAGTATGTCGGCGCCGAGCGGATCGCCGCGCTCAACCAGGAGTTCCGCGGTCAGCAGGGGCCGACCGACGTACTCTCCTTCCCGGTCGACGAGGACGGGCCGTCGTCCGGCCCGCGCGAGCTCGGCGACATCGTGATCTGCCCAGCGCACACCAGCGACCTGCGCGAGGCGGTCATGCACGGGGCGCTCCACCTTACGGGCATGGACCACGAGACCGACGACGGCGAGATGCTCGCGCTGCAGGCGGAGCTGCTGCGCTGGTGACGCGGTCGGGCTTCGTCGCGCTCGCCGGCCGCCCGAACGTCGGCAAGTCCACGCTGGTCAACGGCATCGTCGGCGGCAAGGTCGCGATCGTCTCGGACAAGCCGCAGACCACGCGCCGTGCGATCCGCGGCGTGGCCAGCGCGCCCGACGCGCAGATCGTGCTCGTCGACCTCCCCGGCGTCCAGCGCCCCCGCGACGCGCTGACCGAGCGCATGCAGCGCCGGGTGGAGGCCGAGCTGTCGGAGTCCGACGCGGCGCTGTTCGTGATCAACGGCGAGGAGGGCGTCGGACCGGGCGACCGCTGGATCGCGGGAGCCCTGCGCGGCGTCGACGTGCCCGTCGTGCTCGCCGTCAACAAGGTCGATCGCCTCGACCGCCCGCACACGGTGCAGGTCCTGGCCGACGCGGAGGCGCTCGACGTCGCCGACGAGATCTTCCCGGTGAGCGCGCGCACCGGGCGCGGCGTCGACGAGCTGCGCGCGCACCTCGCCGGCCTCATGCCCGAGGGACCGTTCCTGTTCCCGCCCGGCGAGCGCTCCGACCAGCCGCGGGAGGTCCTGCTGGCCGAGCTTGTCCGCGAGCAGGTGCTGCGCCGCACCTTCCAGGAGATTCCGCACGCGGTCGAGGTCTTCGTCGACGAGATCGAGGAGCACGACGATGGTTTGACGGTCATCCGCGCGTATGTCTGGGTGGAGACCGAATCGCAGAAGGGCATCCTCATCGGCAGCGGGGGGCGGATGATCAAGGCCGTCGGCAGTGCCGCCCGGCGTGAGCTCGAGCGCGAGCTCGGCGGGCGGGTGCATCTCGACCTTTCTGTACGCGTGCGCCGCGGGTGGCGGACGGACGAGGCGCTGCTGGACCGGTTGGGCATCGAATGAGCGGCGCGATCGTGGCCATGGGCGGCGGTGGCTTCTCCAGCGAGCCCTACAACCCCCTGCTCGACCAGTTCGTGCTCAGCCTGGCGCGCCGCGAGCGGCCCCGCGTGTGCTTCGTGGCGACGGCGAGCGGCGACAGCGACAGCTACGTGGCCCGCTTCTATCGCGCCTTTGCCGAGCACGACTGCCTGCCGTCGGATCTGGCGCTCTTCGATCGCAAGGTCGGCGACCTGCGTGCCCACGTGCTCGAGCAGGACGTCATCTATGTCGGGGGCGGCAACACGCTGTCGCTGCTCGGCGTCTGGCGCGCCCACGGCCTCGACGTGATCCTCGGCGACGCCCTCGACGCGGGCGCCGTGCTGTGCGGCGTCAGCGCGGGGATGAACTGCTGGTTCGAGGCCTCGGTCACCGACTCGTTCGGCCCGCACCTTTCGCCGCTCAACGACGGCCTGGGCTTCGTCGGTGGAAGCGCCTGCCCGCACTACGACTCCGACGAACAGCGCCGCCCGGTCTACCACCGACTGGTGGCGGCCGGGTTCCCCGACGGCTACGCCGCCGACGACGGCGCGGCCCTGCACTTCACGGGCTCCGACGTGCTCGCCGAGGTCGTGGCGGCCGAGGAGGGCGCGCGCGGCTATCGGATCCAGCGCCGCGAGGACGGAGCCGCGGTCGAGACCGCGCTGCCGACGCGCTACCTGTGGTGAGCAGCGGCCTCAGAGCCGCCGCGCCAGCTCGCGTACGTCGTCGACGTGCAGCCGCGGCGCCGCCACGAGCGGCAGCGTCGTGACGGGTGCTGACGCGTGGCGGCGCAGGCGGGCGAGCTGAGCCTGCTGGGCGCCGCCCTGGCCGTGCTGCCGGCGCGCGGCGGCCACGACTGCCGGTGCCACCGCACCGTTGCGCGCCGTGAGCCGCTCGATGTCCTCGGCGCTGAAGCGGCGCGGCAGCACGCCGTTGACGACCACGGCGTCAAGCGGGCGCCTGAGCGCGGCGGCGACGCGCGCCTCGAGCTCGAGCGTCTCGCTCACCGACAGCTCCGACGGCAGCGCCACGGCGACGAACGCGCTGCGCGCCTGATCCGCGAGCAGCGCATCGACCTTGCGCGCCTGCGAGGCGATCGGCCCGACGCGCGCGATCTCGGCGAAGGTGTGCGGGGTGCGCAGCATGCCGATGCCGTGGCCGCTGGCCGGGCCGTCGACCACGACGAGGTCATAGCTCCCGCGGCCCTTGACCCAGCGCCGGTCGCGCCCCAGCTCCCACGCCTTCGTCATGGCCAGCAGCTCGCGCGCCCCGGGCGCCGCGTTGACGAACGCCGCGAACGCGTTGGAGTGCGTGAGCAGCCCGACGAGGCGGCGCGAGCCGATCTGGCGGGCCGCCCATTCCTCGAGCGCCAGGACGGGATCGATCGTCGTGGCCCACAGGCCGTCCTCGAGCTGTTGCTCGTGCCCGGGAGCGCGGGCGTCGAGGCCGAAGATCCCCGCGGCCCGCGCCTGCCCGGCCAGCTCGCACACCACGACGCGTCGCCCGCTGCGGGCGGCGGCCATCGCGGTCGCGAGCGCCACGGTCGTCTTGCCCACCCCGCCCTTGCCGGTGACGAAACACAGTTCGCGGTCGTCGAGGAAAGTCATGCTGTAGCTCCGGCTACCCCGTAGGCTCACGCATCGTGCCCGTCGCCATGGATCGCCGGCTGCAGGAGTCCTATCGCACGTGCCGACGCATGCAGCGCCGCCACGACCCGACCTACTACTGCGCGACCGGCCTTTTGCCACGCGATGTGCGCCCGGCCGTCCATGCGTTGTACGGCTTCGTGCGCGGCGCGGATGAGATCGTCGACGGGCCCGATCGCCTGCCGCCGGGCGCCCCGCGCCGCGCGGCGCTCGACGCCTGGCAGGCCGAGCTCGAGCACGGCCTGGCCGCCGGACGTTCCGAGCACCCCGTGATCGCGGCGCTCGTCGACGCCGGCCCGCGCCACGGCATGCCCGTGGAGCTGTTGCCGCGCTACGTCCAGTCGATGCGCGTCGACTGCGAGGAGCCCGTGCGCATCCGCTCGCGCGCGCAGCTCGACGACTACATGGAGGGCAGCGCGGCGACCGTCGGCCGCGTCATGGCGCCGCTCCTCGGCGCGCCCGAGCCCGAGGCCGTCGCCCGGCTCGGCGTCGCCTTCCAGCTGACGAACTTCATCCGCGACGTCCCCGTGGACTGGCGCTTGGACCGCGTCTACCTGCCCGGCCTGCCGGAGGACGACCTGCGCGCCGGCGCGGCCACCGACCCGCTGCGCGAGCGCGTGGCCCAGGAGGTCGCGCGCGCCCGCGCGCTGTTCGCCGAGACCGCGGGCGTCGCGCGGGCCGTGGCGCCCGGGATGCGCCACGGGGTGCGGATCGCGCGCGCCGTCTACGCGCGCGTGCTCGATCGCGTCGAGCGCAACGGCTACGACGTCCTCGGAGCCCGGGCCCGCCTGCGCCCGTGGGAGGCCGTGGGGGCGGCGCTGAGAAGGTGACGGCCGACGTCCTCGTCTGCGGCGCGTCCTTCGCGGGCCTCGCGGTGGCGCGCGAGCTCGCCGGCGCCGGCGCCGACGTACTCGTCGTCGACCGCTACGAGATCGGTGCCCGCGCGACGTCGGCGTGCGCCGCGCCGACGCCGTGGCTGCACGCGATGGGTGTCGGCGAAGCCATCCGGCAGGAGCTCCCGGCCATGACCTTCACGACGCCCCACGGCACGGTGCGCTACCGGATGCCGTGGAGCTGGTCGGCCTTCGACTATCGCGAGCTGTGCGTGCGGCTGTGGACGCAGTGCGGCGATGCGCGGTTCGAGATCGCGACGGTCAGCGGGCGCCAGGGCGGCGTCGTCGCGACCGATCGCGGCCCGCTCAGCGCGCCGCTGGTCGTCGACGCGATGGGCTGGCGGCGTGTCCTCGACGATCCGCACTACCAGCCGCCCGACGCGCCGCTCAGCCGCGGCCTGGAGGTCCACCCGGAGGCCGACGGCGAGGGCGACGCGCTCGACGTCTGGATCGAGCGCTCGATGGTGCGCCGCGGCTACGGCTGGCGGGTGCCCGCCGGCGGCGAGGCGCGCATCGGGGTCGGCTCCTACGAGCCGCACCAGCACGTGCGCGCGCCGACCGACGCGCTTGCCGCCCGGCTCGACGCGCCGTCGGTCCGCTACCAGGGCAACTGGTTCCCGCACCGGCTGCGCACCGCCAGCGACGGCGACGTGATGTACGTCGGCGACAGCGCAGGTCACTGCTTTCCCCTCTCGGGGGAGGGCATCCGGACCGCCTTCTACTTCGGTATCGCGGCCGGGCGCGAGCTGCGCGCCGTGCTGAACGACGGCAAGCCGCGCGAGCGCGCGCTGGCCGACTACGCGGCCTTCCACGATGCGCACGCGCCCGCCTTCCGCCGCGCGCTGTTCCTGCAGCGCCTCGTGCCGGCGCTGCCGCCGCGCGTGTTGACGCTGGCGCTGCGCGCGCTGAGCCGGCAGCCACTCGTCGATCGCGCGTTCGGCTGGTATCTGGATCAGGCGCACCCGCGCTTTGCTGAGTCTCGCGTCCTCGCCTGAGGAGCCCGCGAAGCGGGCGGTTACAGCCGCCGGATGCGGCCGGCGATCTCAGAACGCGGGTCTGGATGACCCGCGGAGGTACCTTTCCTCCGTGGAGATCGCCTACGACGAGCGTGGCCTCGTCCCGGTCGTCGTCCAGGATTGGCGCACTGGGGAGGTCCTGACCCTCGCCTACGCCAACGCCGAGGCGGTGGCCCGCACGCGCGCGACCGGGGAGCTGCACCTGTGGAGCCGCTCGCGCAACGAGCTGTGGCACAAGGGCGCGACCTCGGGCAACACGCAGGCGGTCAGGGCGCTGCGCCTGGACTGCGACGGCGACGCGCTGCTGGCCCTCGTCGAGCCGGCCGGGCCCGCCTGCCACACCGGCGAGCGCACGTGCTTTCACAACGGCGAGCTCGAGCCGCCGGCGCCGCACGAGGCGCTGCCCGGGCTCGAGCGCACGCTGACGCAGCGGGCGGCCGAGCGCCCCGAGGGGTCGTACACCGTCGAGCTGCTCGACGATCCGCCGCGCATCGGCGCGAAGGTGCAGGAGGAGGCCGAGGAGGTCGCCCGCGCCGCGCGCGAGGAGGGCGACAAGCGCGTCGACGAGGAGGCCGCCGACGTCCTCTACCACCTGACCGTGCTGCTGCACTCGCGCGGCCGGGCGCTGACCGACGCCGAAGAGGTCCTGGTTGGCCGTCGCCGCTGATCCGAGCACGCTGCGCGTCGAGCCCTCGCTCGAGGAGGTCCG
>DATBKW010000141.1:0-10625 GCA_036555665.1 Solirubrobacteraceae bacterium | reverse complement strand
GGTGGGTCCGCGCGGCGCGAACGGCGCCGCGCGGAGCCAGAGCCGATCAGCCGACGTCAGCGCAGACCACCCACGGCCGGACGACGATGTCGTGGCCGCGGTGGTTGTAGCCCTCGACGAGCCACGCGTTGGGCGTGAACGAGCCCGCCTCGTCGCCGTCGATCGGGTGGTAGACGATCTGCCCGTTCTCGATCTGCGTGGGCGCCGACGTGGTGACGATCACGGCCGCGGGATCGTCGTTGTCGCCGAAGCCGCCGCCGAGCGCCGTCTTGCCGGGCGCGCACTGCACCCAGGACTGCTGCAGCGTGCCGTCGTCGTGCCACTCCGCATCGGAGTTGTCGCCCTGGTCGTGGAGGGCGCCGAGATCGGTCGTGCCGGGGTAGGGCCCGTCGGTCTCGAGGTTGGTGACCCCGCGGTCGCCCTTGTCGCCCTTGTCGCCCTTCGGTCCCTGCGGCCCGGTCGCGCCGAGCTCGCCCTTCGGCCCGGCCGGCCCGGGCGCGCCGTCCTTGCCGTTGGCCGGCGGCTCCAGGCTCGTCGACGACCGGCCGGCGATGAGCTTCTGCACGCCCGGCGACAGCCGGTTCAGCGACACCGTCTTCTTGTGGATGTTGCGATTGGTGATCGTGCCCTTCGCGATGTTCCTGCCCGTGATCAGCGAGCTCGCCGTCGCGGTGCCGACAAGCGCGAGGACGATCGCGATGACGCCGAGGATCGTCCCCGGCCGGAGGTGCTTGCGCATGACGCCCCTGTCTTTGGTGGTTGGACCGTGCCAACACACCGTAAAACAAAGCATAGACAGACGCATCTTGAATGACGACTTGCATGCCGCCACGTGCGAGCACCCGAGAATGACGAAGGGGCCGCTCACCAGGCGGCCCCTTCTCGTTCGGTTCGTCGGTCGGCTAAGGCCCGCTAGGAGCCGGGCTGGGTGAACGTCGTCGCCACGGGGACATTCAGGTCAGGAACGCACAGCGCCCAGACCTTGACCTTCGCCGGGTCCTTGTCGCTGGTTGTGCCAGCGTTGCCACCGAACTGCACGACCCAGCCGTCGAGTCGCCCGGGCTTGGGCGCGTTGGTGTCCCAGTCCATGCGACCAGGGAAGGACGACGAGACCGGCGTGTTGCGCGAGTTGGCCCCGGCGTCAATGCCCGTGACCTGCACGCCACCGCTGATCGCGGTGTCGCCCTGGGCCTTGCAGGCGACGGTGGCGATGGCACCGGCGTTGGTATCGCCCTTGCCGTAGTACGCCACGGCGTAGTAGGCCCCGGCGAGATCCGAGTCGCCCTTCGGACCCTTGTCGCCCTTCGGGCCGGTCGCCCCGGTGTCGCCCTTCGGCCCCTGCGCGCCGTCCTTGGCGGCCGCGCCGGGCACGCTGCTGGCCTCCGTGTTGCCGGCGATGAGCTTCTGCACGCCCGGCGAGAGTCGGTTCAGCGAGACCGCGTCCTTGTGGATGTCCTTATTGCGGATCGTCCCGTCCGCAATGTTCTTGCTCGTGATGATCTTGACGGTGGTCGCCGTCGCCGTGCCGCCGAGCGCGAGCACGATCGCGATGACGCCGAGAATCGTTCCCGGCTTGAGGTGCTTGAGCATCCTTGCCCCCTGATTGATGAATGGACCCGCGCCGCGTGACACCCCTGTCTGCGGCGCGGCCGCGCAAGGTAGGGCACCGGCCGGACGGCATCAACGCCGAGGTCAGCGCAAGAACTTCGGATATTCGTCCAAGACGGGCGCCGACGCTCACTCCATCGCGATGGCCGTTTCGACAGGCGGCTCCTCGAGCGCCGTCGGCCGCGCCACCTCCCACTTGCGCCCGAAGAAGCGCGGATAGGCGAACCAGGCGAAGACCATCAGCACGAGGCCGAGGATGAGGCCGCCGATGCCGATGAGGATCGGGATCTCGATCCCGTGCCACGGCGCCGTGTAGTTGTAGTCCTCGGCGTAGCCCTTGGTGCCGTAGTCGATATAGGCCCGGATGAACACGAAGGCCAGCGACGCGAAGCCCAGCAGCGGCAACAGCCCGGCCAGCAGGAAGTTCTTCGCCGACCGCGTGATCGCCTTGCGGTAGTAGATGATGCAGGCCAGCCCCGTGATGCCGTAGTAGAAGGCGATCATGAAGCCGATCGCGGTGACCGAGTCGCCGAGGACGTTCTGGCTGAGCTCGTTGACCGCGATGTACCAGATGATCGACACGACGCCCATCACGATCGTCGACACGGTCGGGGTCTGGTAGCGCGGACTGACGGTGCCGAACGTCTTGGGCAGCGCACCCCAGCGCGCCATCGACAGGCTCGTGCGCGCGGTCGGCAGGATCGTGGTCTGCGTAGAGGCCGCGGCGGAGCTGAGCACCGCGATGATCAGCAGCTTGTCCAGCGGCGAGCCGAAGACCTGGCTGCCGAGCACGCTGAGCACGTCGTCGGCGTTGTCGACCAGCAGCTTCTCGCCGCCGTAGGCCTGCGCCGCGAACGACACGACGACGTAGATGAGGACGAGCAGGATCGTGCTCATCACCGCGGCGCGCCCGGGGCCGGTGTGCCGGTCCTGGGACTCCTCGTTGACCGCGACGCCGCTGTCCCACCCCCAATAGATGAAGATGCCCAGCAGGACGCCGTCGACGAGCGCGCTGAAGCTCGAGACGTGGAACGGGTTCAGCCAGCTCAGGCTGACGCCGGGCTCGGTCGGGACGTCGGTGAAGGCGACCTTCGCCAGCGCGACCACCGCGAACAGCGCGAGGGTCAGGATCTCCGCGGTGAGCAGCCACTTCTGCGTCGTCGCGTTGAGCTCGATGCCGATGACGCAGATCCACGTCATGATCGCGATCCAGGCGACGCCGACGAGCGTGACGGCCCAGCTGGTGTCGGCGGCCGCCTGCCAGCCGAAGAGCAGGAACGAGTAGATGCCGGCGATCTGCGCCAGGCTGGCCATGACGATGATGTCGGCGGCGATGATCGCCCACCCGGACAGCCACCCCAGCTGGGGCCCCATGGCGCGCGTCACCCAGGCGAACGACGTCCCGCAGTCGGGATCCGCGCGGTTCATGTAGCTGTAGGCGAAGGCGATGAACAGCATCGGGATGAACGACACGATCAGCACCGCCGGCGCCGACAGCCCGACGCCCGGGACGGCGACGATGAAGCCGAGCGTCGCGGCGAGGCTGTAGCCCGGCGCGGTCGACGCCACGCCGATGACGATGTTCGACGCGTAGCCGATCGCGTCGGCCTTCAGGCCCTTCTCGCCGTGTCCGGCACCCGTCCCTGGGCTCACGTCGCCCGTCGGCGTCGCAGCAATCGATCCGGATTCCACCTTGCGTCCCTCCTCGCTCTCCTGGCGCCCGGTAGCGGCGCGAGCCTAACCGCATCGGGGGACGGTCAGGCACAGCTTCTGCACAGCTTGCTCCATCGCGGCGCACGCAACCCGCATCCGGTCGGGTCCGGGTTGTCCATCCTGGCGAGGTGGACCGCCTGGCCGACGAGTACCTTGGAGGCGAGGTGGCTCCCCGACTCGACACCGGCTTTCCGGCCGCCGACGCCCAGGACGACTTCCAGCGCGTCCGCCGCCGGCAGGTCCTGTCGCGCCTGGCGCGGCGGGTCGGCCGCGAGCCCGGCGACGTCGATGTCATCCTGCCCTACGACGAGGTCGTCGCCGCGCTGGGCTACGTCGAGGAGTCCTACGTCGGCCTGCAGACGGTGTCGCTGGATGCCATCCTCGGCACCGTCGATCGAGCGAAGGGCTTCGATCGCCAGTTCCGGCCCACGACCGCGCGCGTGCGCGCCCGCTGGGAGCGCATCGCCAACGCCGTGCGCCGCGGCGAGCCGATGCCCCCGATCTCGCTGTTCAAGATCGGCGAGGTCTACTTCGTGCGCGACGGACATCACCGCGTCTCGGTGGCCCGCGCGCTCGGACGCACCGAGATCGACGCCTACGTCGTCGAGGTCCGCACGCGCGTCGGCGCCGATCGCACGCTGCGGATGGACGATCTGCCGAAGAAGAGCCACGAGCGCGTCTTCCACGAGCGGGTGCCGCTGCCGAGCCGCGCCCGCGGGCGCATCGCGGTCACCGACGCGTGGGACTACGGCGTCCTGGCCGGCGCGGTCGAGGCGTGGGCCTTTCGCCTCATGCAGGATCGCGCCGAGTTCCTCGACCGCCCCACGGCCGCGCGCCTGTGGTTCGACGAGGAGTACCTGCCGGTCGTCGAGATGCTGCGCGAGGCCGACATGATCGGCGACGCGACCGACGCCGACGCCTACCTGCGCGTGGCCAACGAGCGCTACCGCCTGATGCGCACGCACGAATGGAGCGAGGACATCCTCGCCCGCGTGCGCGCCGAGGAGAGCTGAGCCCTCAGGCGGGGGCCGGCTCGGCTTCCGCCGGCGCCGAGTCGCGCGGGCGCGTCAGCGACGAGCCGTCGGACGGGTCGAAGAGGTGCAGCTTCGTCACGTCGACCCACAGCTTCGTGCGCTGCCCGGCCTGTACGCCGCTGCCGGCGTCGACACGGGCCACGGCGTGGCCGCTGGCGCTCCCCGGGACATCCGCCGTGCCGGCGTCCTCCTGCAGCTCGCGCAGCTCCTCGGCGTCGATGTCGCCGCCCTCGAAGTCGAAGTGCGCGTAGATCTCCGAGCCCATCGACTCGGTCAGCTCGATCGGCGCCTCGAACGTCCAACCGTCGTGACCCTCGGGCGCGAAGTGGGCGTCCTCGAAGTCCTCCGGGCGGATTCCGACGATCACCGAACGGGTGCCGGTGCCGTGCTGGTCGAGGCTGCGGCGGATCGTCTCGTGCAGCGGGATCGCGCCCATCGGCGTCTTGACGCTGTCGCCCTCGATCGCGCCGCTGAAGAAGTTCATCGCCGGCGAGCCGATGAAGCCCGCGACGAAGAGGTTCTTCGGCTGCTCGTAGAGCGCCTTCGGCGAGTCGACCTGCTGCAGGATGCCCGCGCGCATGACGGCGACTCGCTGACCGAGCGTCATGGCCTCGGTCTGGTCGTGGGTCACGTAGACGGTGGTCGTACCGAGGCTCTGTTGCAGGCGCGAGACGGCGGCGCGCATCTCGACGCGCAGCTTCGCGTCGAGGTTGGACAGCGGCTCGTCCATGAGGAACGCCTTGGGCTCGCGCACGATCGCGCGGCCCATCGCCACGCGCTGGCGCTGGCCGCCGGAGAGGTTGGCGGGCTTGCGGTCGAGGTGCTGCTCGAGATCGAGGGTCTTGGCCGCCTCGTTGACCCGGCGCTCGATCTCCTCGGGCTTCTCCTTGCGCAGTTTCAGCGCGAAGCCCATGTTCTCGCGCACGCTCATGTGCGGGTACAGCGCGTAGTTCTGGAAGACCATCGCGATATCGCGATCCTTGGGCGCCAGGTCGTTGACCACCTCGCCGCCGATCTTCAGATCGCCCTCGGAGATGTCCTCGAGGCCGGCGATCATCCGCAGCGCCGTGGACTTCCCGCAGCCCGAGGGACCCACGAGGATGACGAATTCGCCGTCGCGGATCTCCAAATTCATGTGCTTGACGGCCTCGAAGCCGTCGGGATAGCGCTTGACGACGTCGACGAACTCGATCTCGGCCATATGGCTGGTCCTCTCCTCCTCGATCTCCTCCGAGCGGTGTGAATCTACCCTCGGGGACGGCCGGTGAACCAGGCTGTGCGCTACGTCAGGGCCACCGCGCGGCCGGCCACGAAGCCGTCGAGCCCGACAATCTGGTCGATGACCGCCTGCGGGACCGGCTGATCGGTGGTGACAACCATGACCGCGAACCCCTCTTCGCCGTCCTCGGGCATGTGCCCGACGGCGGCGGAGGAGATGTTGATGCCCTGCTCGCCGAAGCAGGTGCCGACGCGCCCGATCATCCCGGGAACGTCGCTGTAGCGGAACAGCGCGATGTAGTCCTCGATCTGCAGGTTGAAGCGCTGTCCCCACGCCTCGAGCAGGTGCGGGCGGTGGCGGGCGCCCAGCGTCGTGCCGACGACGCGCACGGGCTGGTCGCCGGCGACGACGGTCACGCGGACGAGGTCGGAGAAGTCGCGCGCCTGGGTGCTCTTGATCTCCGACAGCTCGATCCCGCGCTCCTCGGCGATGGCCGGCGCGTTGACCGCGTTGCACTCCTCCTCGGTGTGCCCGCTGAGGGCGCCGAGCAGGACCGCGATCGCCAGCGGGCGCGTGTCGCGGTCGGCGATGCGGCCGAGCAGCTCGACCTCGATGCGGTCGACGCTCGAGCCCTGGGCGAGGCCCATGGCCAGGCGGCCGAGCTGGCGGCTCAGGGGCAGGAACGGGCCGAGCACTTCCATGTCCTCGGCGGCGACGGCGGGCACGTTGACCGCGCTGGACACGACGCCGCCGGTGAGCGCGGCGACGACCTGCTCGGCGGCCTGGAAGCCGGCGCGATCGGTCGCCTCGACGGTCGAGGCGCCGAGGTGCGGGGTGACGATGACGTTCGGGCGCCCGAACAGCGGGTGCTCGGTGATCGGCTCGGAGCGGAAGACGTCGAGCGCCGCGCCCCCGACTTTGCCGGAGTCGAGCGCCGCCTCGAGGTCCTCGTCGACGATGAGCGGGCCGCGCGCGACGTTGAGGATGCGCACGCCGTCCTTGCACTTGGCCAGCGCCTCGGCGTCGAGCCAGCCCTCGGTCTCGGGCGTCTTGGGCAGGTGCAGGGTGAGGAAGTCGGCCTGCGCGTAGACGTCGTCGGACGACTCGGCCTTCTCGACGCCGAGCTCGCGGTAGCGCTCGGCGGCCACGAACGGGTCGAAGGCGATCACGTGCATGCCGAAGCCCTGCGCGCGGTGGGCGACGAGTTGGCCGATGCGCCCGAAGCCGAGGATGCCGAGCGTCTTGTCGAGCAGCTCGATGCCGGAGAACTTCGAGCGCTCCCACCTGCCGGCAATCAAGCTCGCGTGCGCCTGCGGGACGTTGCGGGCGAGGGCGAGCAGCAGCGCCATCGTGTGCTCGGCGGCGGTGACCACGTTGGACTGCGGGGCGTTGGCGACGACGATCCCGCGCTTTGTCGCGGCGGGGACGTCGACGTTGTCGACCCCCACGCCGGCGCGGCCGATCGCTTTCAGGCGTGTGGCCTTGGCGATGAGGTCGGCCGTGAGCTTCGTCGCCGAGCGGATGAGGATGCCGTCGTACTCGTCGATGCGGTCGAGGTGGTCGCCCTCGTCGACGTCGAAGTGCTCCTTGAGGAGCGCAACGCCGGAGGCGCCGATCTTCTCGGCGACCAGGACCTTCACTGGTGTTCCACCACCCAGTCGATGCAGGCGGTCAGCGCCTGCACGTCGGCCAGGTCGATCGCGGGGAAGAGCCCGATGCGCAGCTGGTTGCGCCCGAGCTTGCGGTAGGGCTCGGTGTCGACGATGCCGTTGGCTCTGAGGGTGGCGGCGATCTTCGCGGCGTCGACGTCGTCGGTGAAGTCGATCGTGCCGACAACGAGCGAGCGCTTGGCCGTGTCCTTGACGAAGGGGGTCGCGAAAGGCGCAGCTTCGGCCCATGCGTAGAGGTGGCCGGAGTTCGCCGTGGTGCGCTGCACGCAGCCTTCGAGGCCGCCGAGGCCGAGCATCCAGTCGAGCTGGTCGGCGAGGAGGAAGAGCGTGGCGACGGCGGGCGTGTTGTAGGTCTGGTCCTTGCGGGAGTTGTCGAGGGCCGTGGCCAGGTTCAGCGATTCGGGGATCCAGCGGTCTTCGCTGGTTGCCAGTTCCTCGATGCGCTCGATCGCCTTGGGGCTGAGGAGAGCGAGCCAGAGGCCGCCGTCGGAAGCGAAGGACTTCTGCGGGGCGAAGTAGTAGGCATCCGCTTCACGGGCATCGAGGGGGAGGCCGCCCGCACCGGAGGTCGCGTCGATGAGCACGAGGGCGTCGCCCGCCGGCCGCTTCACCGGCACCATCGCGCCGGTGGACGTCTCGTTGTGCGCCCAGGCGATGACATCCACGTCGCTTGGCTCGCCGGGGACGTCCGGCGCGTCGCCGGGATCGGCGCCGATGACGATCGGGTCGGCCAGGAACGGCGCCTTCGTGGTGACGGTCGCGAACTTCTGGGAGAACTCTCCGTAGGTGAGGTGGAGCGCTCGTCTCTGAATCAGGCCGGCCGCGGCGGCGTCCCAGAAGGCGGTCGTACCGCCGTTGCCGAGGACGACCTCGTAGCCGTCCGGTGATCCGAAGAGGTCGCGCAGTCCTTGGCGGACGCGGCCGACGAGCGCCTTGACGGGCTTCTGGCGGTGCGAGGTGCCCATGAGGGCGGCGCCGTCCTGCGCGAGATGGGTGAGCTGCTCCGGGCGGACCTTCGACGGGCCGCAGCCGAAGCGGCCGTCGGCCGGCCTGAGGTCGGCGGGGATCTCGAGGAGCGTGGTGGTGGCGGCGTTCACGGCAGGGGTCTCCGCGGGTCGGTGGACGATGTGTGCCCAGGCGTGCGGCGGCGGCTGCACCATCGCTTCCCGGTGGTCGATTCCACCTGACAACGCCAGTCGCGACGGCGCGTTCGAGTGTAGCGAAGGCGCTGGCGATCAGATGAGCAGGGCGATCAGGCGGACAACGTCGAAATGCACCCCGCTGTCGTTGGATTGCTTGACGTCTGCGGTCTCGTCGACCGCGCCCAGCGCGACGAGCAGGACCCACACGACCGCGGCGACCACGCCGAGGACCACGCCGATGATGCCGATGGTGACGGCGAGGCTCGCCTGGTCGCGCCCGACGTCGCGGCTCTTGGCCTGGTGGCCGAGCACCCACCCCGCGATCGAGGCGGGGATGGTGAGCAGGAACAGGGCGCCGGCCGAGAAGAACAGCAGCCCGAGGCCGCCGGCACCGAACACCAGCGCGGCAGTGGCGCGTCCGTTCTGACGCTGCTCGGGTGCGCCGGGCGGGGGCGCGTTCGGCGGCAGGAAGACGGGCCGCGCCGCCGGCTGGGGCGCCGGTGCGTGCTCGGCATGCGGGTCGGGGGGCAGGAAGTCCGGCACCACGCGCGCATGATGGCAGGGGACCTCCCGGGCTTCGGCACTCGTAATGCGGGTGTGGTGCGTGCGACGATCGCGGGCGTGTCGACGGTTGCGCTGCAGACGCTGCGCGGCGACGCCGCCCGCCGGGGCTGGGCCCGGGTCGGCGAGCCCGCCTTGGTGCGCGCGGCCCAGCGCGGCTCCTCCGAGGCGTTCGCTGAGCTGTTCCGCCGCCATTGGCCGCGCGCGCACCGCGCGGCGTGGCTCGTCGTGCACGACGCCACAGCCGCCGAAGACGTCGCCCAGGAGGCCTTCCTGGCCGCGGTGCGTTCGCTGGACCGGTTCGATCGCGGGCGGCCGTTCGGGCCTTGGCTGCACCGCATCGTCGTCAACCGCGCGATCGACTACGCGCGGGCGCGGGAGCTGCGGCGGGAGGTGGCGGCGCTCGAGGTCGAGGCGAGCGCTCCGTCGGCTCGCTCGGCGCCCGCCGACGATGTGCTCGCCGCGTTGGCCGCTCTGCCGCCGGACCAGCGGGCCGTGATCGTGATGCGCCACCTGCTGGGGTTCACGCCGGGCGAGATCGCGCGGGCCTTGGGGCTGCCGCGGGGGACGGTCAACTCGCGCCTGCGCCGTGGGTTGGACGGGCTGCAGGAGGTGGTGGAGCGATGAGCTCGCCGCTTCACGACCGCTTCGCGCGCGCCCCACTCCCCGACGCCGACGCCGCTGCGGCCCGCGCCTGGGGCGTGGTGTCGGATGCTTTCGAGGCGCGGGTTCCGGCGCCGGCGGCAGGTCGTTTTCGGCGGCGAGGGAGGGTGCTGGGCCTGGCGTTCGCGGTCTTGCTCGCGGCCGCTGCGGTGGCGGTGGCGGCTCAGCCGCCGCATTGGGTTCGCCATGTCCTCGGTGCCGGTCCCGCTGCGGCGCCGCGCGCGCACTCGTCGCTCGGTCCGCTGCCTGCCGGCCGCCTGCTCGTCTCGTCGGCGGCCGGCACGTGGATCGTGCGCGGCGACGGGACGCGGCAGCGGCTCGGGCCGTGGACCGGATCGACGTGGTCACCGCGCGGGCTCTACCTGGCTGCGTGGCGAGGCCGGTCGCTGAGCGCGGTGGCGCCGGACGGGCGGGTGGCGTGGACGATCCCGGCGCGCGGGCCGGTGCGCGATGCCGTCTGGTCGCCCGACGGCTACCGGATCGCCTATCGCCGCGACGACGCTCTCGCCGTGGTCGCCGGCGACGGCACCGGCGCCCACGTCCTTGCGCAACCGGTCGCCGCGGTGGCGCCGGCGTGGCGGCCGGGCGCGCCGCACACGCTGGCATGGGTCGGGCCGCACGGACACGTGGAGGTCCGCGACGTCGACACCGGCGTGGTCGTCTGGCGCTCGGCCGCGGCGCTGCACGGCGTGCGCGCGCTGGCTTGGTCGGCCGACGGCCATCGCCTGCTCGCGCACGGCGCGCGCCGCGTGGTCGTGCTCGACGTGCGCGGCAACCGCGTGTGGCGCGTGCGCCTGCCGCGCGCCACACGCGTCCGCGGCGCCGCATGGGCTCCGCGCGGCGGCCGGATCGCGCTGGCGCTGCAGACCGGGGCGTGGACACGCGTCTACGTCACGTCGTCGGCACGCGTGCCGCGCCGCGCGGTCTTCGCCACGACCGGGACCCTCGGCTCGCTCGCCTGGTCACCCGACGGCCGTCGCCTGCTGGTGCGCTGGAGCGAGGCCGACCAATGGCT
>DATBKW010000140.1:0-20173 GCA_036555665.1 Solirubrobacteraceae bacterium | reverse complement strand
GGACTGCTACTCTCGGATCACCAGAGAAAGGAGGTGGTCCGTATAAGTAGTTCTAGTTCTTGCGGGACCCTGGAGGTGACCGGCCGCTAGGTCGGAGGCTGGAGCCGCGTAGCGGAATCCAACCCGGGCCACCGTCGGACGGCATGCCGGAACTGGTCCCCCCGGCGTTGTAACTACCGCTGTCCGATCCTTTATCCAGTCAGGAATCACGCGAGGGGCGGCTTTTGCCGCCCCTCGTGCTGTCTGGGGCGGCTGGCGCGGAGCGGGGCGGCCAGCGCCCTGCTCACATGCTCCTCAAAGCGCCGCAGGTGCACGTGCGGCGTGGTGGCGTCGAGCTCGGGCAGCACGTCGAGCGCGGTGATCACGTCGTAGTACGGATGGTGCTCGGGGTGGGGGAGGACGGCGTCGGCGACGCGGCGGCCGTAGTCGAGGGCGAGGTTCCAGCGCAGGTGGCCGAGGTCGACGGCCGCCGGGCCGCGCGAGCCGGTCGTCCAGTCGACGATCCCGGTCAGGGCCACGCCGTCCCAGAGCGTGTTGCCCGGGTGGTAGTCGCGGTGGATGAAACGCTCGGGCAACGCCGGCGGAGGGTCGTGCGCGACGGCGATGGCGCGTTCCCAGACGCCTCGGTCGACGGCCCACGGAGGCACGGTCAGCCGGTCGGGCTCGTAGTAGCGCCGGTACGGCGGGATCCCCTCGGCGTCGACCGCGTGGATGTCGGCCAGCGCCGCGACCAGCGGGCCGAGCGGGGGGCGCCCGGCGAACGGCGCGCCCGGAACGCGCGTGATGAGCAACGCCGGCACGTCGCACTCCAGCGCATCGGGGTCGGCGGCCACCAACTCGGGCGCCGGCACCGGCGTGCCGGCCAGCCGCTCGAGCACGAGCGCCTCGCGCGCCGCGGTCAGATCCGGGTCGTCGGCCTCCCATCCCGGGCGAGCCCAGCGGCGCAGGACGAGCTCGCGGCCGTCCGCGAGGACGAGCAGGTGGTTGGCCAGCCACTGGCTCTCCATCGGCAGCGCGGCGACGACGCGCGCGTCCGTCTGCCCCTCTGCCCAGCGCAGCGAGGCGGGCGGGACGGCCTGCGTCCAGCTCAACTCACGCCGCGTCGGCCACGGCGCCCATCTCGGGCAGCCATTGCCGCCACGCCGCGGGGATCGTCGGGCTGGCGACGTGGATGAAGACGTGCGGGCTCGGCGCCGACGGCTTGCGCCGCGGGTGCATCCCGGCGCGCTCGGGCAGATGGTCGCCCTTGCGCCGATTGCAGGGCGCGCAGGAGGCCACGATGTTGTCCCAGCTCGACTCGCCGCCCTTCGAGCGCGGTATCACGTGGTCGACGGTCAGGTTCGAGCGTGACCCGCAGTACTGGCAGGTCCAGCCGTCGCGCGCGAAGACCGCCCGGCGGGTGATCTTGCGCCGGTGCGTATCGCGGGGGACCTTGACGTAGGTCACCAGGCGGATCACGACCGGCCGCGGCAGCGCCGTGTGCTCGGAGCGCAGCTCCCACGCCGCATGCTCGAGGATCTCCGCCTTCGCCTTGAGTAGCAGCACCGCCGCACGACGAACCGAGCACACGTTGATCGGCTCGAAGGTCGCGTTGAGGACGAGCACCCGGCCAGCGTCACGCCCGCGCCGCCGGTGCTCGGTGACCGGCGCGGACCCCATTCGGCCTGGTGGAGATGCGCTCCGCATGGCGAATCTGGGCGGGAGTGTAGAGCACGAGCCGGGCACGCCGGGCGGGTCAAGCTTCCGATCAGGCCGCCGGATACGTGCCGAGCAGGCGGACGTCGTCGCAGTGCGCCTGAAGGGCCGCGACCGCGTCGGCAACGGACGCCTCGTCGGCGCGGCCTTCCATGTCGACGTGGAACAGGTAGTGGCCGAGGCGCCCGCGCATGGGCCGCGACTCGATCTTGGTCAGGTTCACGCCGCGAAAGGCGAACTCCGACAGACAGCGCACGAGCCAGCCGGGCTGCGCGTCGCCGGCGCCGGCGAAGAGGACCGAGGTCTTCCACGGCGTGGCGGGATCGGAGCCGCCGTCGGGCGTGGTGCCCGCCGCCGCGAGCCACACGAACCGCGTGGCGTTGCCCGGCTCGTCGTCGATCTCCTCGCGCAGCACCGTCGCGCCGTAGCGCTCGGCGGCGCCGTGCGGCCCAATCGCCGCCCACGGCTCGCCCGCCTCGGCGACCGTCCGCACCGCCTCGGCCGTCGAGGCGGCCGCGCGCACCGCGGCGGCGGGCAGCTCGGTGCGCAGGAAGCGCGCGCACTGCGCCAACGGCTGGGGGTGCGAGATGACCTCCTCGATGGCCTCGAGCGCGAGCGCGTCGCGGGCGATCAGGCAGTTGCGGATGGGCAGGACGGTCTCGCCGACGATCGCGGTGTCGCGCGCATCCCAGGCGAGCGCGTCGAGGGTCGCGCTGACGCCGCCCTCGAGCGAGTTCTCGACAGGGACCAGCACGCGGTCGACGGCGCCGCGGTCGACGGCGACGACGGCCTCGTGGATCGACCCGAACGGCACGAGCTCCGAGTCGGCCGCGGCGGCCTGCCGCGCCGCCTCCTCGCTGAAGGTCCCGGCGGGCCCGAGATAGCCGAGGCGCATCAGCGGCGCCGCTCGGCGGCGTCGGGCACCTCACCCGCCAGCGCGACGCGGATCGCCTCCTCCTCCTCGGGCGAGAGCTCGAGCTGGCCGCGGCCGGCGACGACCTGCTTGGCGTACAGGCGCGCCTGGTCGCGGTGGTGGATCGACGAGAGCACGATGCCCGAGCCGCTGGAGTCCAGCAGCGCGATCGACGTCGACTGCCGGCCGGACATCTCGTTGTAGGCGTCGTAGCGCACGAGACCGTGGTAGGCGATCGCGCCGTCGAGGCGCTCCTCGGCGCCGCTCAGGCGTCCGTCGAGGCGCGAGGTGACGTCGGCGACGTAGTCGTTGAGCGAGGCGAACCCGCGGTCGAGCTGCGCGGCGTGCGCGACGAGATCCTGCGGCGCCGTGCCGCCCAGGATGACCCGCTGGTCGGCGCGCAGCCGGCGCAGCGAGCGCGCCAGGAGCAGCACCGCGAGCAGGGCGACGATCGCGACGCCGCCCGCCGCCAGCGCGACGATGCCGGTGGTGGAGGAGAGCTCGTCCACGGCCGCCAAGGATAGGCGCGCGGTCGGGCGAAGCGGGGCGCCGGGGCGCCGTCGGGCGGAGCGCCCCCTACTTGCTCCAGATGATCGTGTAGGTCGACCGGTTGTTGGTCACCGTCTTCTCGCCCGGCACCTTGGCGATCGTGACGGTGAGCGTGGTGGCGACGCCGGTCGCCGGCGTCGTGCCGAGCGGGATGTTCACCGTCGAGGTGGTGCCCGCCTTCGTCTGGCTGACGGTCTTGGTCTGGCTGATGGTCTTGGGGCCGCCGCGCAGGGTGATCGAGACCTTGACGTTGGACTCGTCGTTCTGGCCGCCGTTGGTGAACTTCACGGTCACCGCCGGGTTGGTGCCGGCGGAGACCCGGTTGGTCACGCCCGGGGCCTCGGGCTGCAGGACGACCGTGCCGATCGAGGTGCTGTCGAGGCTGTGGCCGTGCAGGCCGGGCGCCGGCGTGCCCGACGTCGACCCCGAGGCGCCCGACGCGGTGCGCCCGAGACCGTTGGCGACGGTGGTCGGGCTCAGCCAGGTCAGCGAGGGCAGGAAGCGGCTGCCGCGGATCGTCTGCCCGGAGATGCCGTTCTTGTCCAGCGCGTCGCGGATGAGCGGCGCGACGCGCGTCTGGTGGACGACGTCGGAGGCCAGGAAGCCCTGCATCTCGGCCGCGATCTTGTCGATCGCGCCCTCCGAGGTCTGCCCGCGGCCCAGCGCCGACGGGATCTGGTCGGCGATCTTCTTCAGGCTCTCGGCGCGCAGGTTGAGCACCAACTCGAGGTTGCGCTGGGCTGCCTTCATGTCGCCGGGAACGTCGAAGCTCTTGGCGCGCTTGACGTCGTCGTCGGCGGCGAGGCGCAGCTGGTTGACCTGGACCTGCAGGTCCTGCGCGTTGCGCGCGCCGGTGCTCATGCGCGCGAAGAACGGCTTGCCGACGGTGTTGTCGGAGTCGTCGACGACCGCGGTGACGTTGCGGTTGTAGTCCTTCAGCGCGTTGTCCTTGCGGCTGTCGACGCAGCCCTTGACGCCCAGGATGATCAGGATCGCGACGATGATGAGCGCGCCGAGGCCGATTGCCTGGCGGGTGCGCGCCGTCTGGCGATCGGGCGGCGAAGGGCCGCGCGACGCGGTCGCGGGACGGCGCGGCCGCGCCGCGCGCGTGCGCGCTTGTGTCGGTTGGTCACCCTCGTCGAAGAACGACAAGAACTGCTCCAGGTGGGGGTGCCGGAGGCGGCCACGTGGCCGCCGGAGGCGGGTCCCCCCCGGCCGAAGGCCGGATCGATATAGGGGGTAGGCGCGACCCAGTATGCCGTTCGCACCGGATCGCAGGCTCACACGCACGTTGTCGTGCACGGCGAGGAGGCAGGTGGCGGGCGGCGAAGCAGGGAGGCGGTGAGGACCGCCGACGAGCCGACCGGGGCCACCGCCGCGCACGTCTCGGCCGCGGGCGGAGCGGGCGCGCGTGAGGAGGCGGGGGCGGGCGAAGTGGCCGCGCGCGTGCTCGACCGCTACCGCCTCGTGCGCCGCATCGGCTCCGGCGGCTTCGGGGTCGTGTGGCTGGCCGAGGACGAGCGCCTGCGCCGCGCGGTGGCCGTCAAGCGCATCACGATGCACGACGCCGCTACCGCCGCCCGCGCCGAGCGCGAGGCGCGCGCCGCCGCCCGGCTGTCGCACCCGGGCATCGTCACCCTCTACGAGTCCGGCCGCGACGCGGAGGCGGTGTACTTGGTCTCCGAGCTCGTGCGCGGGCGCACGCTCGCCGACCTCATGCACGACGGCGAGCTGTCCGATCGCGACGTCGTGCGGGTCGGCATCGCCCTCTGCGACGCGCTGGCCCACGCGCACGGCCGCGGGGTGATCCACCGTGACGTCAAGCCGGGCAACGTGATCGTCCCCGAGCAGGCGCAGGACGGCGCCGGCGTCGCGAAGCTGACCGACTTCGGCATCGCGCGGATGATCGGCGACGAGGCGCTCACCGCCACCGGCGACGTCGTCGGCACGCTGGCCTACATGGCGCCCGAGCAGGCCGACGGGCGCGACGTCGGCGAGGAGGCCGACCTGTACGCGCTCGGCCTCGTCCTCTACGAGGCGCTCAGCGGGGTCAACCCCGTGCGCGGTCGCGGCGCCGCGGCCACCGCGCGGCGCCTCGGGGCGCGGCTGCCGCCGCTCGGGCGCCTGCGCCGCGACCTGCCGCTGGAGCTGTGCCGGGGGCTCGATCGCGCCGTGCTCTCTCGCCCTGAGCAGCGCGGCGCGCTGGGCGACCTGCGCGAGGCGCTCGCGGCCGCTCTGCCACGCGCTGACGACGAGCGCGGCACGATCGCCGGCAGCCCGCTCGAAGGCCTGGCGCGCCCGTCGACCCGCCCGCGCGTGGCGCCCAAGGCGCGGCTCGTCGCCGGACTGGCGGCGGGCGCCCTCGCCGCCGCCGCGCTCACCTGGCTGAACCCGCGCAGCGGCGTCGAGGTCTCGCCCGCGGCCGGCGCGGGCGTCGCGGCGCTCGCCGTCATGGCGCTCCCGCGCCTGGGCTGGCTGGCCATGGCCACGGCGCTCGCGGCGTGGGCCGGAGGCGCCACCGCGCTGGTCCTCGCCGCGGCCGCGCTCCCCACCGTCGCGCTCCTGCGCGGCGCCGGCGCCCTGTGGTCGCTGCCGGCCGGCGCGCCGTTGCTGGGCGTCGCCGGGCTGGCGGGCGCGTGGCCGGCGCTCGCCGGCCAGGCCGCGCGGCCCTGGCATCGCGCCGCGCTGGGCGCGCTGGGGTGCTGGTGGCTGGCGCTGGCCGAGGTCCTCAGCGGCGACCGCCTGGCGCTCGGCGCGCCCCCCGGAACCTCGCTCGACGGCTCGCATCTCGACCCGCTCGTGACGAGCGGAGCACTCGTCCTCGCCGCCCTGTGGGCCGCTGCCGCCGTGCTGCTGCCGGTACTCGTCCGCGGCCGCCGGCTGGCCGTGGACATCGTCGCCGCCTCGGCGTGGGCGGCGGCCCTCGGCTCGGCCACGCAGGCCGTCGCGCAGGCGCTGTCATGGCAGCCGACGATGCGCGGGCTCGTCGCCGGAGCGGTGGTCGCGGGCGGCATCGCCGTCGCCATGGCAGCGTCACGGGGCGAGACGTACGCGCGTTCTGCCTCGTAGCATCACCGGGTCCCGGCGCCGCGGCGCCGCCATTGGGGACCCGTCGGACACGTTTACGCCTGCATGAGCCTCCTGCGCAATCTCGAGGACAAGATCGCCGGCCTCGTCGAGGGGACGTTCGGCCGCGTCTTCCGCACCCAGGTGCGCCCGGTCGAGATCGCGCGCAAGCTCGCCCGCGAGATGGAGGAGCACAAGACGGTCTCCGTCTCGCGCACCTACGTGCCCAACGAGTACGTCGTGTGGCTGGGGCCTGAGGACCGGCAGCGCTTCGAGGGCGTCGAACAGGATGTCGCCGACGAACTGGCCGCCTACCTGCTCGAGCACGCGCGCCGCGAGCGCCTCGCCCTCGTCAGCCGCCCGCAGATCACCTTCAACACCGATGCGCGCCTGCGTCTTGGCGAGTTCGGCATCCAGGCGCGGCTCGTGCGGCCCGTCGCCGAGTCCGTGGAGCAGGCCGACCACGGGCACACGATGGTCTACTCGGCCGCCGCGCGCGCGCAGGAGGACCTCGACGACGCGCGAAACGTCCGCCGCGGCCGCGCGATCCTGGTGGCCGAGGGCAAGCGCTACGCGGTCGGGGCCGGCGGCGCGACGATCGGGCGCAGCCGCGAGTGCGACATCGTCCTCAGCGACTCCAACGTCTCGCGCCGCCACGCCGAGCTGCGCCCGCTGGGCGACGGCTGGACGGTGACCGACCTGGGCTCGACCAACGGCGTGCGCGTCAACGGCCGCAACCTGCCCCCCAACGAGCCACAGGCCCTGCAGTCCGGCGACCGGCTCGACGTCGGCACGGTCGACGCGCGCTTCGAGGTCGACTGATGCCCGCCACGGTGACCGAGCCGATCTCGGTCGGCCTGCAGGCGGGGTTCATCGCCGTGCTCTACCTGTTCCTGCTGTGGGTCTCGCGCAGCGCGCTGAAGGACCTGCGCGCGCGTCCCGACCGCTCGGCCGCCACCGCGATCGCCGACGCCCCGCCCGACGCGACCGGCCTGCACCCCGCGTCGCAGGTGCCCGGAGACGGCCGGCTCGACCCGCGGCTGATCGTCGAGCGCGCGCCCGGGCACACTCCCGGCATGGAGTACGACGTCGGCGAGGGCGCCGTCCTCGGCCGCGGCGACCAGGCCGAGATCCGCCTCGAGGACCCCTTCGCGTCCTCCCGGCACGCGAAGCTCACGCGCCAAGGCGGCATCGTCGTGCTCGAGGACCTCGGCTCCACAAACGGCACCTACCTCAACGAGGAGCTGCTCTCCGGCCCGCAGCCCCTGCACCAGGGGGACCGCGTGCGCATCGGCGACAGCGAATTCACCTACGCCGACCGCTGATGCTCCGCGTGGCGGAACACTTCGAGCGCACCGACACCGGCCGTCAGCGCCGGGGCAACGAGGACGCGTTCTACGCGCGCTCGCCGCTGTTCGCCGTCGCCGACGGCATGGGCGGCGCGCAGGCCGGCGAGGTCGCCTCGCACATGGCCGTCGAGGTGCTCGAGCAGGGCCTGCCCGACGGCGTCGGCTCGATCGAGGAGCGCCTGCGCGCGCGCGTGGCCGAAGCCAACGCGCGGATCCTCGAGCTCGCGCAGTCCGACGACCATCTCGCCGGCATGGGGACGACGCTGACCGCCGCCTACGTCGGCGAGGACGACCTCACCGTCGCGCACGTCGGCGACAGCCGCCTGTACCGGCTGCGCGAGGGCGACCTCGATCGCCTGACCGACGACCATTCGCTGGTCGAGGAGCTCGTGCGCCAGGGCAAGCTCACGCCCGAGGAGGCCGACGAGCACCCGCAGCGGTCGATCATCACGCGCGCCCTCGGCGCCGAGCCCGGCGTGGAGCCCGACAGCCGCACGTGGCCGGCGCGCGCCGGCGACGTCTACCTGATCTGCTCGGACGGCCTGACCTCGATGGTCGCCGAGGCGCAGGTGGCGGCGATCATCCAGGGCTCGGAGTCGCTGTCGGACGCCGGGCGCACGCTGATCGACGCCGCCAACGACGCCGGCGGGCGCGACAACATCACCGTGATCCTCTTCCGGCTGGAGGAGGTGGGCGCGGTGGCCGAGGAGCAGGAGGCCACGGCCGAGCATGCCGCCGCGGCGCCGGCCGTGACGGCGGCGCCGCCGGAGACCGGCGCCGTCGAGCGCCGCCGGCCGCGCTCGTCGCGCGCCGCCCGCGCCGAGCGCAAGCGCCGCCGGCGACTGCGCGTGCCCGTCGGCCCGATCCTCGTGCTCTTCCTGATCGCGTGCGTCCTTCTGGGCGCGTATTTCGCCTCGCAGACCGTCTACTTCGTCGGGGTCAGCGACGACGGCTTCGTCACCGTCTACCGCGGACTGCCCTACGACCTGCCGGCGGGCGTCGACCTCTACACGAAGAACTACGAGTCCGGCGTGCCCGTCGACGAGCTGACGCCGGCGCAGCGGCGAACCGTCACCGAGCACAAGCTGCGCTCCAAGGACGACGCGCAGGACCTCGTGCGCCAGCTGGAGACCGGGGAGCTCGCCGCGCCGTGAGAAGCGCCCGCAATCGCGAGCTCATCGCGCTGATCCCCGCCTCGCTGCTGCTCACGGCGGGCTTCACCGCGGTCTTCATCGAGCGCAACGACCTCGTCTCCAACGTGTCGCTGACGTATGGCGCGCTCTTCCTGGGTTTGTGCCTGGCGGCGCACGTCGTCCTGCGCTTCACGCTGCCCTACGCCGACCCGTACCTGTTCCCGCTCTTCGCCGTGCTGGCCTGCTTCGGGCTGGTGATGATCTATCGCATCGATGACGAGCTCGCGCGCGAGCAGGCGCAATGGTTCGTCATCGGCCTCGGGCTGTTCGCGGCGACGATCATCCTGCTGCGCGACTACCGCGTGCTCGAGCGCTACCGCTACACGGTCGCCGCCGTGGGCATCGGGCTGCTCGTGCTCCCGCTGCTGCCCGGCATCCGCGCGCCGGTCAACGGCGCCTACCTCGGCGTCAAGCTCGGTCCGCTGACCTTCCAGCCGGCCGAGTTCTCGAAGATCGCCATCATCGTCTTCCTGGCCAGTTACCTGCGCGACACCCGCCAGGTGCTGGTCATCGGGGCGCGCCGCGTCGCGGGCATCACGATCCCGCCGCTCAAGCACTTCGGACCGCTGCTCGTGGTGTGGGGCGCGGCGATGGCGATGCTCTTCTTCATCCAGGACCTCGGCTCGTCGCTGATGTTCTTCGGCGGCTTCCTGGCCATCGTCTACGTGGCGACCAACCGCTTCTCGTTCGTCGCCGTCGGCGTGACGCTGTTCGGCGTGGGCGCCTGGGTGCTCTACCACGCGCGCCCGACCATTACCCACCGCGTCGACGCCTGGCAGCACCCGTTCGGGCCGCTCTACGACCAGGTCGGCGGCAGCTACCAGCTCGCCCAGTCGCTCTTCGCGCAGGCCGACGGCGGCCTGTTCGGCCGCGGCTTCGGCGAGGCGCTGCTCACCGTCGGCCACGCGCCGCTGCTGCCCGCCGCGCAGACCGACCTCATCTACGCGGTGATCGTCAACGAGCTCGGCCTGATCGGCGCGTGCGCGGTGCTGTGCACCTACCTGCTGGCCATCGAGCGCGGCTTCAAGATCGCCACGCTCGCGCGCGACTCGTTCTCCAAGCTGCTGGCCACGGGCCTGACCGCGGTCTTCGCGCTGCAGGTCTTCGTCATCGTCGGCGGCGTCACCAAGGCGATCCCGCTCACCGGCGTCACGCTGCCCTTCATCTCCTACGGGGGCTCGTCGATCCTCGCCAACTTCGTCCTGCTGGCCCTGCTGCTGCTGATCTCCGACCGCGCGCGCCGCGAAGCGATCGAACCGCGATGAACGCTGCGATCACCCGCGTCTTCGTCTTCTTCATGGTGCTCTTCGCCGTGCTCGTGGTCTTCACGTCGAAGTGGACCGTGTTCGGCGCCGAGGGGCTGCGCGACAACCCGAAGAACCGCCGCGAGCTGCTCGAGGATCAGAAGATCCGCCGCGGGCTGATCCGCGCCGGCGACGAGACGGTGCTCGCGCGCTCGGTCAAGCAGCCCGACGACAGTTACGTGCGCACCTATCCGCAGGGCCGGCTGTTCTCGCACGCCGTCGGCTACAGCTTCGTGCGCCAGGGCCGCGCCGGCCTCGAGCGCTTCTACGACGACGACCTCAGCGGGCGCTCCGGTGACTTCGGCTCGCTCATCGATCGGCTGTCGGGCAGCGAGAAGGAGGGCGACAACCTCCACACCACGCTGAACCCCGGCGCCCAGCGCGTGGCGCTGCAGCAGCTCGGCGGCCGCAAGGGCGCCGTCGTGGCGCTCAACCCGCGCACGGGCGCGGTCGAGGTCATGGCGTCGGTCCCCGGCTACGACCCGAACACGATCAAGAACCAGGCCGCGTTCAACGCGCTCAACCGCGACGACAACGCGCCGCTGCTGAACCGCAACACGCAGTCGGGCTATCCGCCCGGCTCGACCTTCAAGGTCGTCACCGCGATCGCCGCCATCGACTCCGGCAAGTACACGCCCGACTCGCGCATCGACGGCCGCAACGGCAAGGTCATCTCGGGCGTTCCCCTCAACAACGACGGCGGCGAGTCCTTCGGCGACATCACGCTCACCGATGCCCTGACGCATTCGGTGAACACGGTGTTCGGCGAGGTCGGCGAGAAGGTCGGCAAGGTGACGATGAAGAAGTACATGGACCGCCTGGGCTTCGGCGCCCCGGTCGAGGTCGACCTTCCGCGCGACGAGCGCGCGGCCAGCGGTGAGCGGCGCAGGGGGCGCATCATCCCGTCGACGAGCCGCTTCGTCGACGTCGGGCGCATGGCGATCGGCCAGGACAAGCTCACCGTCACGCCGCTGCAGATGGCCATGGTCGCGGCGTCGGTGGCCAACGGCGGCAAGTTGATGAAGCCCCACATCGCCGATCGCGTCGTCGACCGCGACGGGCGCACGGTGCGCACGATCGGCCCCGAGGAGATGTCGCAGGTGATGTCGCCGCAGACGGCGTCGGAGGTCGGCGCGATGATGGCCCAGGTGGTCAAGGAGGGAACGGGCACCGCCGCCGCCCTCGAGGGCATCGACGTGGCCGGCAAGACCGGCACCGCCGAGGTCGACCACGGATGCCCGAACCAGCTGTGGTTCATCGCCTTTGCGCCCGTCCAGGATCCGCAGGTGGCCATCGCCGTTACCGTGGAGTGCGGCACCGGTTTCGGCGGGACCGTCGCCGCCCCGATCGCCAAGGCCGTGATGCAGGAGCTGCTCAAATGACCGAACGCCTGGACGCCGAGACGGTCGTGGACGGCCGCTACCGCGTGCTCTCGCGCGTGGGGAGCGGCGGTATGGCCGAGGTCTACTGCGCGCAGGACCTGCAGCTCGGGCGCAAGGTCGCGCTGAAGATCCTCTACCGCCGCTTCGCCGAGGACCGGGAGTTCGTCGAGCGCTTCCGCCGCGAGGCCTCCAGCGCGGCCGGGCTGCAGCATCAGCACGTGGTCTCGGTCTACGACCGCGGCGAGTACGACGGCACCTACTACATCGCGATGGAGTACCTCGAGGGGCGATCGCTAAAGACGATCATCCGCGAGGAGGCGCCGCTGGACCCCGACCGCGCGATCGACCTCGTCGTCCAGGTGCTGCGCGCCGCGCGCTTCGCGCACCGCCGCGGGATCATCCACCGCGACCTCAAGCCCCACAACGTCATCGTCGACAGCGAAGGCCGCGCCAAGGTCACCGACTTCGGGATCGCGCGCGCCGGGGCGTCGGACATGACGCAGACGGGGTCGATCATGGGCACCGCGCAGTACCTCTCGCCCGAGCAGGCGCAGGGCCTGGCGGTCAGCGCCGCGTCGGACCTCTACTCCGTCGGGATCATCCTCTACGAGTCGCTGACGGGCCGCGTGCCGTTCGAGGGGGAGAGCGCGGTGACGATCGCGCTCAAGCAGGTCAACGAGCGCCCCACGCCCCCGAGCGTCTACAACTCCGCCGTCACGCCCGAGCTCGAAGCGGTCGTCATGCGCTCGCTGGAGAAGGAGCCCGCGCGCCGCTTCCAGGACGCCGACGAGTTCATCTCCGCGCTGCAGGCGGCGCGCGAGGGTGTCACGACGCCCGCGATGGTGGCGCCGCCGACCGTGGTCGAGCCGCCCCCGAGCGAGGTCTACGCCTATCCCGACGAGCCGCTGCCCCCTCGCGAGGAGCGCGAGCGCGGCCGCTGGTGGCTGTGGCTGCTGGCGATCCTCGTCGCGGCGGCCGGCCTGGCCGCGGTGCTGCTGCTGACCGGCACCAAGCAGGTCACGGTGCCGACCGTCGTGGGCGCCGACCAGGCCAACGCCGAGGCCAAGCTGCGCCAGGAGGGCTTCTCCACGGACACGACGCCCAAGACCTCAGACCAGCCCGCGGGCCGGGTCATCGGACAGGACCCCACCGGCGGGACGAAGGCCGACAAGGGCTCGACGGTGCAGCTGACGGTGTCCAGCGGCCCCGAGCAGGTCGCGGTGCCGCAGGTCGTCGGGCTCACGCTGCCCTCGGCCCAGGGTCGTTTGGAGAAGGCTGGACTGAAGTCAAGCCAGCGCGAGGAGAGCTCCACGACCGTCGAGAAGGGCCGGGTGATCTCCGCCTCGCCGGGCGAGGGCAACAAGGTCGACAAGGGCTCGTCGGTCACGCTCGTGGTCTCCAGCGGGCCCGAGCAGGCCGACGTGCCCGACGTCACCGGCAAGAGCTTCGACGAGGCGCAGTCCACGCTGCAGAACGCGGGCTTCAAGGTCAACCGCACCGACAAGGAGTCCGGCGAGGACCCCGGCACCGTCCTCTCGCAGAACCCCAAGGGCGGCACCCAGGCCGACTCCGGATCGACGGTGACGCTCACGGTCGCCAAGGAGCCCGCCGAGGTCGCGGTCCCCGACGTCACCGGCGAGGACGCGGCCGACGCCGTCCGGCGCCTCTCCGGCCAGGGCTTCGAGGTCGACCAGCAGAGCCGCGACGTCGACTCGCCCGAGGGCGACAACGTGGTGATCGAGCAGAGCCCGGCCGGCGGCGGCAAGGCCAAGAAGGGCTCGAAGGTCACGATCGTCGTCGGCACGTTCAACCCCGACCTCAATCCCGAGGGCACCACGACCGGAACGACCACCGGAGGCACCGGGGGCACCGGGTGAAGGTCGCCGTGCTGGCCGGGGGACGCTCGTCCGAGCACGAGGTCTCCTTGAGTTCCGCCGCCTCCGTGCGCGACGGCCTGGCCGCGGCCGGGCACGACGTGCTGTGGATCGAGCTCGCGCGCGACGGCACGTGGTGGTACCACGGCGAGGAGCTTGCCCTGCACGCCGGCCGCGGGCTGCTCGGCGCCGACGTCGTCTTCCCCGCCCTGCACGGGCCGTTCGGCGAGGACGGGACGGTGCAGGGCCTGCTCGAGCTGCTCGGCGTGGCCTACGTGGGCTCGGGCGTGCTGGCCAGCGCCCTGTGCATGGACAAGATCCTCTTCAAGGACGTCATCGGTCGCGCGGGCCTGCCGCAGGTCGCCTATTGGTCCATCGACACCGACGCGCGCGTGGAGGTGGGCGACGGGCTGACGTACCCGTGCTGGGTCAAGCCCGCGCGCCTGGGCTCGTCGGTCGGGATCGCGCGCGTCGATGCGCCGGCCGCGCTCGACGCGGCCATCGACGCGGCCGCCGCGCACGATCCGCGCGTCATCATCGAGGCGAGCGCTGGAGGGATCGAGGTCGAGTGCTCGGTGCTCGGGCCCGCGGACTCGCCGGTGGCCAGCCAGCCCGGCGAGATCCTGCTCGGCGAGGGCGAGGACGGCTGGTACGACTACGAGGCCAAGTACACGGCCGGCGGCATGGAGCTCGTCGTGCCGGCCCGCATCTCCGAGGCGGCGCGCGAGCGGGTGCGCGAGCTCGCGGTCACCGCCTTCCGCCTGGCCGGCTGCAGCGGCCTGGCGCGCGCGGACTTCTTCGTCGACGGCGAGGACGTGCTCGTCAACGAGCTCAACACGATGCCCGGCTTCACCGACACCAGCGTGTACGGCAAGCTCTGGGAGCACAGCGGCGTGCCCTATCCGGAGCTGTGCGACCGGCTCGTGCGCATCGCGGTGGAGCGCTACGAGCGCGAGCGCTTACGACGCTTTTAACGCTCGCAGGGGACCATCGCGCCTTCGTTCCTGGAGCCGGGGGGCGCCGGGAGAGGAAGGGCACATGTTTGGGAGGAGCCTCGCCGTGTCGCTCGGGGTGGTGGCGGTAACGGTGGTCGCCGCCTGCGGCGGCGGCAGCAGCACCACCGGCAGCGGCACCAAGCTGTCGTCGACGAGCGCGTCGAAGGGCGCGACGGCGATCAAGCCGGGCAAGCCGGGTGGCAAGCTGACCGTGCTCGCCTCGGCCGACGTGGACTACCTCGATCCGGGTCAGACCTACTACACGTTCGGCTACCTGGTCCTCTACTCGACCAACCGGCCGCTGTACTCGTTCAAGCCCGACAACTCCGAGACGCCGGTCCCCGACCTGGCCACCGGGCCACCGGAGATCTCGTCGGACAACAAGACGATCACCGTCCACATCAAGCCGAACGTCAAGTACGCGCCGCCGGTCAACCGCGTCGTCAAGACCGCCGACATCAAGTACGCCTTCGAGCGCGCGTTCTCCAAGGAGGTCCCGAGCCCCTACGCCGGCGCCTACTTCACCTCGATCGTGGGGACGCCGGAGAAGCCGAACAGCGGCGACATCAAGCCGATCTCGGGCATCGAAACCCCGGATGCAACCACGATCGTCTTCCACCTCAAGACGCCGAACGCGCCGCTGGTCTCGCAGGCGCTGGTGATGCCGATCACGGTGCCGGTGCCGGAGGAGTACGCGAGCAAGTTCGACAAGAAGACGCCGTCGACCTACGACCAGTACACGACGTTCACCGGTCCTTACATGGTCAAGAACGACCCGAAGACCGGCGAGCTGACCGGCCGGTCGCCCGGCAAGTCGATCACGATCGTCCGCAATCCCAACTGGGACAAGTCGACCGACTACCGCCCCGCCTACCTCAACGAGGTCTTCATCCAGGAAGGCAACGACGACCTCGCCACGGCCGCGCGCCGTGCGCTGAACGGGTCCAGCACGGTGTGCTGCGACACCAGCGAGCCGCCGGCGCAGGTCCTCAAGCAGGCCGTCACACAGGAGAAGGACCAGGCGCTCTTCGCTCCGTCGGGCGGGGTTCTCTACATCGCCCTGAACACGACGATCAAGCCGTTCGACAACATCAACATCCGCAAGGCGATCATCGCCAACTCCAATCGCACCGCGCTGCGCCTGACCCAGGGCGGCGCGGTGGCGGGCGGCGTCGCGGGCGGCTGGATCCCACCGGGCGTGCCGGGCTACGCCGAGGCCGGCGGGGCCAAGCAGAACACCGACCTGGACTTCCTGAAGAACCCCAACGGCGATCCGGCGGTCGCCAAGAAGTACATGCTGGCGGCCAAGCAGCAGGACCCGAGCCTGCCGATCGACGCCAACGGCAAGTGGACCGGCGGCGGCAAGGTCCTGACCATCGCCGGCAACGCGGACCCGAACAAGAAGACCGCCGAGGTCTTCCAGAACCAGATCGAGCAGCTCGGCTTCAAGCTGAACCTGCGGCTCGTGCCGCAGGACACGCTGTTCACGAAGTTCTGCGGCGTGCCGGCCCAGAAGATCGCGATCTGCCCGAACGTCGGCTGGTTCCGGGACTTCGCCGACCCGCAGGCGAT
This sequence comes from Solirubrobacteraceae bacterium, assembly GCA_036555665.1. Classification (GTDB taxonomy): domain Bacteria; phylum Actinomycetota; class Thermoleophilia; order Solirubrobacterales; family Solirubrobacteraceae; genus JAOPZW01. The sequence continues at coordinate 4,281 of DATBKW010000140.1, read as the reverse complement.
GCTCGACGCCACCTTCAACGGCAACAACATCAACGCGCAGGGCAACAACAACTGGCCGCAGCTCAACGTCGCGTCGATCAACAACGCGATGAAGGGCGCGGGCGTCGCGTCCGTCGGCACCGGCCGCAGCAAGGCGTGGGCCGCGATCAACCGCTCGATCGCCGAGCAGGCGCCGGCGATCCCGTACATCTGGCCCAACAGCGCCGCCGTGCAGTCCAAGGACGTCGTCGGCGTCATCAACGGCTACTACACGACCCACGACCTGAGCTTCACCTCGCTCAAGCAGTAGTGGCACTCTCGCGCGTGGCCGCGGCAGCGCGCCGCGGCCACGGCGCGTAACTCCGCGGGGCCGGCGGTGTCGTAGATCCGGTGTGCATGGTCGTCGCTGCCAACGGCGAAAACCGGTACGCCACATGAACCCCATGCCCACCCGCACAATAGGGCCATGAGTTCGCAGGTCGGCACCCTGCTCAACGGGCGCTATCGGCTCGATGCCCAGATCGGCGCCGGTGGCATGTCGACCGTCTACCGCGCCTTCGACACGGTGCTCGAGCGGCAGGTCGCGATCAAGCTCATGCACCGCGAGATCGCCTCGGACTCCGACCAGCTCGAGCGCTTTCGCCGCGAGGCGCGCGCCGTCGCGCAGCTCAACCACCCGCACGTGGTCGGCGTGATCGACGCGGGCGAGGACTCGGGCACGCCGTACATCGTCTTCGAGTACGTCGAGGGCGAGACCCTCAAGGACCGCATCCGTCGCTACGGCCGCCTGCCGATCGGCGAGTCCGTGGCCTACGCGATCGAGGTCGCGCGCGCGCTCGGCGCCGCGCACGACCACCAGATCGTCCACCGCGACGTCAAGCCCCAGAACGTCCTCATCGACGAGGAGGGCACGGCCAAGGTCACCGACTTCGGCATCGCCCGCTCGCTGACCGAGGAGGGCCTGACCGCCGACGGGCGCGTGCTGGGGACGACCGACTACGTCTCGCCCGAGCAGGCGCTGGGCCAGGACGTCGGCCCCGAGAGCGACCTCTATTCGCTCGGCGTCGTGCTGTTCGAGATGCTCACCGGCGACGTGCCATTCCACGGCGAGAATCAGGTGTCCGTGGCGATGAAGCACGTGCGCGAGGAGCTGCCCGACGTGCAGCTGCGCCGGCCCGAGGTCTCCAGTGCGCTCGCCGCCGTGGTCGATCGCGCGACGGCCAAGGACCTCGACCGCCGCTACGCCAGCGACCGTGAGCTCATCTCCGACCTCGAGGATGTGCTGGCGATCGAGACGGCGCGCTCGGGCCAGGCGACGGGCGAGGCGACCGCCGTGATCCGCACGCTGCCCGCGCACGCGCGCCGGCGCCTGCCGCTGCGCATGCGCCATCCGGTGCGCCTGCTGTTCGCGCTGCTGCTCATCGGCGCCGCGGTGGCCGTCGCGCTGATCCTGCTGGCCGACCGCACCGAGCGCGGGGCGCAGGGCACGCGCAACATCCCGGTGCCGAAGAACTCGGGGCTGCAGCCGCTGTCGCTCGCGCAGTCCAACGCCCACGACTACGACCCGCTCGGCGACAACAAGTCCGAGCACCCCGAGAAGGCAAAGCTCGTCGTCGACGGCGAGAAGAACACCGCGTGGACGACGGAGACCTACGAGGGCAACACGCTGGGCAGCAAGGCCGGCGTGGGCATCTACGTCATCGCCGACCCGAGTGTGGCGGCGCGCGCCATCGAGGTGCTGACGCCGACGAAGGGATGGACGGGGGCGATCTACGTGGCCAAGTCGGGGCCGCCGGCGTCGATCACCAGCGGCTGGCAGAAGCTCGGCGACATCCCGAGCGCGAAGGCCAGCCAGCGCGTCGACCTCGACACGGCGGGCAACCTCTTCCGCTACTACCTGGTCTGGATCACCAAGCTCCCGCCCGGTCAGGACAAGGTGGCGATCTCCGAGATCCGGCTGTTCAAGTAGGGGCGTCCCCGCCGGCGGCGGGGACGCACCCAACTACTGACGCAGGAGGTTCAGGACCGACTGCGGGGCCTGGTTGGCCTGGGCCAGCATCGCGGTGCCGGCCTGCTGCAGGATCTGGTTCTTGGTCAGGGTGACCATCTCGTCCGCCATGTCGACGTCGCGGATGCGGCTCTCGGCGGCGGTCAGGTTCTCCTGGTAGACGGCCGTGACGGACAGGGCGTGCTCGAGGCGGTTCTGCGTGGCGCCCAGCTCGGAGCGCAGCGACGTGACCGCGTCGATCGCCGCGTCGATGTTGCTGAGCGTCGCCGTCTGCAGGCTCGACCAGTTGGTCGCACTGAGCCGCGCCGCGAGGCTGGGGAAGCTGATCGCAAGCACGTCGGAGTCGTTGGCGCCGATCTGGAAGGTCACCGCGCCGCCGCCGCCGGCCGTGCCGTCGAGCAGGCTGATGCCGTTGAACTGGGCGGAGCTGCCGATGCGGTCGACCTCCGAGGCGAGCTGGTTGATCTCGCTCTGGATGGCGGCGCGGCCCGACTGCGACAGCGAGCCGTTCTTGTACTCCACGGCCAGCTCACGGACGCGCTGCAGGATGCTGTGGACCTCGTCGAGGTTGCCCTCGGCGGTCTGCACCATCGAGACGCCGTCCTGGATGTTGCGCTGAGCCTGGGCGAGTCCGTTGATCTGGCCGCGCATCTTCTCGGAGATGCCCAGGCCGGCGGCGTCATCGGCCGCCTTGTTGATGCGAAGGCCGGACGAGAGGCGCTCCATCGACTGGGCGATCTTGTCGGAGGTCGCCGACAACCGCCGATGCGCCTCCATGGCGTCCACATTGCTGTTGATACGAAGAGACATGGGGGGTTGGAATCCTTTCCTGCGGTTCAGATGCTGCTGGGAGAGCTGCTCGCCGGAGCGGGCATGTCGGGGAGCTGCGCGGGAGCCTTCGCCGCCTCGGCGTTCTCGGCCGTGACGGCGGCCCAGATCTCCTCGCGGTAGACGGGGATCGACCGGGGCGCGGCGATGCCGATGCGCACGGTCGAGCCGGTGACTTCGATCACCTCGATGCAGACGTCGTTGCCGACTCTGATCTTCTCGCCTGGGCGCCTGGTGATGATGAGCATCGCAACTCCTCCTTGGAGAACGGATCAGGCCGCCTGCACCTGGCCCTCCGCGGCCGGGCGCTCGAAGAGCGGGGCACGGACGGGAGCGTCGGCGGACTGGTTGATGACCTGGTGGCCGCGGCCACTTGAGATCAAGATCGGCGCGTAGAGGTTGGCACTAAAGCCCTCGAGCGCATCGGTGGCGCGCACCGTGACGTAGACGGCGGGGTCGTCGGCCTCGGTCAGGCCGATCCGGGCCGCCTCGTCGTCCGAGAGCTCGACCTCGTAGTCGGCGAAGAACCGGAACGGGTTCGTCACCGGAACGGCGAGGTCGGGATCGTCGAGCGAGTGCAGCCACACGAACGCGCTGTCCTCGTTGCGGGCGAGCAGGGCGTAGCGTGAGCCGCCAAGCCCGATGAGGCCGCTGGGGAACTCGATCACCGCCTCATCGGGGATCTCGAGCACCCCGAAACGGCTGGAGTGCAGATTCACTGCCATGTTGCCTCCGGGGGTCGTGTTGGTCATTGCAGGAAGTCCATGAGTGATTGCTGGATGAGCGTCGATCCGGCCTGGAGCGCCGACTGCAGCGCGTTCTGCTGCATGGCCAGGTCGGTCAGCGACTTGGGCAGGTCGGCGTCCTGGGTGTCGGAGAGCAGCTTCGAGGTGACGTCGCTGAGGTCGTTCAGACGCTGCTTGGCGGCGGTCACGCGGTTGGTGATCGCGCCGATCTGCGAGCGCGCGGCGGTCACCGTGCCAAGGCCGGCGTCGAGCGCTTTGAGGTCGCTGGTGCCCAGCGCGTTGACGTCGTTGTTCTGCAGGTCCTGCGAGAGCTTGCTCAGCGTTGGCAGCAGCGTGGCGAGGACGTCCGTGCTGCCGGCCGCGGTCGCGTTGACCTGCACGGTCACGCCCGGTCCGATCGTGCGCAGGACCGGGTTGTTGTCGCCCTGGTAGGCGCCGGAGTTGACGTCGTAGGGGGGCGTGTCGGTCTTCGTCCCGCTGAAGAGGTAGCGCCCGTCGTAGGCCTGGTTGAGCGTCGTCATGGCCTGCTTGGTGAGCTGGTCGACCTCGGCCTTGATCGACTGGCGACCGGCGTCGGACGTGGCGCCGTTGGCGGCCTGAACGGTCAGCTCGCGCACGCGCTGGACGACGTCGTTGAGCGAGGACAGCGCCGAGTCGCTGGCGTCCAGCCAGCTCTTGGCCTCGTCGACGGAGTCGCTGTAGGCGGCGGTCGCGTCGATG
>DATBKW010000139.1:0-7541 GCA_036555665.1 Solirubrobacteraceae bacterium | reverse complement strand
GGAACGCGGTGGGCGCGCCGGCGCTCGCGCTGCCCTGCGGCCCGGCCGAGCACGGACTGCCGGCGTCGGTCCAACTCGTCGGCCGCCCCGGGGATGACGCGATGGTGCTGGCCGCCGGGCGGCTGCTGGAGCGCGCCCTGCGCCGGTGACAGGTGTCCAGCAGGTCACCGTGCCGGTACGGTGCTCGAGAACGCGTGCCGCGCAGCGGGCTTCAGCCCACGAATCGCAGCAGAGGGCGGCGACCTTGACACCGTCGTGGCGCTCGCCGCCGAAGGCCTCGGGATCGCCGTCCTGCCACGTTCGGCCCTCGAGCGAGACAACCTCGCAATCGTGCGCATCACCCGTCCTCGACTTGAGCGCCGCACCGCGCTGGCTTGGAACCCGGCGGCCATGTCGCCCGCCGCGCGCGCCTTCCTCGCGCTCGCCGACGAGCACTTCCGCGGTTGATCGTCAGAGGCCGGCGCCGAGCCGTCAGTCAGCGACGACGATGATCGCCGCAGCCACGCCGGTGAGCGCGATCGCCAGCGCCATGAGCCCCAGCGCGCGGGCCTGCGGAGCCACGGCGGCGTCCTCGTAGGACCGCTGGCCGTGTCGCCAGGCCGCCAGCCCCACGGCCACGAGCGCAACGCTCAGGCCGATCAGTCCCGGCTTGCCACGGTGGGCGGCAACGCCGAGCACGACGGCGCTCAGGGCGGCGAAGCCAAGCGCCGTGCGCTCCCAGGCCAGGCCGGTCCGCTCGCGCGCCAAGCCTCGGTCGCCGTCAGGAAGAGAGGGCATCGATGACCAGGACGACGATGACGATGACGCCGACCGCCGCGACGCCGGCCGACAGGATCCACGGTGGCATGACGCCCGGCAGCGGCTCGTCGGTGCGCAGCGCGCGCTCGTTGGCCTCCCAGCGCCGGTAGCTGATGAGCGCCAGCGCCAGCCCGAGGGCGATCGGGGGCAGCGCGACGACCAGCCGCGCCACGCGCGAGTCGAAGTCCAACAGCTGGCCGGCGGCCAGGCCCCCGCCGATGAGCCCCATCGCCGTGCGGTTCCAGGCCAGGAAGGTGCGCTCGTTGGCCAGCGTGAAGCGCGGATCGGGATCGCGCCCGACGGCGCGCAGGTCAGCCCGTCGCGCCATCGAGCAGCCCGAGCAGCCCGGGCTCGTCGAGCACGGGGACGCCCAGCGACTCCGCCTTAGCCAGCTTGGAGCCCGCGTTCTCGCCGGCCACCACGTAGTCGGTCTTCTTCGAGACGCTCGAGGTCACGCGGCCGCCGGCGCCGACGATGCGCTCGCTGGCCTGCTCACGCGTCAGGTCGGGCAGCGTGCCGGTGAGCACGAAGGTCTTCCCCGCCAGCGGGCCCTCGCCGGGCGGCGGGCCCTCGAGCGCCATGACGACGCCCTCACCGCGCAGGTCCTCGATCAGCGCCCGCATCTGCTCGTCGGCGAGCTGCTCGTGGATCTTCTGGGCCATCTTCGGCCCGATGCCCTGCGTCACCTCGATCTGCTCGAGGCTCGCCGCCAGCAGCGCGTCGATCGTGCGGAACTGCTGGGCCAGGTTGCGCCCGGTGACGTAGCCGACCTCCTCGAGGCCGATCGCGAACAGGACGCGGCCGAACCCGCGGTCCTTGGAGCCGGCGATGTTGGCGACCGTGCGCTCGGCGCTGATCTGGCCCCAGCCCTCGAGCTCGGTGAGCTGCTCGACCTCGAGCCGGTAGAAGTCGGCCGGCGCGGCGACGAGCCCTGCCTGCTGAAGCTGGGCGACCTGCTTCTCCCCCAGGCCGTCGATGTCCATCGCCCCGCGCGAGACGAAGTGCTTGAGCAGCTGCCAGCGGCGCTCGGGGCACTGCCGGTTGGGGCATTTGGTGAAGACCTCGCCCTCGACCTTGACCGTCTCGGTGTTGCAGAAGGGGCAGCGCTTCGGCGGCCGCGCGACCGGCGGGCGCTTCTTGGCCTCGACCACGTGCGGCGCCGGCGAGAGCACCTGCGGGATCACGTCGCCGGCGCGCAGCACGATCACGTCCTCGCCCGGGCGGACGTCCTTGCGGACGATGTCCTCCTCGTTGTGCAGCGTCGCGAGCTTGACCGTCACGCCGCCGACGTGGACGGGCTCGAGCTCGGCGAAGGGGTGCATGTCGCCGAACTTGCCGACGTTCCACTGCACGCCGTTCAGCCGCGTGATCGCCGTGGTCGGCGGGAACTTCCAGGCGATCGCCCAGCGCGGATCGCGCCCGACGACGCCGAGGCGGCGCTGCAGCTCGACGTCGTCGACCTTGACGACCACGCCGTCGATCTCGAAGTCGAGCTGGCCGCGGCGCTCCTCCCAGGAGCGGCAGCGGGCAACGACCTCGTCCTCGGTGGTCAGCCTCGCGACGTCGTCGTTGACGCGGAAGCCGTGCGCCTTCAGCCACTGCAGCGCGTCCCAGTGGCTGGCGAACGAGATCCCGTCGGTGACGCCGACGCCGTAGCACCACATCGACAGCGGCCGGTCCTTGGCGAGCTTGGGATCGAGCTGACGGATCGTGCCGGCGGCCGAGTTGCGCGGGTTCATGAAGGTCGACAGGCCCTGCTCGGCGCGTCGTTCGTTGAGCGCGGCGAAGTCGGCCAGCGACATGTAGACCTCGCCGCGGACCTCGAGCAGCGCCGGGACGTCGTCGCCTTCGAAGCGCAGCGGGATCGTCGGGATCGTGCGCAGGTTGTGCGTGACGTCCTCGCCGACCTCCCCGTTGCCGCGCGTGGCGCCGGTCTCGAGCACGCCGTCGCGGTAGACCAGCGAGATGGCCAGGCCGTCGATCTTCGGCTCCGCGACATACTGGAACTCGGGGTCGTCGATGCCCTCGCGCGCCAGGTGGTTGCGCATCCGCTCGATCCACGCACGCAACTCCTCCTCGCTGCGCGCATTGGCCAGCGACAGCATCGGCTGGCGGTGCGTGACCTTGGTCAGCGCCGACACCGGCTCGCCGCCGATGCGCTGGGTCGGCGAGTCGGGCGTCAGCAGCTCGGGGTGCGCGGCCTCGATGGAGCGCAGCTCGTCGAGCAGCGTGTCGTATTGGTCGTCGGTGATGACCGGGTCGTCGAGCACGTAGTAGCGCCGGCCGTGCTCGGTGAGCTCCTCGCGCAGCTCGGTGGCGCGCTCGGCGACCTTCTTCGAAGCTGAAGTCACTGCATCTCGCGCGCAGCCGGGGCCAGCAGCCGCGCCAGGTCGTACTTGGTCAGGACGTCGAGCCCGGAGACGTCGGTCAGGTCGAAGTGCACGGGCGTGACCGCGATCCGCCCGGCGTGCACCGCGGCCAGATCGGTGCCCGGCTCGTCGTGGAAGCCGGGGTCGGCGCCGTAGATCCAGTAGCGGCGGCCGCCGTCCTCGTCCTCGGCGTGGAGCTTGAGCTCGTCGCGGTAGATCCGCTTGCCCAGCCGGGTCACGTCGACGCCCTGCGGCTCACCGGCGGGGACGTTGATGTTCAGCAGCGTCCCGGCGGGCAGCGGCACCTCGTCGAGCTCGCCGACCACGCGCGCGGCGAACTCGGCCGCGCGCTCGAAGTCGAAGCGGCTTCCGAGGCGGAAGTCCATCTCGCGCGCATCGGACTGCTGGGAGACCGCGATGCCGGGGATCCCGAGCACGATCGCCTCCAGCGCGGCGGCCACCGTGCCCGAGTACGTGATGTCGTCGCCGAGATTCGAGCCGTGGTTGATGCCCGAGACCACGACGTCGGGCTCGAAGCCCTCGATCAGCCCGAGCTTGGCCAGGCGCACGCAGTCGACCGGGGTCCCGTCGGTCGCGAAGCCGCTCGTGCCGTCGTCGAACGGCACCTCCTGCACCCACAGCGGCCGGCGCGTGGTGATCATCCGCGCCATTGCCGAGCGGTTGCCGTCGGGCGCGACCACAGCCAGCTCGACGCCCTCGGTAGCCAGCAGCGCACGGCGCACGGCCTGCAGGCCCTCGGCCTCGATGCCATCGTCGTTGGTGAGAAGCACCCGCATCCGCCGTCCATCCTAGCCCTCGCCCCGGCACGCTCCGCCCCCGCCAAAGTGTCAAGTAGACTTGACACCGGACGCGTGCATATGTAAAGCTTACTTGACAGTGCGCAACGACGTCCGCCTTCTCCGCACCAGCCACGGGCTCTCGCAGGGGGCCCTCGGACAGGCGCTGGGCGTCTCGCGCCAGACGATCAACGCCATCGAGACCGGCCGCTACCTGCCCTCGCTGCCGCTGGCGATCGGCCTCGCTCGCTTCTTCGACACGACGGTCGAGGAGCTCTTCCATCCCGACGGAGAGGTCCCCGCATGAAAGCCTTCTGCATGTCCACCACCGGCCAGCTCAGCATGGGCCTGCTGCTCGTGCTCGCGGTCTTCGTCGCCTTCGCCATCGGGGGCGATCCCGGCAACGGCGCGATCGGCGCGGCCATCGTGCTGGCCTTCCTCCTGCTCGTCCTCTACGGCCGCCGTCGCAGCGACACGCTCGACGTCATGAGCGGCATCGGCGACGAGCGTTCGAAGCTGCTCTACACGCGCGCGGTCGCCTTCGCGGGCACGGTCATGTCGTTCGTGCTGCCGATCTGGTGGTTGGTGACGATCGCCCAGGGCGAGCCGAACAACGTGCTGTCGATCTGCTGCGCGGTCTTCGGCGTGAGCTTCATCGGCGCCGTCGTCGTGCTGGCGCGGCGGAACTAGTAGATAACGCTTACGCGCTCTTGACCGTCGCTTGACGGCCGCGGCGTAGGCTCAGGCCATGCTCTTCCGCGATCCCAACCGCTGCCCCTCGTGCGGCGAGCGCGTCACCCCGTACGCCGCCGGCTGCGCGTTGTGCGGTGCGGACCTCGATCCGAAGCGCTGGCAGCCGCGCCCGTCGCTGCTGGCGCGCCTGATCGGGCGCCGCCCGGGCGGATGAGCGACCACGAGGGCGGGCACCCAAGCCCGCCCGAGACGTGGGACGCGTTCTTCGGCGACTTCTACCTGCGCGCGTTCGGCGACGACGAGGGGCAGGCCGACGAGGCGCTGGCGGCCGCCCGCCTCGCCGCGTGTCCGCAGGGCGGCGACCTGCTCGACGTGCCGTGCGGCTTCGGCCGCCACGCGGTGCCGCTGGCGCGGGGGGGCTATCGCGCCGTCGGCATCGATCGCTCGCAGACCCTGCTCGCCGAGGCGCGCCGGCGTGCGGGCGGCGAGCGCTGGCCCGAGCTCGTCCACGGCGACTACCGCGAGCTGCCCTTCGCCGGAGAGAGCTTCGACGCGGCGATCAACCTCTTCAGCTCGCTGGGCTACCTCGGCGACGAGGCCGACGTCGAGGTGCTGAGCCAGATCCGCCGCGTGCTGCGGCCGGGCGGGCGCCTGGTCATCGAGACCATGCACCGCGACCTCGCGGTGCGCCGGTTCGCCGAGAGCAACTGGCGGCTGCTGCGCGAGGGCCGGCTGCTGCTCGAGCACCGGACGCTCGACGCCGTCGCGGGCGTCGTGCAGACCACGCAGACGCTGATCGACAAGACCGGCGAGCGCGACTCGCGCACGTTCTCGGTGCGCCTGTACACCGCGACCGAGCTCGTCGCGATGCTCGCACGCGCGGGCTTCGAGGAGTCCAAGTGCTACGGCGGCTTCGACGGCTCCCCGTTCGCCGTGGACACGCGCCTGGTGATCGTTGCCCGGCGGTCTTGACACCCGCTGTTAGCGTTCACATCCGTGGAACGCACCGCAGTCAGGACGGTCGAACTGGGCGCGACGGGCCTGCAGATCAGCCGCGTCGGTTTCGGCGCGTGGGCGATCGGCGGCGAGGGCTGGTGGCACGCCTGGGGCGCGCAGGACGACGAGGAGTCGATCGCCGCGATCCGCCACGCCGTCGAGCTCGGCGTCAACTGGATCGACACCGCCCCCATTTACGGGCTCGGGCACTCCGAGGAGGTCGTGGGCCGCGCGCTGCAGGGCCTGCCGGAGCGCCCCTACGTCTTCACCAAGGCGTCGCTGTACGAGAAGGACGGCGCGGTCGCGCACAGCCTCAAGCGCGACTCGCTACGCCGCGAGGTCGAGGCGAGCCTGTCGCGCCTGCAGCTCGACGTCATCGACGTCTACCAGATCCACTGGCCCGACCCCGACGAGGACGTCGAGGAGGCATGGGAGACGTTCGCCGAGCTCAAGGCCGAGGAACTGGTGCGCCACATCGGCGTCTCGAACTTCGACGTCGGCCAACTGCGCCGCGCCCAGGCGATCGCGCCGGTCGAGACGCTGCAGCCGCCCTACTCGCTGATCGAGCGCGCCGTCGAGGACGAGGTCCTGCCCTTCGCCGACGAGGAGGGCATCGGCGTCGTCATCTACTCGCCGATGTCCTCGGGCCTGCTCAGCGGGGCGATGACCGCCGAGCGGATCACCGCGATGCCCGACAACGACTGGCGCAAGCACGACCCGCGCTTCAACGAGCCCGAACTGTCGGACAACCTCGCCCTCGTGGAGCGGCTGCGGACGGTAGCCGAGCGCCACGGCACGACGCCCGGCGCCGTGGCCGTCGCCTGGACGCTGCACAACCGGGCCGTCGACGGAGCGATCGTCGGCTTCCGCCGCCCCGATCAGGTCGAGCCGCTACTGGCCGCAGGCAACATCGAGCTCACCGACGACGACCTCGCCACGATCGCCGCGGACGACCGCTAGAAGGCCCACTAGTACGCCACCGACGCCAGGTACAGCCCATGCGCCGGCGCGGTGTCGCCCGCCTCTGAGCGCGGGCGGCCGGTGAGCAGTGCGCAAAACGCATCGAAAGAGCGCCTCCCGCCGGCGACCTCGAGCATCGTCCCCACCAGCACGCGGTTCATGTGGCGCATGAACGTGTCGGCCGTGATCCAGAACGCGAGCACGTCGCCGGCGGTCTCCCAGCGCGCGTCGAGGACGTCGCGCTCGAAGCGCACGTGCTCGGTCTGCGTCGGGGTGAACGCCGTGAAGTCGTGGGTGCCCACCAGCGTTTCGGCACACCCGCGCAACGCGGAGACGTCGACGCGGTGCGGCCACCACAGCGCGCGGCGGCGCTCGAAGGGCGAGGGCGCCCGGCGCGCGAGCACGCGGTAGCAGTAGGTGCGTGACAAGGCGTGGCGGCGCGCGTCGAAGCCGTCGTCGGCCGCCGCGCAGGCGAGCACGGCGACGTCGGGGCCGGTGAGCGCGTTCAGCGCACCCGGATCCGCCGGCTCGCCCTCGTAGGAGGCGACCTGGCCCCAGGCGTGAACGCCGCGGTCGGTGCGCCCGGCGACCGTCAGCGCAACCTCGCCGCGCAGCAGCGTCGCCAGCGCCTGCTCGACCTCGCCCTGCACCGTCCGCAGCCCCGGTTGCCGGGCCCAGCCTGCGAACGCGGTGCCGTCGTATTCGAGGTCCAGGCGGGTCGTCGTCACGCGCCGCGGACCGCCAGCAGCACCGCGTAGAGCGACGTTGTGGCGCAGATGAACAGGCGGTTGCGCTTGGGGCCGCCGAAGACGAGGTTGGCCACCGTCTCGGGAACGAGAACCTTGCCGATCAGCGTCCCGTCGGGCTCGTAGCAGTGCACGCCGTCGCCGGCGCTCGTCCACAGCCGGCCGTCCTCGTCGAAGCGAAA
>DATBKW010000138.1:0-10056 GCA_036555665.1 Solirubrobacteraceae bacterium | reverse complement strand
GACAGCGCGCCGGCCGCGTCGGCCAGCCGCGACGGCCGGCCGGTGCGGGTCTCCAGCGCGTCGGCGGTGCGGAAGGCGCCGTAGACCGCCTGGACGGCGAGCCAGCGCAACGGCTCGGGCTCCCACGAGCGGGCTTGGTGTCCGACCCAGGGCAGGCGCGTAAGGTCGGTGTCGCGGTCGAGGATCAGGTCGCGCAGCGTGCGGCCGGCGAGGTTGGAGGCCGCGACGCCCTCGCCCGCGTAGCCGCCCGCCCAGCACAGGCCGCTGTGGCGATCGCAGTGCACGGCGGCGGCCCAGTCGCGCGCCACGCCGAACACGCCGGTCCAGGCGCCGTCGAGGCGGACGTCGCGCAGGATCGGGAACAGGCGCGCGAGGCGCCCGCGCAGCTGCTGCACGGTCGCGTCGGGGATCTCGCCGGCGCGATCGGTGCCCGAGCCGAAGCGATACGGGCGTCCGCGGCCGCCGATGGCGATGCGGTCGTCGGCCGTGCGCTGCGCGTAGCAGTAGTGGTGGGCGGCGTCATCGATCGTCTCGCGGCACTCCCAGCCGATCTGCGCCCAGGTGGCCGCGTCGAGCGGCTCGGTGACGATCATCGAGCTCGACAGCGGCAGCAGCGCGCGATGCAGCCCGGGCAGCGCGCCGGTGTAGCCCTCGGTGGCGCGCACGATCCAGCGCGCTTGCACGCTGCCGTGCGGCGTCCGCACGCGGTGGGACTCGATGGCGAGCGCGGGCGTGCGCTCGTAGATGGTGGCGCCGTGGCGCTCGATGGTCGCAGCGAGGCCACGCGCGAGCTTGGCCGGCTGCACGCGCGCGCAGTGCGGCGTGAAGCGCGCGCCGCGCAGGCCCGCGACGTTGATGCGCGCCGTCGCCTCGTCGAGGGAGAGCATCTCGCCGCGAAGGGCGACGCGCAGGCGCGCGAGCTGCGGCTCGGTCTGCGCGACGGTCAGCGAGCCGCCCTTGAAGAAGTCGCAGTCGATGCCCTCGCGCTCGCACGTGGCGCCGACCTCGTCGACGGTCTCCTGGGCGGCGTGCTCGAGCGCGGCGATCGCGCCCGGGCCCGCGCCCTCGCGCTGGCGCGAGCCGGTCGAGATCTCGCCCAGCACCCAGCCGCCGTTGCGCCCGGAGGCGCCGAAGCCGGCCACCTCGCGCTCGAGGACGACGACCTCCAGCGATGGATCGGCGCGGCGCAGCTCGTAGGCGGTCCACAGCCCGGTGTAGCCGGCGCCGACGACGCAGACGTCGGCCTCGCGATCGGCCTCGAGGCTGGGGCGGGGGGCGGGGAGGCCGCCGAGGTCGGCCCACCACCACGACGGCGCATCGAACACTCAGCCAATCCTGACACGTCACTGACATCCGTCGGGCTACAGTCATGCTCACCATGTCTCTCACCGGCGTCTTTCTCGTCTGCTCGATCATCCCGCTGCTGTTCGGGCTCTGGGCCCAGTTCAAGGTCAAGAGCACGTTCAAGCGCTACAGCCAGGTCCCGACGGCGAACGGCTTCACCGGCGCGCAGGCCGCCGAGGCCGTGCTGCGCAACGCGGGTGTGCAGGGCGTGGGCATTCGGCCGGTCGCCGGGCAGCTCAGCGACCACTACGACCCGCGCTCGAAGACGCTGAACCTCAGCGAGGACGTCGGCGTCGCCGCCAGCGTCGCCGCGGTCGGCGTGGCCGCGCACGAGGCCGGGCACGCGGTGCAGGACGCGCGCGGCTACAAGCCGATGCAGATCCGCGCATCGCTCGTTCCGGCGGCGTCGATCGGGTCGCAGCTGTGGATCTTCCCGGCCTTCATCGGCCTCATCCTGGGGTCGACCGGGCTGGTCAACGTCGGCCTGGTGCTCTTCCTGGCCGTCGTGCTCTTCCAGCTCGTGACACTGCCGGTCGAGTTCGACGCCTCCCGCCGCGCGCTCGTGGCGCTCGAGGGCGGCGGGCTGCTGGCGCAGACCGAGCTCGACGGCGCGCGCAAGGTGCTGCAGGCGGCGGCGCTGACCTACATCGCGGCGCTGGCGGCCTCGATCGGCCAGCTCATCTACTTCTTCGTCGCGTCGCGCCGCTGACGCTGGTAACGCCGAGCGCTCTCGGCGTACAGTGAAGGCGGAATGTTTCTCTTCAACAAGGCAAAGACCACGCTTGTCGCCGCCGAGGACGCCCTGCCCGGCCGCGACGAGCCGATTCGTGTCCCCGAGCGCCACGCGGTGCTCGGCAACCCGCTGACGCCTCCGTGGCCCGAGGGCTTCGGGCAGATCGTCGTCGGCATGGGCTGCTTCTGGGGCGCCGAGCGCGTCTTCTGGCAGGCCGACGGCGTGTGGACCACGGCGGTCGGCTACGCCGGCGGCTTCACGCCGAACCCCTCCTACGAGGAGGTCTGCTCGGCCCGCACCGGCCACGCCGAGGTCGTCCTGGCCGTCTTCGATCCATCGGTCACGAGCTACGACGAGATGCTCCGCCTGTTCTGGGAGAACCACGACCCGACGCAGGGCATGCGCCAGGGCAACGACATGGGCACCCAGTACCGCTCGGCCATCTACGTCGGCTCGGACGCCGAGCGCGAGGCCGCCGAGCGCTCCCGCGAGATGTTCGCCGAGCGCCTGGGCGCCGCCGGCTACGGCGAGATCACGACCGAGATCGCGCCCCTCGGCGAGTTCTATTACGCCGAGGACTACCACCAGCAGTACCTGGCCAAGAACCCCAACGGGTACTGCGGCCTGGGCGGCACGGGCGTAAGCTGCCCGATCGGGCTGGGCGCTTCGGCTTCCTAGCCCTTCGCGCCGCGCGCGAGCACGGCGCACTTTGTATGACGATCATGCGATAACGTCCCGCCGGCAATGGACGACGTGAGCCTCAGCGGCGCGGTGGCGATCGTCACCGGCGCCGCCGGCGGCATCGGCTCCAGCGTCGTCGCGCAGCTGCGCGCGGCCGGGGCCAACGTCGTCGCCGAGGACATCGACCCGGCTGTGGAAAAGCTCGCCGACGACGACGTCGCGCCGCTCACCGGCGACGCCGCGCACGCCGATACCGCCCGGGCCGCCGTCGCCCTCGCGCTCGAGCGCTTCGGCGGGCTCGACGTCGTCGTCAACAACGCCGGCCGCTTCCTGCTCAAGCCGATCGTCGAGACGACGGACGACGAGTGGGACGGCCTGATGACGACCAACGTCCGCAGCGTCTTCGTGCACTGCCGCGAGGCGCTTCCGCACCTGATCGAGCGCGGAGGCGGCGCGATCGTCAACGTCTCGTCGATCTCCGGGGTGATCGGGCTGCCCGCGCAGGGCGCCTACTGCGCGACGAAGGGCGCGATCGCGCAGATCACGCGCCAGCTCGCCATCGAGCACGCGGCGCAGGGCGTGCGTGTCAACGCCATCGCCCCGGGCGCCGTCGACACCGCCTTCGTCAACGACGCGTTGGCGGGAGCGCCCGACCTGCAGGCCGCGCGCGGCGACATCGGCAGGTCGCACCCGCTCGGGCGCATGGCCGATCCGCAGGAGATCGCGCGGATCATGGTCTTCCTCGCCTCGCCCGCGTCGAGCTTCATGACCGGCGCGGTCGTCATGGCCGACGGCGGGTTCACCGCGCAATGACGGCGACCGCGATCACGCCCGACGAGCTCGTCGCTCGCGCCGCCGCGATCGGTCCCACGCTCGTCGAGCGCCAGGCGGAGACCGAGGAGCGCACGAGTTACGCGCCCGACACCCACGAGCAGTTCCGCGACGCCGGCTTCTACAAGATGCTCGTCCCGCGGCGCTACGGCGGGCTCGAGTTCGACATCCCGACCTTCGTGCGCGTGATAGTGCACATCACCCATGGCTGCCCGTCGACTGGCTGGCAGCTGTGCCTGCCGACGGCTCACGCTCTCCTGGTCGCTGCATGGTTCGAGGAGCGCGCCCAGAACGAGCTGTTCGTCGACCCGGACTTCCTATGCCCATCGGTGGCGGCCCCCGTCGGCCAGGCAGCCCCCACCGGCGACGGCTACCTCGAGCTCACCGGCACCCACCGCTACTGCTCCGGCGCTCCGTACGCCACCCACTACCTCGGCCAGACGCTCCCGGCGGCCGGCGGGCCGCCCATACTGTTCGTCGCCCCCCGCAGCGAGTGGACGATGCTCGACGACTGGGGCCACACGCTGGGCCTCAAGGGCAGCGGCTCGAACAGCATCGTCTTCGACGGTGGTCGGATCCGCGAGGACTTCGCGCTCCCCGATACGCGCATGCTCGACTACGACAACTCGCAGGGCACGCCGGGCCAGCGCCTGCACGGCAACCCGATGTACGTCGGCCGCGCGCTGAGCTTCTTCGGGCTCGAGTTCGGGGCGCTCGCCGTCGGCATGGTCAAGGGTGGGCTCGACGAGTACGAGCGCCTCATCACGACGAAGACCACCCACCGCCCACCGATCATCATGCGCGCCGAGGACCCCGACTACCAGCGCTGGTACGGCCGCGCCCGCGCAAAGGTCGAGACCGCCGAAGCCGCGCTCCTGCAGGCCGCCGACCAGTACATGGCGGCTTGCCGGCGCCAGGTGGCCGACGGCGTGCAGTTCGGCGTCGAGGAGGACCTGCGGATCCAGTCCATCACCCACGAGGTGGTGCGCCTGTGCTGGGACGGGCTGCAGGAGTACGTCTTCCGCACGGCGGGCTCCGGCGCCGCCTACGACGGGCAGCGCATGCAGCGCATCTGGCGCGACATGTCGATGGTGTGGGGCCACCTCGCCGGCGTCATCAGCGACTGGGCCGCGCGCGGCCTGACGACCGAGCATCTGGGCATCGATCCAGAGGGAGCAGGCCCCCGCAACGTGTAAAGGGGCGGCTGTATGCTGGTCATACAGATGGCCCGCAAGCAGACCAACAGCCTCGAGGGCGTCGACGGCCTGTCGGTGCAGGTCAATCGCGTCGCGGCGCCGGTGCGCGAGCAGGTCTTCGACCAGCTGCGCCGGGCGATCGTCGAGATGCGCCTCAAGCCCCAGCAGCGGCTCGTCGAGCGCGAGCTGATCGAGCAGACCGGGGTTTCGCGGACCACGATCCGCGAGGTCCTGCGCCAGCTCGCCGCCGAGGGGCTCGTGACGACGATCCCCCACAAGGGCACGATCGTCGCCTCGCCGCCGATCGAGCGCGCGGCCGAGCTCTACGAAGTGCGCGCCGTGCTCGAGGGCATGGCCGCGCGGCAGTTCGCCGAGCGCGCCACGGATGCCCACATGCGCGCGCTGCGCCGGGCGTTCGAGGGGATCGAGCGGCGCGCGAAGTCCGGCCGGCCCAACAGCCAGGCCATGCTCGAGGCCAAGAAGCACTTCTACGACGCCCTTTTCGAGGGCGCGGCCAACGGCACGATCCAGGATCTCGTCGAGAGCCTTCAGGCGCGCGTCACCGTGCTGCGCGCCACCTCGATGAGCCAGCCCGGCCGCGCCAAGGAAACCGTCGAAGAGGTCCGCGAGATAGTCGCGGCGCTCGAGCGCCGCGACGGCGACGCCGCGGCGGCGGCCTGCGTGCGCCACGTCGAGGCCGCCGCGCGCACCGTCTTCGCGGCGATGGCCGAAGAAGAGGCCTAGGCGCGCGCGCTGTCGCGCTCGGCGGCCAGCTCGTCGAGCACGGCCTGGGCCTGGCGGAAGGACTCCAGGCCCGCGGGGGCGCCGCAGTACACGATCGCCTGCAGCAGCGTCTCGCGGATCTCCTCGATCGTGCAGCCGTTGTTGACCGCGCCGCGCACGTGCACGCGGAACTCGTGCATACGGTTCAGGGCCGTCAGCATCGCCAGGTTGATGAGGCTGCGCGTGCGGCGATCGAGCCCCGGGCGCGTCCACACGTCGCCCCAGCAGGACTCGGTGACGAACTCCTGCGCCACGGAGGTGAACTCCGTCGCGTCGGCCAGCGAGCGGTCGACGTGCGCATCGCCGAGGACCTCGCGGCGGGTCGCGAGGCCGCGCGCGTAGCGCCCGTCGATCTCGCTCACCGCTGCATCCCCTCGGGGACGACGCCGAGGCGCAGCTGTGCGAGCTGGCGCATCAGCGGCTCGCGCATCATCGAGTTGCGGTGCCCGGCCGCCATCGACAGGTCGCGGTAAAGCCGCTCGAAGCGCTGGCCCGCCTTGGCCGCGCTCGACCCGATCGTGCGGTAGAGGTCGGTCTCGACCGCCTGCCAGGCCTGCAGGATCGCCTCGCGCGCGATCGTCGACAGCCAGAGGTCGTCCTCCCAGGTGTACGGCCGCTCGCCCGCCGCCTGCAGCTCGCAGAACTCGATGTGGCGGTCGGCGCAGTTCATCAGCGCCGCCTCGGCGGTGCTGATCTTCGCCAGGGCCGAGCCGTACCAGCGCTGGAAGTCCGGGTCTTCCGTGCGCTTCACGAACGGCGGCAGCGGGGTCATCTTCGTCCGCATCCAGTTCTCGTACTCGTCGAGCGCGTTGTAGGCGCCGCCGACGACGAGGCCGGCGACCGACATCGTGAACACGCACAGCGCGCGCCCGCTGTAGATGGGGTTGCCGTGCAGCGCGTAGCCGGGCGTACCGGCCGGGTCCACGTCGATCATGGTCGTGTCTTCGAGGACCAGGTGCGAATCGATGCGCGCCTTGTCGAAGCGGATGGTGTGCGAGCCGCTTGCGCGCAGGCCGAGCTGGTCGCCCCAGCTGTCCCACAGGATCTCCCACTCGCTCTCCGGAGCGATGAAGAGCATCACCCGCGGCTCACCGCTCTCCTGCTTGCCCGGCATGATCGCCTGCCCCATGTACCAGTTGGAGTACGGGATCCCGGAGCAGTAGGCGATGTCGCCGTTGATCTCCCAGCCGCCGTCAACCGGGGTGGCGGTGACGGTCGGCGCCGCCACCGAGGCGGCGCGGAAGCCGCCGTCGCCGAAGGCCTCGGCCTGCGCCTCCTCCGGGAACCAGGAGCCGACCTGCAACGCGTGGTTGCTGGCCAGGCCCGCGCACCATGCCGTCGACATGTCGCCGCGGGCCAGCTCGAGCTGGATGCGCGTCATCGTCTTGGCGTCGAACCCGTAGCCGCCGTACTTGCGCGGGATGTAGCAGCGATAGAAGCCCGCCTCGAGGAACTTCTGGTGCATCTCCTCGGAGTAGTAGGCGCGCTGCTCGGCGTCGGCCTGGCGCTCGATGAGCTCGGGACGGAGGGCGACCGCCCTGGCGATCAGCTCCTCGGGCGTGAGGTCCGGCTCGGGCGGGGTCGTGGTCGCAGCGTCGGTGGCAGCAGTCGACATTGTCTGACCATCATACGGGAGCGGACGGGAGCAGAACCCCCGTGATGACCTCGCGCGCGAGCGCCGCGGCCAGCGCCTCGTTGGCCTCCTCGAGGCCGAACCGGCGGCTGATCAGCAGCTGCGCATCGAGCACGCCGGCGGCCATCATGGCCGCAAAGCGCGGGATGTCGCGGCGGATATGGGCGCCGCCGAACTGGCAGCTCTGGATGCGCTTGCCGGCGATCGCGAAGTCGACCGCCGGGAGGGTGACCGTCGAGTCCAGGCGCTCCCAGCCCGACGGCACCATGGTGCCGGCAGGCCGGGTCATGGCCAGCGCCTGGGCCATCGCCTCCGGCGGCCCGGCGGCCTCGAGGACGTAGTCGGCCCCGCGGCCGCCCGTGAGCTCGCGCACCTGCTCTACCGGGTCACCGTCGGCCGGGTCGACGACGTGCGTGGCGCCCACGGCGCGCGCGACGTCGCGGCGCTCGGGCCGCGGCTCGACGACGACGATGCGCGCCGCGCCGGCCACCCGCGCGCCCTGGGTCATCCACAGCCCGAGCGCCCCGCCGCCGACGATCGCCACCGCCGCGCCGGGTTGGACCTGGGCGAGGTTGAGCACCGCGCCGACGCCGGACGTCACGCCGCAGCCCAGCAAGGAGAGCTGCTCGTCGGGGAGGTCGCTCTCGACGGTGACCACGCCGCTCGCGCGTACCACCATCCGTTCGGCGAACGCGCCGACGCCGCCGTCGGCGTGGACGGCCGCGCCGTCGGCGCGCGTGGCGACGACCCGCGGCGGCAGGATCCCGCCGAGCATCTCCACGCACTGGTCGGGCCGGTCGCGCACGCAGAAGAAGCACTCGCCGCACTCCGGCGTGCCGGTCACGACGACGCGATCGCCGACGCGCACGCGCCCCACCGCAGTGCCCACGGCCTCGACGGCGCCGGCCGCCGCGTGCCCGAGAATGGTCGGCGGTGCCGCCGCGACGTCGCCGCGCGCGCTCAACGCATCGGTGATGCAGACGTCGACGGCGCCGATCCGCACGAGGACCTCGTCGGCGCTCGGCTCGCGCAATTCGACCTCCTCGACCACGAGCGGCTGCCCGACCGCCTCCAGGATTGCAGCCCTGGCCGTCATACGGTATGACAATAACCGTGAGCAAGCTCGAGGGGCGCGTGGCGCTCGTCACCGGCGGCGCGCGAGGGATGGGCGAGGCGCACGCCCGCGCGCTGATCGGAGAAGGGGCCGAGGTCGTCATCGGCGACGTGCTCGAGACAGAGGGCACCGCCCTGGCCGACGAGCTCGGCGACGGCGCGCGGTTCGTCGCGCTCGACGTCACCGACGAGCCGGCCTGGCAGGCGGCGGTGCGCTTCGCCGAGGACGCCTTCGGACCGATCTCGATCCTCGTCAACAACGCGGGCGTCCTCGCGGTGGCGCCGATCGCCGAGCTGCCCATGCAGGAGTGGCGGCGCGTGATCGACACCAACCTCACCGGCACGTTCCTGGGCATGAAGACCGTGCACCCGTCGATGCGCCGCGCCGGCGGCGGGGCCATCGTCAACGTCAGCTCGATGGCGGCCTACATCGCGGTCGGGCAGGCCTCGGCGTACACGGCCTCGAAGTGGGGCCTGCGCGGGCTGACCAAGGCCGCCGCGATCGAGTTCGGGCGCGACCGGATTCGCGTCAACTCCCTGCATCCCGGCATGATCAAGACGCCGATGATCGAGGGCGCGGCCGACGAGGCCACCCAGGCGGCCCGCTATCCGATCCCGCGCTTCGGCACGTCCGAGGAGGTGGCCGCGACCATGCTGCACATCGTCTGCGACGCGACGTACAGCACCGGCTCGGAGTTCTGCGTCGACGGCGGCATCCTCGCCGGGATCAGCGTAGGCGACTGATGCGCGCCGCCCTGCTCGCCGAGCTCAAAC
Organism: Solirubrobacteraceae bacterium; assembly: GCA_036555665.1. Lineage (GTDB taxonomy): Bacteria > Actinomycetota > Thermoleophilia > Solirubrobacterales > Solirubrobacteraceae > JAOPZW01. The sequence continues at coordinate 968 of DATBKW010000138.1, read as the reverse complement.
AGCCGTTCGTCGTCGAGGACATCGAGCTGCTCGACCCGACGCCCGGTCGCGTGCACGTGCGCACCGGCGCCACGCCGTTCTGCTCGACCGACTGCATCAACCAGCGTGGCGAGCTGGGCAAGGTGCCGCCGACGATCCTCGGCCACGCCTCGATCGGGGTCGTGGAAGAGGTCGGGGCGGGCGTGACGCACGTCAAGGTCGGCGACCGCGTCCTCGTCCCCGGAACCCCAGAGTGCGGGCACTGCTACTACTGCGCCGAGGGCCGGCCCGACCAGTGCTCCGAGCTCTTCGACGCGACGGCCTACTTCCACGTCGCCCAGCGCGCCGACGGCGCGCCGATCACGGCGGCGGGCAACGTCGGCGGCTATGCCGAGGTCATGAACGTCACGGCCAACCAGGCCTTTCCGCTGCACACCGACCTGCCCAACGACGTCCTCTCGCTGCTGGGCTGCGGCATCACCTCGGGCGTCGGCGCGGTCTTCAACGTCGCCGAGGTCAAGCCGGGGCGCTCCGTCGCGATCTTTGGCACCGGCCACCTCGGGATGTGGATGATCCAGGGCGCCCGCATTGCCGGCGCGGGGCGCATCATCGCCGTCGAACCCCTGGCCCATCGGCGCGAGATGGCGGGCGAGCTGGGGGCCACCGACCTCGTCGATCCCGCCGACGGCGATCCGATCGAGCAGGTCCGCGCGCTCACCGGCGGGCGCGGCGCCGACTACGTCCTCGAGGCGGCGGGGCCGGCGAAGGCCCAGGAGCAGGCGCTGCCGGCCGCGCGCCGCGCCGGCACCGTCGTGCTCACCGGCGTCGAGCGGCTCGGCGCGACCGTGACCTACCCGCAGATGGCGCTCGCGCTCCAGGGCCGGCGCCTGTTCAGCTGCCAGAACGGCAACGTGCGCATGCGCCGCGACCTGCCGCTGTTCGTCTCGATGCTCGAGGACGGCCGGCTCGACGCCACGGCGATCATCACC
>DATBKW010000137.1:0-10202 GCA_036555665.1 Solirubrobacteraceae bacterium | reverse complement strand
CGGCCGTCCGCGTGGATGCGCCAGGCGTGCGACGTCGCCGGCCGCACACTGACGCGCGCCGAGTGGCAGGACGCCCTGCCCGGGCGGCCGTACGCGCCGGCCTGCGCGCGCTGACCGTTCCGCACCCGGCGCTGCTAGGGTGCTGACACTGCCCCTTTAACCCGGTCCCGTGAGGCCAGGAAGGAGCCATGAGCACCGACAAGGTCGTCCTCGACGGCGACGGCATGCGGCGAACGCTCGTGCGCATCGCGCACGAGATCGTCGAGAAGAACTCCGAGCACGACCGGCTCGCCATCGTGGGGATCCATCGGCGCGGGGCGCCGCTGGCCCGGCGGCTGCGCACGCTGCTCGCCGACCTGCTGGAGGCCGACGTCCCGCTCGGCGAGCTGGACATCTCCTTCTACAGAGACGATCTCGGCCGCCTCGCCGAGGCGCCGATCGTCCATTCCACCCAGCTCGACTTCCCCCTCGACGGGTCGACGGTCGTCATCGTCGACGACGTCCTCTACACCGGGCGCACCGTGCGCGCGGCGATCGAGGCGCTCTTCGACTACGGCCGGCCGGCGCGCGTGCAGCTCGCCGTGCTGGCCGACCGCGGCCACCGCGAGCTGCCCCTGCGCCCCGACTACGTGGGCAAGAACCTGCCGACCTCGCGCGCCGAGCGCGTCAACGTGCACGTCGAGGAGATCGACGGCGTCGACGAGGTCACCATCACCGAAGTTGCGGAGGTGCCCGCATGAGGCATCTGCTGTCGATCGAGGACCTCGACCGCGCGGCCATCGAGCGCATATGCGACCGCGCCGCGTCGTTCGCCGAGGTCGCCGACCGCGAGATCAAGAAGGTCCCCGCGCTGCGCGGGCGCACGGTCCTCAACCTCTTCTACGAGGCCTCCACGCGCACGCGCTCGTCGTTCGAGCTGGCGGCCAAGCGCCTGAGCGCCGACGTCGTGAACTTCTCGGCCAGCGGATCGAGCGTCGAGAAGGGCGAGTCGCTGAAGGACACGGTCCTGACGCTGAACGCCCACAAGCCCGACGCGATCGTGATCCGCGCGCCATGGGCCGGCGCGGCGGCGCTGGTGGCCGAGTGGACGCCGGCCGCGATCGTCAACGCCGGCGACGGCAAGCACGAGCACCCGACGCAGGCGCTGCTCGACGTGCACACCCTGCGCCAGCGCCTGGGCGGCCTCGACGGGCTGAGCATCTGGATCGTCGGCGACGTCCTGCACTCCCGGGTGGCGCGCTCGAACATCCTCGCCTTCCAGAAGATGGGCGCGCACGTGACGATCTGCGGGCCGCCGACGCTCATCCCGCGCGGCGTCGAGGCGCTCGGCTGCGACGTGCGCTTCACGCTCGACGACCTCGCCGGGGCCGACGTCGTCTACGCGCTGCGGATGCAGCACGAGCGCATGGACCAGGCTTTCGTGCCGACGCTGCGCGAGTACGCGACCGAGTACCAGATCAACGGACGGCGGCTGCACCCGCGCCAGGTGCTGATGCACCCCGGGCCGGTCAACCGCGGGGTCGAGCTGTCGGGCGAGGTGGTCGACTCGCCCCAGGCGGTCATCACCCAGCAGGTCGAGGCCGGGGTCGTCGTGCGGATGGCCGTCCTGTACGAGGTCCTTGCCGGCGCCCGCACGGGCGAGCCGGTGCAGGAGCCGGCGCCGGCATGAGCATGGTGCGCCCGAACAGCCCGCCCGCCACCCTGGTCGTCCGCGGCGCCCACGTCGTCGATCCGCGCGAGGGGATCGACCGCGTGCTCGACGTCGTCGTCGCCGGCGGCGAGATCGCCGAGCTGGCCGAGGCCGGCGCGGGCTCCGTGCCCGCCGGCGCCGAGGTCGTCGATGGCGGCGGGCGCCATCTACTGCCCGCCTTCGTCGACCCGCACGTGCACCTGCGCGTGCCCGGTCAGGAGCACAAGGAGGACCTCGAGACCGGCACCCGGGCGGCCGCCGCGGGCGGCTTCTGCGCCGTCGTGGCGATGCCGAACACCGATCCGGTCGTCGACAGCGCGCCGGTCCTGCGCGCCCTGCGGGACTCCGCGGCGCGCGACGCTCGCGTCGCCGTCGGGTTCATGGCCTCGATCACGCGCGGCCTGCGCGGCGAGGAGCTCACCGAGATGGCCGAGCTGCGCGCGGAGGGCGCGGTCGGCTTCACCGACGACGGCAAGCCGGTCGTCGCGGCCGGGATGCTGCGCAAGGCCCTGCAGTACCAGCGCCTGGCCGGCGGGCTGCTCGCGCTCCACGAGGAGGATCCGTCGCTCACCGGGCGCGGAGCGATGCACGAGGGCGAGGTCAGCGCCCTGCTGGGCGTCGCCGGGATCCCCAGCGTGAGCGAGTCGACGATGGTGGCGCGCGACTGCGCGCTGGCCGGTTACGAGGGCGGGCGGATCCACCTGCAGCACCTGTCCTGCATCGAGTCGGTGCGGGCGGTCGCGGCGGCGAAGGATGCCGGCGTGGCGGTGACCTGCGAGGTGACGCCGCACCACCTGTGCCTGACCGAGGCGGCGGTCCGCGGGCTCGACACGCGGATGAAGATGAACCCGCCGCTGCGCACCGAGGCCGACCGGGCGGCGCTCATCGAAGGGCTGCGCTCCGGCGTCATCGACTGCATCGCGACCGACCACGCCCCGCACGCGCGCGACGAGAAGGAGGTCCCGTTCGAGCAGGCGCCGATGGGCACCACCGGCCTGGAGACCGCCTTTGCCGCGGTGCACACCGAGCTGGTCGTCACCGGCGTGCTCGATCTCGGGCTCGTCGTGGAGCGGATGACCGCCGGCGGCGAGCCGTTCGGCGTGCCGGCGCCGCGCGTGCGCGCGGGCGACGAGGCCAACCTCGTGCTCACCGACCTCGCCGCCGAGTGGGAGGTAGGCGAGGACGGCTACGAGAGCCGCTCGGAGAACTGCTGCTTCGCGGGCGCGCGCCTGCGCGGGCGCGTGCTCATGACCCTGGCCGCCGGCTCGGTCGCCTACCGCGAGCGCGCGTTCGCGGTGGTGGGCGCCTGATGGACGCGACCGCCTACGTCCTCCTCGAAGACGGCGCGCGCTTCGACGGCGACGCGTGCGGCGCCGACGAGCCGGCGACGGGCGAGGTCGTCTTCACCACCGGGATGAGCGGCTACCAGGAGTCGATGACCGACCCGAGCTTCGCGCGCCAGCTCATCACCTTCACCTATCCGCACATCGGCAACTACGGCGCCTCCCAGGAGGCGATGGAGTCCGATCGCGTCTGGGCGCGGGCGGCGATCATGCGCGCGGCGATCAACCGCGAGGATGCTCCCGGGGCCGAGCGCGGCTGGCTGGACTGGCTGACCGACTGCGGGGGGCCGGCGATCACCGGCGTCGACACACGCGCGCTCGTGCGCCACATCCGCGATGCGGGCGCCATGCGCGGCGGAGTGTTCCCGGCCGCGATGAGCGTGCGCGAGGCGCGCGAGCGGATCGCGGCGGAGCCGCCGATGAGCGGCCTGGACCTCGCGCGCGAGGTGACGCCCGCGGCGATGAGCGTCCACGGCGCGGGCGACGGCGGGCCGCTCATCGCGGCGATCGACACCGGCATCAAGGCCTCGATCGTGCGCAACCTGGTCGCGCGCGGCGCGCGCGTGGAGCTACACCCGTGCACCGCGACCGCGGCCGAGCTCACCGCCAACGACCCCGACGCGGTCTTCCTGGCCAACGGCCCCGGCGATCCTGCCGCGCTCGACTACATCGTGAGCACGGTGCGCGAGCTGATCGGCACGCGGCCGGTGTGGGGCATCTGCCTCGGACACCAGCTGCTCTGCCAGGCCGTCGGCCTTCAGACCTACAAGCTGCCCTTCGGCCACCGGGGCGCCAACCACCCGGTCAAGGACCTGCGGACGGGCAGGATCGAGATCACCTCGCAGAACCACGGCTTTGCCGTGCGGGCGCCGGACGGCGGCGGCCGCGTCGAGGCCGACGAGCCCGTGCGCTGGAGCACCGACTTCGGCGAGGCCGCGCTGACCCACGTCAACCTCTACGACCGCACGGTCGAGGGCCTCGAGCTGCTCGAGGTCAACAGCGCGACCGTCCAGTACCACCCCGAGGCCGGCCCCGGCCCGAACGACGCGCTCTACCAGTTCGACCGCTTCCTGGGGGCGGTGACAGCCGGTGCCTAGGCGCAACGACCTGCACCGCATCATGATCCTCGGCAGCGGGCCGATCGTCATCGGGCAGGCGGCGGAGTTCGACTACTCGGGCGTGCAGGCGTGCAAGGTCCTCAAGGAGGAGGGCTACGAGATCGTCCTGGTCAACTCGAACCCGGCGACGATCATGACCGACCCCGAGTTCGCCGACGCGACCTACATCGAGCCGCTGCTGCCCGGACCGGTGGCACAGGTCATCGAGCGCGAGCGCCCCGACGCGCTGCTGCCGACGCTCGGCGGCCAGACGGCGCTGAACCTCGCCAAGGCGCTGCACGAGGACGGGACCCTCGAGCGCTTCGGTGTCGAGCTGATCGGCGCCGACTACGACGCCATCGCGCGCGCCGAGGACCGCGACCTCTTCCGCCAGACCATGCACAAGGCGGGCCTCAAGATGCCGCGCAGCGCGATCGCGACGTCGCTCGCCGAGGCGCGCGCCGCCCTGGCCGACGTCGGCCTGCCCTGCATCGTGCGCCCGGCGTTCACGCTCGGCGGCCGCGGCGGGGGCATCGCCCGCAGCGAGGAGGACTACGAGCGCATCGTCGAGCGCGGCCTGGCCGCGTCACCCATCGGCCAGGTCCTGCTCGACCAGTCGGTCCTCGGCTGGGGCGAGTTCGAGCTCGAGGTCATGCGCGATCACAACGACAACGTCGTGATCGTCTGCTCCATCGAGAACGTCGACCCCATGGGCGTGCACACCGGCGACAGCGTGACCGTCGCGCCGCAGCAGACGCTGACCGACCGCCTCTACCAGCAGCTGCGCGACCAGGCCATCGCGGTCATCCGCGCCGTCGGCGTCGAGACGGGCGGCTCGAACGTCCAGTTCGCCGTCGACCCGGCGAGCGAGCAGATCCTCGTCATCGAGATGAACCCGCGGGTCTCGCGCTCCAGCGCCCTGGCCTCCAAGGCGACCGGCTTCCCGATCGCCAAGATTGCCGCGCGCCTGGCCGTCGGCTACGCGCTCGAGGAGATCCCCAACGACATCACCGGGATCACGCCCGCCAGCTTCGAGCCCACAATCGACTATGTAGTGGTCAAATGGCCACGTTTTGCCTTCGAGAAGTTCCCCGGCGTCGCCTCCGATCTTTCGACCCATATGAAGTCCGTTGGCGAGGCTATGGCCATCGGCAGAACGTTTCAGCAGGCGTTTGCGAAGTCTCTGCGCAGCCGCGAACTCGACATTGCGACAAAGCTCGACGGGGTGGACGTGGCGACGCTGCTGCAGATGCTCGAGCGCCCCGCCAGCGACCGCTACGACGTCGTCATGGAGGCCTTACGCAAGGGCGCGAGGATCGACGACGTCCGCCGGGTCACGAGCATCGACCCGTGGTTTCTCAACGAGATCCGGGCGCTCGCGCTCGATCCCGACGCGGCCACGGCCGGTGCGCGCTCATTCAAGGCCGTCGACACCTGCGCGGCCGAGTTCCCCGCCCGCACGCCCTACTACTACTCAGGCTGGGAGCGCCGCGCCGCGCACGAGGTCCAGCGCGGCGACAAGCCGAGCGTCGTGATCCTCGGCAGCGGGCCCAACCGCATCGGCCAGGGGATCGAGTTCGACTACTGCTGCGTCCACGCCGCGATGACCGTCCGCGAGTCCGGCCGCGACGCGGTGATGATCAACTGCAACCCCGAGACGGTCTCCACGGACTACGACACCTCCGACCGTCTCTACTTCGAGCCGCTGACCCTCGAGGACGTGCTCGGGGTCATCGAGGTCGAGAAGCCCGAAGGCGTGATCGTCCAGTTCGGCGGCCAGACGCCGCTCAAGCTCGCGCACGGGCTCGAAGAGGCCGGCGTGACGATTCTCGGCACCGACGTCGACTCGATCGACCTCGCCGAGGATCGCGGCCGCTTCGGCGCGCTGCTCGACGAGCTCGGCTACCAGGCGCCGCCATACGCAACCGCGCACTCTGTGGACGAGGCCCTCGAGCAGTCCCAGCACGTCGGCTTCCCGCTGCTCGTCCGGCCCAGCTACGTCCTCGGCGGCCGCGCGATGGAGATCGTGTATACGCAGGACGGGCTGGCCGACTACCTCCAGCGCAACGCGCGCGACGGCCGCGCCATCTTCCTCGACCGCTTCCTGGAGAACGCCATCGAGGTCGACGTCGACGCGCTGTGCGACGGCGAGGACGTCTGGATCGGCGGGATCATGCAGCACGTCGAGGAGGCCGGCATCCACTCCGGCGACTCGGCCTGTGTCCTGCCGCCGCACTCGCTCGGCCACGCGATGCTCGACCAGATCCGCGCGGCGACCAGGGGCATCGCGCTCGGCCTCGGCGTCGTCGGGCTGCTGAACGTCCAGTACGCCGTCCACGCGGGCGAGCTGTACGTGATCGAGGCCAACCCCCGGGCCTCGCGTACGGTGCCGTTCGTCTCCAAGGCGGTCGGGGTGCCGCTGGCCAAGATGGCCTGCCGCGTCATGCTCGGCGAGCGGATCGCCGACCTCGACCTCCCGGCCGAGGCCATGGCCGCCGACCACGTCAGCGTCAAGGAGGCCGTGATGCCCTTCGACCGCTTCGAGGGCTCCGACGCGATCCTCGGCCCCGAGATGCGCTCGACCGGCGAGGTCATGGGCATCGCGCGCGACTTCCCGACCGCGTTCGCCAAGGCCCAGGCCGCCGCGGGCGCCGCGCTGCCGGGCGCCGGCACCGCGTTCATCACGCTGACCGACTCCGACAAGCCCGCCGCCATCGGCATCGCCCAGATCCTCCACGACCTCGGGTTCCGCATCGTCGCCACCCGCGGCACCAAGGAGGCGATCGAGCGCATGGGCATCCCCGCTACGGAGCTCAAGAAGGTCGGCGAGGGCTCGCCCAACGTCGTCGACTGGATCGAGAACGGCGACGTCGACCTCGTCGTCAACACGCCGACCGGCTCGGGCGCGCGCTCCGACGGCTGGCAGATCCGCCGCGCCGCCATCGCGCGCGGGGTCCCGTGCCTGACCACGCTCTCCGGCGGCCTGGCCGCCGCGCGCGCGATCGCCGCCGCCCGCCAGGGCGCCGCCGAAGTGCTCTCGCTGCAGGAGATCCACGGCGGGCGGGTGCCGGCCAGTGAGCGCTGAGCCGCGCACGCTGGCGCCGTTCGGCCGCAGGGCGCTGCGGATCACCGAGCGCCGCGAGCTCGGCGCCTACGTCGTGCTCGCCGCCGACGACCCGGACGGGCCCCTGCCGCGGGCGGGGCAGTTCTACATGCTCGCCGCCGAGGAGCGCTGGGGCGGGGGAGAGGACGAGCGGCCGTTCCTGCCCCGCGCCTTCAGCGTGTTGAGAGCACGGGACCGGCGCCTGCAGTTCATGCTCGAGTCGGTCGGGCCGGGCACCGAGCGCCTGTGCGAGCTCGGGCCGGGCGACGGGCTGCTCGTCACCGGCCCCCTGGGCATCGGCTTCGACGCACCGCCCGCGGGCCGGCGGGCGCTGCTGTGCGGGGGCGGCGTCGGCACCGCGCCGCTGGCCATTTGGCAGGACGAGCTGCTCGCCCGCGGCGAGCCGGCCCCGGCGCTGCTGGGCTTCCGCGACGCCGAGCACGCGCCCGGTGCCGGCCTGCTGCACAACCCGCGGATCGCCACCGACGACGGCTCGCACGGTCACCACGGCCTCGCCACCGACCTGCTGGCCGACGAGCTCGACGCCGACTTGGATGTCGTCGTCTACGCGTGCGGGCCCCCGCCGATGCTCGAAGCGGTCAGGGCGATGTGCGAACGACGCGGGGTGCCCTGCCGGCTGGCATTGGAATCGGGCATGGCCTGCGGCTTCGGCGCGTGCTTCGGCTGCGTAGTGCCGCTGCGGGCGGGCGGCTACCTGCGCCTGTGCGTCGACGGGCCGGTCCTCGACGGCGCGCGCCTCGCGGAGGTGCCGGCGCATTGACCCCACTCGACTTCTGCGGCCTTCGCCTCGCCCACCCGGTCGTCAACGGCTCGGGCACCTTCGATGCGATCGCGGCGCGGCGCGCCTTCGGCGATGCGCTGCTCGAGCGCTTCCCGTTCGCCGCCTTCGTCTCCAAGACGATCACGGTGAAGCCGCGCGACGGCAACCCGCCGCCGCGCCTGTACGAGACCCCGGCGGGCCTGATCAACTCGATCGGGCTGCCCAACAAGGGCCTGCTGGGCTATCTCGCCGACGACCTGCCCGAGCTGGCGCGCCTGCCCGTCCCGCTGATCACCAACGTCATGGGCGCAAGCGCCACCGAGCTGTGCACCCTCGTCGAGGCGCTCGACGATCGCGACGAGGTCGACGCGCTGGAGCTCAACGTCTCCTGCCCGAACGTCAAGACCGGGCTCGACATCGGCGCCGACCCCGCCGAGCTCGCAGTGGTGATGCGCCAAGTGCGCCCGCGGACGACGAAGCCGCTGATCGTCAAGCTCACCCCCAACAGCGCCGACGTCGCCGCCGTCGCCCAGGCCGCTCAGGAGGCCGGTGCCGACGCGGTCTCGCTCATCAACACGCTGCGTGCCTACGCACCGCACCCCCGGCGAGCGGGCGCCGCCTGGCTGGGCAACGCGACCGGCGGCCTCTCGGGTCCCGCCATCCGCGCGGTGGCCCTCGCGCAGGTCCGCGCCGTGGCCGCGCGCGTGACGATCCCCGTCGTCGGGATGGGCGGCATCCAGCACGGCCTACACGCCGCGCACATGCTCGACGCCGGCGCGACGCTCGTCGCGGTGGGCACCGAGAGCTTCCGCGATCCGTCGGCGGGAACACGGATCTCACGCCAGCTTGACGATTTGTTCGCAAAGAGCGGGGAGGACTCGGGGTGAACGTCAGCGCTCCGACGTTCGACGCCTAGGAAATCCCTGCAAAGTGCCCCAAAACCGTCAAGCAGCCTGGACGAACCTCGACCTCAGCTGGAGGTCGAGCCGAATTCGCCGTTTTCCGCTTGCCTGCGGGCCCTCGCTGTGTAGTATCGCCGACCGATGCCGCCGGCCACCAATTCCCCTGCCAAGCACACGGCGGCACCCGAGCGATCGCTCCTTCAGCGCATGGACGCCCTGCAACGCGCCAATGCAATTCGCACGCGGCGGGCCCAGCTGAAGAAGGATTTGAAGGCGGGCCGGGTGTCGATTCACACGCTGCTGCGGGAGCCACCCGACTATGTCGAGACCGCGAAGGTCTTCGACATGCTCCTGGCGGTCCCGAAGTACGGGCGGGTGAAGGCGAACAAGGTCCTGCAGCAGTGCCGGATCTCGCCGAGCAAGACGATCGGCGGCCTCTCGGAGCGGCAGCGCACCGAGCTCGTGGGGATGCTGCGCAGGTAGCACGGGCGGCGTCAGCCACGCGTCGTACCCTGCGCGCGTGGCACGCGTCTTCGTCATCACCGGCCCTTCGGGCGTCGGCAAGGGCACGCTCATCCGCACCCTGCGCGAGCGCATTCCCGAGCTTCAGCTGAGCGTGTCGGCGACCACGCGCGCCCCGCGCCCCGGCGAGCAGGACGGCGCCGACTATCACTTCCTCGCCGACGTAGATTTCCAGCGCCGCGTCGACGCAGGCGAGTTCGTCGAACACGCCGTGTACGCCGGCCGCCGATACGGCACGCTGCGCTCCGAGCTCGAACGGCGCACCGCGGCAGGGCACCCCGTGGTGCTCGAGATCGAGGTCCAGGGCGCGCGCCAGGTGCGCGCGACGGTGCCCGAGGCGGTGCAGGTCTTCATCGCGCCGCCCTCGCTCGAGGCGCTGCGCACGCGGCTGGTCGGGCGCGGCACCGACGACGACCAGGAGGTCGCCGCGCGCCTGCGGGTCGCCGAGGAGGAGCTCGCCGCCAAGGACGAATTCGGCCACGTCGTGGTCAACGACCGTCTCGAGGACGCGGTCGAGGAGCTCGTCTCGATCGTTCGCTCGGCGCTCGAACACTGCGTCAAGAGCGGATAAGAACGGCCGTCGCAAGCGCGGGGGCGATCCGCCCGCTGCTGGTACCCTCGGACCCATGATCAACCCGCGCATCGACACGCTCCTCGAGCAGGTCGACTCCAACTACGCATCCGTGCTCGTGGCCGCGAAGCGCGCCCGCCAGATCAACTCCTACTACCACAACCTCGGCGAGGGGACGTTCGACGAGTTCCCG
>DATBKW010000136.1:0-8957 GCA_036555665.1 Solirubrobacteraceae bacterium | reverse complement strand
GTCGACGATGACCGGGGCAAGCCCGAGCGACGGCTCGTCGAGCAGCAGCAGCCGCGGCTGGGCCATCAGCGCCCGCCCGATGGCCAGCATCTGCTGCTCGCCGCCGGACATCGTGCCGCCCTTCTGGCGCTCGCGCTCCTTCAGCCGCGGGAAGAGGTCGTAGACGCGCGCGATGTCCTCACGGATGGAGTCCTGGTCGCGGCGGGTGAAGGCGCCCATCTCGAGGTTCTCGAGCACCGTCATGCGCGGGAAGATGCGCCGGCCCTCCGGCGACTGGGCGATCCCGATCTCGGCCACCTCGTGGCCCGAAAGCCCCTGGATCTCGGCGCCCTGGAAAGAGATCTTCCCGGTGCGCGGGGGCACGATCCCCGAGATCGAGCGCAGCGTCGTCGACTTGCCCGCGCCGTTGGCGCCGATCAGGGTGACGATCTCGCCTTCGTAGACGGTGAGCGAGATGCCCTTGAGGGCCTCGATCGACCCGTAGAAGGTGTGGATGTCCTCGACCTCGAGGAGCGGCTTGGCGCCGTTGGTGGGCGCCTCGGTCATGCCTGGCTCCCGAGATAGGCCTCGACGACGCGCGGGTTGGCGCGGACCTCCTGCGGGCTGCCCTCGGCGATCATCTCGCCGTGGTCGAGCACGGTGATGCGGTCCGAGACGTTCATCACGACCTTCATGTCGTGCTCGATGAGCAGCACTGACATTCCGCGCTCGGTGCGCAGCGTCTCCATGAGCTTGCGCAGCTCCTCGGATTCCTGCGGATTCATGCCCGCCGTCGGCTCGTCGAGCAGCAGCAGCTTCGGCTGGGATCCCAGCGCCCGGGCGATCTCCAGCCGGCGCTGATCGCCGTACGGCAGGTTCATCGCCAGCTCGTTGTGGCGCTTGAGCCCGACGAAACGCAGCAGCTCGCGCGCCTGCTCGTAGGACTGCTTCTCCTCGCGGCGGTTGAACGGCGTGTGGAAGACCATGCTCGTCAGCCGCGAGCGCAGGTGCCCGTGCATGCCGACCTGCACGTTCTCGATCGCCGTCATCGTCCGGAACAGCTTGATGTTCTGGAAGGTGCGCGCGATTCCGGCCTTGGTGACGAGGTCCGGGCGCTTGGCGGTGATGTCGTGCCCATCGAAGTACACGCGCCCGGTCGACGGCCGGTAGAGGCCGGTCATGCAGTTGAAGAACGTCGTCTTGCCGGCGCCGTTGGGGCCGATGAGCGAGACGATCCCGCGCTCGGGCACCGTGAAGGAGACGTCGTTGACCGCCACGAGTCCGCCGAAGATCTTCGAGATGTTGGCCGCCTCGAGGAGCGTCCCTCCGCCGTTGGTGAGGACCTGCTCGCTCATCTGCGCCTGCTCGCTCATCGCCTATTGCCGTACGTCGTAGAGCGTGTGATCGGATTCGGCGCCGAGGTGGTCGGACTCGTCGACCTCGCCGTGCAGCTCGAGCTTGCGTCTGCTCGATGGCAACAGACCCTCGGGCCGCAGCACCATCATGACCAGCAGGAAGAAGCCGAAGATGCCGTAGTTGATCGCAGTCACGTCGAAGTCCAGGCCGAACTTGTCCGGGACGCCGTTGAGCTGCTTCAGGCCGTAACGGTTCATCATCGACAGCGCGATCGCGCCGAGGATGACGCCCCAGATGTTGCCCATCCCGCCGACGATGACCATCGCCAGGATGAGCACGGAGAAGCCGAACTCGAACTGGTCGACGTTGACCGTGTTGTTGTAGGTGGCCAGGAAGACGCCGGCGAAGCCGCCTAGCGCAGCGCCCAGCGCATAGGCCCACAGTTTGGTCCGCACGAGGTTGACGCCCATCGCGGCCGCCGCCACCTCGTCCTCGCGCACCGCGATCCACGCCCGGCCCATGCGCGAGTCGCGCAGGCGCCGGTTGAAGAAGATCACCAGCACGACCATCGCGAGGCCGACGTAGTAGATCGGCTTGAGCTCGAGCGGATATCTGAATGGCGTGTCCGACCACGGCATGTTGACCTTGTCGATCGGCGTGATCCCCTGGCGCCCGTTGGAGAAGTCGACGCTGCCGATGCCGAAGATGCCGCTGGTCGAGTTCTCGAAGATGCGCGGCACGATCTCGCCGAACGCGAGCGTGACGATGGCCAGGTAGTCGCCGCGCAGCCGCAGGGTCGGCGCGCCCAGAATGACCCCCCAGAGCGCGGTGAAGATTGCGGCGATGAAGATGACGAAGAAGAAGTTGATGTGTATGCCCGGCAGTGGCGACCCGAAGGCCGACACCGACGGCGTCAGGATGTGGATGCCTTTGCCGTCACGGACGTTGGGGAACTGCTGCGAGCCCAGCCAGCCGATCACGAAGGCCCCGATGGCGAAGAAGGCCACATAACCGAGGTCGAGCAGGCCCGCGAAGCCGACCACGATGTTGAGGCCCAGCGCCATGATGATGTAGCCCAGCGTCTGGATCGACGCGTCGAGCAGGTCGTCGGGCGTGGCGAGGAGCTGGTCGAGGATGTAGGGGTACAGCAGCGCCAGGCCGAGGGCCACGAGCATCCACGCCCAGTCGGGCAGCATCCGGCGCAGCGACGTCGCGTTCGTGCGCACGGTTGCCGCCGCGGTGCTCATCCTTCGCGCGTCTCCTCGCCGAACAGCCCCTGCGGCTTGAAGACCATGATCAGGATCAGGATCGCGAAGACCACGGCCGGGGTCCACACCTGCCCGAAGTGCGTGTCGGAGATCGATTGGATCACGCCGATGATCAACCCGCCGACGACCGCACCTTTCAGGTTGCCGATGCCGCCCATGACCGCCGCGGTGAACGCGATCAGGCCCGCGGTGAAGCCCTGGTTGAACTGGATGGTGCCGTTGTAGAGCGCGTAGATCATCCCCGCGGCGCCCGCGAGCAGGCCGCCGAGCAGGAAGGTCAGCGAGATCGTGCGATCCACGTTGATGCCCATCAGGCGCGCGGCGTCGGGGTCCTGCGCCGTGGCGCGCATCGCCTTGCCGTAGCGCGTGGATCCCACGAACCACAACAACGCGATCAGCAGCGGCACGGTGATCACCGCCGCGAACACGTCTGAGTGCTCGATGGCCACCCCGAAGATCGAGAAGTAGTCCTTCTGGGAGCCGATGAGGTCGGGCGAGCTGTCGGGCTGCGGACGCCACAACAGGCCGACGTTCTGCAGGATGAAGCTCATCCCGATCGCGGTGATGAGCGGCGCGAGCTTCGGCGCGTTGCGCAGCGGCTTGTAGGCGACGCGCTCGATCATGACGTTGAGCGTCGACGACGCCAGCATCGCCAGCACGATCCCGAAGAGCATCGAGCCGAGGATCGCGATGAACGGGCTGTCGGGCGTGACGCCCAGCGACTGCCAGATCGACACCGAGACGAACGAGCCGATCATGAAGACCTCGCCGTGAGCGAAGTTGATCAGCTCGATGATGCCGTAGACGAGCGTGTAGCCGAGGGCGACGAGCGCCCAGATCATGCCGTTGGAGACACCCGTCTTGAAGTCGTCGAGGGTCTGCTGCGGGTCCTTGGCGAAGAAGATGACCAAGGCGCCCAGCAACAAGATCCACAGGATGTTGTCGGCGAGGATCTGCCCGACCGGCCTGCGCGGCTCGGCGGAGGGGGTCTCAGGGATGGATGCGGCTTCCATGGGCGCGCTGCTGGGCCTCGGGTGGGACCTATATACAGGACCGGCTGGGGCGCTCGGGAATTTCGAGCGCGCCCAGCCGGTTCCTGCGTCAGATCAAAAGGCTCAGCCCTGAGTCTGGGCCTTGATGACCTTGTCGAACACGAGCTTCTTGTTCTCGACGCGGTCCGCGCCGTAGTCCGAGAGGGTCGTGTCGCCGTTCTTGTCGATCGAGTACTTGCCGAGGACCGAGTCGCGGTCCTTGATGTTGAAGAAGGCGTCGATCACGGCCTGGCGATCGTTGCCCTTGTCACCGGCGTTCTGGATGGCCAGCAGGGCCACCTTCATCGCCTCATAGCCGTAGATCGCGTACGGGTACGGATCGTGGCCGTACTTCTCCTTGAACTTCTTGAAGAAGTCCTGGGCCGCCGGCGGGTAGAGCTTCGGGTCCAGGGTCGGGTTGGTGATGTAGGTCATCTTCGCGACGGCCGGGCTGATCTTCGTGACGAAGACGTCGGCCACGCCGTCGGGCCCGAACAGCTTCATGTTCGGGTTGGCGGCGTTGACGTCGGTGAACACCTGGACGCCCTTGTTCTGCGTGATGCCGCCGAAGAACATGCAGTCCGCGCCCGACGACTTGATCTTCGTGGCGAGCGTGCGGAAGTTGGCCGCCTTCGTGTCGATGCCGTCGTTGCCGGCGATCTGCAGGCCCTGGGCCTTGGCGATGTTCGCCACCTGGTCGGCGATGCCCTTCCCGTAGACCTCCTTGTCGTTGAGGATGTAGGTCTTCTTGCAGCCCTCATCCTTCTGGTAGGTCACCTGGGCCGCCGCCTGGATGTGGTCGGCGGGCACGACGCGCCCGAACGTGCGCTTCCCCGAGGGGTAGTACTTGTCCGGCTCGCCCTTGTCGGCGCCCTCGGAGCGGGTCAGGCCGACGTAGGTGTTCGACGGCGAGACCTGCAGGATGTTCGCCTCGTTCAGGATCGGGATCGAGATCGCCGATGCACCCGAGTTGAACTCGCCGAGATAGGCGATGGTCGACGGGTCCTGCGCGGCCTTGCGCGCGTCAGACGACGTCTGGCCCGGATCCCACTTGCCGGCGGCAGCGGTGGAGTCGTCGAGGCTGACGTACTTGATCGTGAGGTTGCCGACCTTGCCGCCCGCCTCCGACAGCGCAAGCTTCTCGCCGTTGATGACGTCCTCGGACTGAGGCCGGCTGTCGCCCTGAAGCGGCAGGCTGGAGTAGATGGTCAGTGACGTGCGGCCCCCGCCACCGCCACCGCTTGTACTGCTCTTGTTGTCGCTGCCGCCACAGGCGGCAATGCCGATTGCAAGAGCCGTTACGAGGCAGCCCGACGCTGCCACTGAACGTACTCGCAAGTTTTCCCTCCTCAAGGAAAGCGATACCGAATTGGCTCGCGAATGTAGCGAACCCCGGAGACGATGCGCAATGAGCAACGGTTAATCCGGACGGTCAGTCGCCCCGGTTGCCCGGTAGGTACGGCGCGATGATCCGCGCCGTCGCGCCCAGCAGGACGACGATGACCGTGATCAGGAACGCGTCGAACGCCTTGACGCCGAGCGCCCACATGACGATCCAGACGACGAGGCCGAAAGTGGTGGCGACGACGAGTCCCATCTCGCGCCGCGAAGACTAACGGAGCGCCTCGGCGAACTGCGCCACCAGCGCGTGCACCGCGACCGCCGGGTCGTCGGCCTCGGCCGCGGCGCGCACGAGCCGGCTGCCGACGATGACGCCGTCGGCGCCGGCGTCGGCCGCCTGCCGGGCCTGCTCGGGCGTGCCGATCCCGAAGCCGAGCGCCACGGGCACGGTCGTCGACGCCTTGGCGCGCTCGACGAGCGCGGCGAACGTCTCCGAGAGCGACGCGCGCTCGCCGGTCGTGCCGGTGAGCGAGACCGCGTAGAGGAAGCCGCGGGCCGAGGCGCCGATGCGCGCCATGCGCTCGTCGGGCGTCGTCGGGGCGGCCAGCGGCACCAGCGCGAGGCCGCGTGCATCGCACGCCGCGCGCACCACGTCGCTCTCCTCCAGCGGCAGGTCGGGCACGATCAGCCCCGAGATGCCGTGGACGGCGAGGTCGTCGGCGAAGCGGTCGATGCCCCGGGCGAACACGAGGTTGGCGTAGACCATCGCCACCACGGGCACGCGCTCCGCCAGGGCGCGTCCGATCGCGAGTACCTCGTGCGTGGTGGCGCCGGCGCGCAGCGCGGCCGACCCCGCGGCCTGGATGACGGGGCCGTCGGCCAGCGGATCGCTGAACGGGACGCCGAGCTCGACGAGGTCGGCCCCGCCGTCGGCGTAGGCCTCGGCGATGTGGCGCGAGGTCTCGACGTCCGGGAAACCGCCCATCATGTACGGCATCAGCGCGGCTCGCCGCCCGTCGCCGCTGAAGGCCGCGGCGATCGCTTCCGCGCCGTTGGTCATCCCCGCTCGAGGACCTCGGCCAGGTCCTTGTCGCCGCGGCCCGAGCAGCAGACCACGTCGAGCTCGGAGTCCGCCGGCTGCAGCGCGTAGTGCAGCGCGTGCGCGGTCTCGAGCGCCGGGATGATGCCCTCGAGGCGCGTGACGCGCCGGAAGGTCTCCAGCGCCTCCGCGTCGCTGACCGCGAGGTAGCGTGCCCGCCCGCTGTCGCGCAGGTGCGCGTGCTCGGGCCCGACGCCCGGGTAGTCAAGGCCGGCCGAGATCGAGTGCGCCTCGAGGATCTGGCCCATCTCGTCCTGCAGCACGGCCGACAGCGAGCCGTGCAGGACGCCGGCGCGCCCGGCCATCGTCAGCGGCGCGCCGTGGCGGCCGGGCTCGAGCGCCTCGCCGCCCGCCTCGACGCCGACCAGCTCGACGCTCTCGTCGGCCACGAACGGCACGAAGATGCCGATGGCGTTCGAGCCGCCGCCCACGCACGCGATGACGCGATCGGGCAGCCGCCCCTCGCGCTCGAGCACCTGGGCGCGGGCCTCGTCGCCGATGACGCGCTGCAGGTCGCGCACCATCGCCGGGTACGGCGCGGGGCCGACCGCCGAGCCGATGATGTAGTGCGTCGTCGCCACATTCGTCACCCAGTCGCGGATCGCCTCGGAGGTGGCCTCCTTCAGCGTCCGGGCGCCCGCGTCGACCGGCGTCACGCTCGCGCCCAGCAGCTTCATCCGCTGCACGTTGGGCGCCTGGCGGCGGACGTCCTCGACGCCCATGTAGACGACGCACTCGAGGTCGAGCAGTGCGCACGCGGTGGCGGCGGCGACGCCGTGCTGGCCGGCGCCGGTCTCGGCGATGATCCGCGGCTTGCCCATGCGCTTGGCCAGCACGGCCTGGCCGATCGCGTTGTTGATCTTGTGGGCGCCGGTGTGGTTGAGGTCCTCGCGCTTGAGGTAGATCCGGTGCCCGGCCGCCTCGCTCAGGCGCCGCGCCAGGTACAGCGGCGACGGGCGCCCGACGTAGTCGCGCAGCAGGCCGTCGAGCTCGGCGCGGTAGCCCGGGTCGAAGCGCGCGGCGACCCACGCCTCCTCGAGCTCGGCGAGGGCGGGCATCAGCGTCTCGGGAACGTACTGCCCGCCGTACGGGCCGAAGCGGTGCTCGACGGCGCTCACGCGGCGACCGCCGTGCCTGCCACCGCCTCGACGAACGCGGCGATCTTGGCCGGGTCCTTGACGCCCGGGCTCGCCTCGGTGCCGCTGGCCGTGTCGACGGCGAAGGGGCGCGTGGCCGCGATCGCCTCGGCGACGTTCTCGGGCCGCAGACCGCCGCTGAGCACGAGCGGCACCTTCGAGCGACGGGCGCGGACGAGCTCCCAGTCGAAGGTCTCCCCCGTGCCGCCGCGCAGCCCGGGCAGGTGCGCGTCGAGCATGTGGAAGTCGGTGTGGAAGGCCTCGAGCGCCTGCACGTCGGCGCCGGTGCGCACCTGCGCCGCCTTGATGACCTTCGCCCCCGTGCGCCGTGCCACCTCGGCGCAGAAGGCCGGGCCTTCGTCGCCGTGCAGCTGCACCATCGTCAGCCCGAGGCCGTCGACGAGCCCGGCGACCTCGTCGAGGTGCTGGTTGACGAACACGCCGCACACGAGCGCGCGGCGGCGCACCGCGGCGGCGATGCGCGCCGCCTCGGCCGGGTCGCACGCCCGCGGCGACTGCGGCCATAGGATGCAACCGACCGCCCAGGCGCCGGCGTCGACCGCCAGGCGGGCGTCGTCGAGCGTGGTGATGCCGCAGAGCTTGATGCGGGGCGCGCCGGCCACCCCCGCATCGTACGGGCAGGGTCCGCCTACGGCGGCCCGGGCGCCTGCGCGGGCCGCTCGCCGAGCGTCACCTTGACCGTCTTCGTCTTGCCCGCGCGCACGAGCGTGATCCTGACCGGCGTGCCCGGCTTGTTGTCGGCGACCGCCGCCTGCAGGTCCTCGTCGCTGCGGATGTCCTTGTCGTCGACCTTGGTGATGATGTCGCCGCCGATGGTGATCGGGTTGCCGTCGAGCGTGGCGGGGATGTCGCCGGCCTTGATACCCGCCTTGTCGGCGGGGCCGCCGGGCGTGACGCTCTGCACGAGCGCGCCGTGCTCGCGCGGCAGGTTGAGGTCCTTCAGCGAGCTGTCGATGGTCAGCGACTGGATGCCCAGGAAGCCGCGATCGACGCGGCCGGACTTCTTGAGCTGGGGGATGATCTCCTTGGCGGTGTCGATCGGCACGGCGAAGCCGATCCCGATGTTCGTGTTGTTGCCGTTGCCGCCGGTCGCGATCTGCGAGTTGATCCCGATCACCTTGCCGGTGGCGTCGATCAGCGGGCCGCCGGAGTTGCCGGGGTTGATCGGGGCGTCGGTCTGTAGCGCGTCGTCGATCTGGAAGTTGTTGGGCGCGGTGATCGTGCGCCTGACCGCCGAGATCACGCCCGTGGTCAGCGTGCGCTCCAGGCCGAACGGGTTGCCGATCGCGATCGCCGGATCGCCGACCTGCACGTCCTTCGAGGAGCCGAGGGTCAGCGGTGTGAGCTTCAGGCCGCTGGGGTCGACCTTCAGCAGCGCGAGGTCGGTCGACGGGTCCTTGCCGAGCACCTTGGCGGCGACGCGCTGCTTGTCGGCGAACTGCACGCTGATGTGCGTCGCGCCGCTGACGACGTGGGCGTTGGTGAGGATCGTGCCGTCGCGCCCGATCACGAACCCCGACCCGGTCGCGACGCCCTGCTGCTCCTGCGGGAGCCCGAAATCGAACACCGAGTCCGTGCGCTGGACGATCTGCGCGCGGACGTAGACGACGCCGGGGGCGTCGCGCTTGTAGATGTCGCCCGCGGTGAGCCCCGGCCCCTCGCTGTCGCTGGCCGCCTCCGAGCCGCCGAGCGGGGCCTGCTGCACGACCGTCGTGCTGCCGCGGCC
>DATBKW010000135.1:0-13864 GCA_036555665.1 Solirubrobacteraceae bacterium | reverse complement strand
AGGAACGTCTGCAGCTCGCGCGACTCGTCGAGCGCATCGGCGAACTGGCCGAGCTGCTCGCGCACGAGGTCGAGCTTGTCCTGCTCCTCGGCCACCTCGAACAGCGACCGCGCGTAGACCCGGGCGATCTCTTCCACTAGTGCGTCTCCTCGCGGCATCGTGCGCGGAGTGGCGCGGCGGCGGCGCCGGCTCGCAAGGACGCAGGGAGGGAGCCCTGCTGGAGGCATGGCCCCGACCGAGGACGCAGCGAGACGGTGATCGGCGCCCGCCAATCGGCGTGCGATGTCGCGGGGGGGCGCACTAGTTCCGCCGTTCCCCGAGCTGGCTGAAGTCGAGGTCGCTGAGCGCCTCCTCGACCAGCCGCCGCTGATCGTCGTCGTCGAGCGACTTGCGCGTCACCTTCTCGGTGGCCATGATCGTCAGGTCGGCGACCTCGTTGCGGATCTCCTGGATCGCGCGGCGGGTCTCGGCCTGGATGTCGCGGCGCGTCTGCTCCATGAGCTCGTCGCGCTTGGCCCTGGCCTCCTCGAGCGACTCGCGCTCGTGGACCTCGCCGGCCTTGCGGGCGCGGGCGACGATCTCGTCGGCCTGACTGCGCGCCTCCTTGAGGCGCTCGCGGTACTCCTCGAGCAGTCCGGCCGCCTCGGTGCGTGCGCGCTCGGCGGTGTCGATCGACTCCTCGATGGCCCTCTGGCGCTTGTCGAGGGCGTCGGTGATCGCCGGCCACGCCCACTTGCGCAGCACGAAGAAGGCCACGAAGAAGGCGATCAGCGTCCAGATCATCAGCCCGACGTCGGGACTGACGAGGAAGTTGCTCGACTCCTCCTCGGCCGCGTCGGCCGCGAACATGGTGACGATGGCGAGCATGGGCTGCGCGGGCTCCTAGCCGAGGAAGAAGGCGATCAGGCCGAAGATGAACGCGTAGAACACGATCGCCTCGGTCAGAGCGAAGCCGAGCCACTGAATCGAGGTGATCTCGTCGCGCATCTCGGGCTGACGGGTCACCGACTCGATGACCTTGCCGAAGATGAAGCCCACGCCGATGCCCGGGCCGATGGTGCCCAGGCCGGCGCCGATGCCGAGCGCGATCGCCTTGCCGGCCTTGCGGCCGTACTCCTGGGGATCGGCGGCCTGGGCGATCTGGGTGATGACGGACAGGTCCACTGCGATTGCTCCTTTAGTGCTCCTCGGAGACGGCGCCGCCGAGGTAGATCGCGGTCAGGGTTGCGAAGATGAAGGCCTGCAGGGTGGCGACCAGGCCGACCTCGAAGAGGAAGAAGGCCACCGCCATGACGCCGGTGACGAGGCCGAGCACGACCGAGCCGAACACGGCCAGGTTGAGCAGCACGACCAGGCCGCCGCCCATGAAGAGGATCAGCAGGTGGCCCGCCAGGATGTTGGCGAAGAGTCGGACGCTGAGGCTGACGAGGCGCACGAAGTGCGAGATGACCTCGATAAAGAAGATCGGGATGCGCGCGGCGCCCTCGACGCCGGCGGGGATCCAGCCCTTGAGATAGGGGACGAAGCCCTTCTTGCGTATTCCCTCGACGTGGTAGCTGAGCCAGACCATCACCGTCAGCACGAGCGGCACCGAGAGGTTCGCCGTCGCCGCGAAGAGCGCGAAGGTCGGTACCTGGACGCCGAAGATGTCCACCTTGTGCTCGGTGTTGGTGGGCAGCGGCAGGTAGCCGAGGATGTTCGAGAACCAGATGAACAGGAAGATGGTCGCGATGAACGGGAACCACTTCGTGGCCATCGAGTCGTCCATGTTCCCGCGCGTGATGTTGTCGCGCATGAGCGCGTACGCCGCCTCGACCGCCGTCTGCAACCGGTTGGGGCGCTCCTGCATGCGCCGCGCGACGTAGACCATCGTCACGCACGTCAGCGCCGTCGCGACGATCACGTAGAAGACGGCCTTGTTGAACTCGATGGGCCCGATCGAGAACCACGGGTCGAGCTTGAACTCGTCCTGCGGGCGATAGCTCTCGTTGATGTTCAGCGCGAGCGCCGTCGCGGGGGCGGCGAGCAGCAGCGCGAACCCGATCAGGATGCTGGCGGCGCGGCGGAGCATCAGGCGGGCTGCTCCGGCTTCTCGAACGGGCGCATGATCATGGACACGGTGAAGTAGGCGGTGAAGAGCACGATGACGAGGACGGCGGCCGCGAGGCCGGCATCGTTGTCCTCCAGGCCGACGGCGAAGATCGTAAGCGCTACGAGCCAGGCGCGTCCGATCATCGAGGCCGCCGTGATGCCGACCACCGTCCGCGGATCATGCGACGCCTGCGCCTTGCGGTTGAGGACGATCTGGATCGCGCGCTGCACGAGCCAGGCGGCCGCCCCGGCCGCGTAGCCCAACATCGGCAGGTCCGCGGCCAGGAAGATCGGCAGCGCGAGGACCAGCAGCACGATGTCCAGGTAGCGCAGGGCGAGCATCACAGATCACCGAAACGTCTCGCCACGACCACGTTCCCAATTACGACGCCGATGAACACGCCGGCGATGCCGAACGGCACAGGAACCCCGATGGCGGCGCCGATGCCGAGGCCGACCGCGCCGCAGAGGAGAATCGTCGCGATCACGATGCTCCCCGCCACCGCGCCGCGCATGATCGGCTTGCGTTGGGGGTCGGTCATCGGCGTCGCTCTCTGGGAAAAGCTCTTCGGGCATGGTGGATGGCGCCAGGGCGCGAGCGCACAGCATCCCGCGAACGGCGAGACACGGCGTTGTGCTCGAGGGAGGTTGAGGGGACGTCCCTCCCGGCGGCGGCGCGAAGGCTATCTGATCGCAAGAGCTTGTAACAACTTTGTGACACCAGGCTCGATCTCCGACAGGTGGTCGGTTTACCCGTAGGCGCGACAATGGTGCGGTGAGGCTTCGCCGGCCGCAGCCGACCCCCGCTCCCGTGCTGGACAGCGGTCAGCTCGAGCGGCTGCTGCGCCTGGCTCAGGAGGGCCTCTACTGGAAGGGCGACGTCGAGGATCTGCTCGTCGCGATCCGCGACGACGGCGACCTCGGCCAGCTCGCGCGCGCCGGCGGGCCGATCATCAGCCGCTTCGGGCGGATGCGCGTGGAGCTGCACGCGATCACCGACCCGCGGTTGTGCGAGTACGTGGACGGGCTCGACGAGACGTTCGCCTACCACGCGCTGCTGCTCAACAGCGCCCTGGACCTGCTGGCGGTCAGCTGGCGCTCGGAGCGCCTGCGCGAGCAGCAGGCCAAGCTCGGGAGCACCGGGCGCCAGGGCGAGCGGCTGGCGCGGATCACGCGCGAGATCAAGGAGCTGGCGGGGAGCGGGCTTGCGGGTTGATCGCCGCGAGCTCGCGGCGATCTATGTCGGCGGTTTCCTCGGCGCCGTCGCGCGCCTGGGTCTCGTCGAGGCGCTGCCCTTTCACACCGGCGAGTGGCCGTGGCCGACGTTCGCCGCGAACATCGCCGGCGCCTTCGCGCTCGGCTACCTGACCACGCGCCTGACCGAGCGCCTGCCGCTGTCGGCCTACCGGCGGCCGTTTCTGGGCACCGGCGTGTGCGGCGCGCTCACGACGTTCTCGACGGTGCAGGTCGAGGTGCTCGCCATGCTCGATCACGGCTCGGTTGGCCTTGCCGCCGGCTACGTCGCGGCGAGCATCGTCGTCGGCTTTCTGGCCGTCGCCGCGGCGACGAACCTCGTCCGCCATGCGCGCCTGGCCTCGTGACCGCGGTCGCCGTCGTGGCCGGCGTCGGGCTGCTCGGCGGGGCCGGCGCCGTCGCGCGCTTCCTGCTCGACGGCGCGGTGTCGTCGCGGGTGGGGCGCGCGTTTCCCTACGGGACGCTGGCGGTCAACCTCACCGGCGCGTTTGCGCTGGGCATGCTGCACGGCGCCGGCACCGGCGGCGACGCCCTGCGCCTGGCCGGCGCCGGGTTGATCGGCGCCTACACGACGTTCAGCACCTGGACGCTCGAGTCCCACCGTCTCGGCGAGGACGGGCGGCTGCGCCTCGGCGCCCTCAACCTCCTGGTCAGCCTGGTCCTCGGCCTTGCCTGCGCGTGGCTGGGCGACCGCATCGGGGCGCGCCTGTGACGGGCGACGCGCTCAAGCTGACGACGTACTTCCTGCGCCTGGCGGCGCGCCCGGCAACTCCATCTTGACACACGGATAATGCTGTTATTAGAATAGTCACGTTATGGCACGGTCGCGAATGTCCCGCGCGCAGCGCAAGCAGCAGACGCGGGGCGACCTGCTTGACGCGGCCCGGACGGTCTTCGAGCGGCGCGGCTTCCACCGCGCCACACTTGAGGAGATCAGCGCAGAGGCCGGCTACACGACGGGCGCGGTGTACTCAGCCTTTGGGGGCAAGGACGACCTGTTCCTGGCCGTCCTCGACGACCAGATCGATCGCCGGCTGCGCCTCTACGTCGACGCCGCTCTCGACGCCGGCAGCTTCGAGGAGGCCGGGCACCGGTGGCTGCGCACGGAGATCGAGATCGGTCGTTCCGAGCACAGCTGGACGCCGCTGCTCATGGAGTTCTGGACGCACGCGGCGCCGCATGACACCTTGCGCAGTGCCGTGCTCGAGCGCTACCGGCGCCAGCTCGATGCCGGGACGGCGCTGCTCGAAGAGCTCGCCGCCCGCCACCAGGTGACGCTTCACGTACCGCCGCGCGAGATGGTGCGGGCCATCGGCGCGCTCGCGCGCGGGCTGGGCCTCGAGCGCCTGATCGATCCCGACGCGGCCCTCGAGGAGCTCTACGAGAGCTACGTCATGGCGGCCACCCTCGCCCTCAGCGAGCCTGCGCCGTGACCTCGGCCGCCACCGCCACGGCTCTCCTCGAGCGCCTGGCGGCGCTGGCCGCCGACCAGGTCGCGCGCGACCGCTGGACCCGCGAGCAGCTGCTCGCCCACCAGCGTTCGCGGCTGCGCGCGCTGATCGCACACGCGACCAGCGCGTCGGACTACTACCGCGAGACGCTGGGGCCGGGCGCGGTCGACAAGCCGCTCTCCGAGCTTCCGACGCTGACGAAGGCCACGCTCATGGAGCAGTGGGACCGCATCGTGTGTGACCGCCGGCTTCGTCTGGCGGCCGTGCAGGAGCACGTGGCGGGACCCACGGCCACCGATCCATATCTCGGCGAGTTCCACGTCTTCTCGACCTCGGGCGCGAGCGGCCTGCGCGGCCTCTTCGTCTACGACCTGCGCGACTGGGAGACGTCGGCGGCGGTGGCGCTGCGCGCCGCCGCGCGGGGTGGCGCGGCCCCGGAAACGCGCATCGCGACGGTCGGCGCGCCGGACGGGGTGCACTCCTCGCGGCGCGTGTATGAGGTGGTGCGCGGCGCGCGCGGCGACGCCCCGAACCTGTCGGTGCTCACGCCGCTCGACGAGATCGTCGAGGCGCTCAACGACTACCAGCCCGAAGCCCTGTACGGCTATTCGAGCATGGGCGCCCTGCTCGCCGACGAGCAGCTCCGCGGCTGTCTCGACATCGCCCCACGACTCCTCGCGTTCGGCTCCGAGCCCCTCACCGAGGCGATGCGCGAGCGCATCCGCGCCGCGTGGGGCAGCGATCCGGCCGAGTACTACGTCTCGACCGAGGCCTTCGTGATCGCCTGCAGCACCACCGCCCACCCACGGACCCTCGATGTCTTCGAGGACATGGTGATCGTGGAGGTGGTCGACGAGCACGACCGGCCCGTCGCCCCTGGAACCGCGGGCGCCAAGGTGCTCATCACCAACCTCGAGAACAGCACGCAGCCGCTGATCCGCTACGAGCTCTCCGACCGCGTCGTCATGGGCTCGGGGCCCTCCCCGTCGGGCGGCCCGTACGCCCACGTCACGCACATCGAGGGCCGGGCGGCCGACGTCCTGGTCTTTCCCGGCGCCGCGGGCGGGCGCGTGGCGGTGCAGCCGCTCGAGCTCGGCGCGCCGTTCGCGCGGCTCCCCGAGGTGCGCCAGTTCCAGATCGTGCGTGACCCGGACCGCCTGCAGGTGCGGGTCATGCTCGATCCCGGTGCGGCTGCCGGCACCGCGCAGCGCATCCGCGCGGTCGTGGCGGACACGCTGGCCGGCGCGGGCGCGGTTGTGCCCGCGATCGAGGTCACGACCGTCGCCGAACTCGAGCGCGAGCCCGGCCCAGCCGCCAAGCTGAAGCTGATCGTCGCGCGCTGAGCGCGCCGACGTGGCAGTACGCTGAGCCCGTGGCGCACGACCACGCGCACCACCACGGCCCCGCGGCCGACGCCGACCGCCGCTGGCTGGCCGTCGCGCTCGGCGTCATCGCCGGCTTCATGGTCGTGGAGGTCGTCGCCGGCATCCTGGCCGACTCGCTGGCGCTGCTCTCCGACGCCGCGCACATGCTCACCGACGCCGGCGCGATCGCCATCGCGCTGTACGCCGCGCGGCTGGCGGCGCGGCCGCCGGCGGGGCGATTCACCTTCGGCCTGGGTCGGGCGGAGATCCTCTCCGCGCAGGCCAACGGCGCGACGCTGCTCGTCCTCGCCGGAGTCATCGCGGTCGAGGGCATCCGGCGGCTCTTCAACCCGCCCGACGTCGACGGCGGCTTCGTGCTCGTCGTCGGGTTGCTCGGCGCCTGCGTCAACCTCGCCGCGGCGGCCGCGCTCGGGCGCGCCGAGCGCCGTTCGCTCAACGTCGAAGGCGCCCGCCTGCACGTCCTCACCGACCTCTTCGCCTCGCTGGCCGCCGCCGTCGCGGGTGCCGTCGTGCTCGTGGCGGGCTTCAACCAGGCCGACGCGATCGCCTCGCTGCTCGTGGCGGCGCTGATGCTCGTCTCGGGCTGGCGGCTGCTGCGCGACTCCGGCCGCGTGTTGCTGGAGGGGGCGCCGGAGGGCATCGACGTCCAAGCCATCGGCCACGCCATGGCCGCACACCCGGGCGTGGTCGAGGTCCACGACCTCCATGTCTGGGAGGTCACCTCGGGCTTTCCGGCGCTGGCGGCGCACGTGCTCGTGCGCCCCGGCGACGACTGCCACGCGGTGCGGCGCTCGCTGCAGGCGATGGTCAGCGAGCGCTTTGACATCGAGCACGTCACGCTGCAGGTCGACCACGCTCCTGCCGGCGATCGCCTGCTCGAGATCGAGCCACGGAGGTAGCGCATGCAGTTCGGCCTGTCGATGTTCGTCACCGACGAGACGATCGCCCCGATCGAGCTCGGGCGCGCGGCCGAGGAGGCCGGGTTCGACGCGCTCTTCATCCCCGAGCACACGCACATCCCCGCCAGCCGGGAGAGCCCGTGGTCGGGCGGCCCCGAGCTGCCGCGCGAGTACTGGCACACCTACGACCCGTTCGTGGCACTGGCCGCCATCGCCGCGACGACCGAGCGCCTGCGGCTGGGCACGGGCATTGCACTGATCGTCGAGCGCGACCCGATCACGCTGGCCAAGGAGGCGGCGTCGCTGGACGTCGTCTCCGGCGGGCGCTTCGAGCTGGGCATCGGGGCCGGCTGGAACCTCGAGGAGATGCGCAACCACGGCACCGATCCGGCGCAGCGCTTTCGCGTCATGCGCGAGCGCGCGCTGGCCCTGCGCGCGATCTGGACGCAGGAAGAGGCGTCGTTCCACGGCGAGCACGTCGACTTCGAGCGCATCTGGTCGTGGCCCAAGCCGGTGCAGGACCCGCACCCGCCGATCTGGATCGGCGGGACGGGGCCGCGCGTACTCGAGCGCGTGGTCGAGTACGGCGACGGCTGGTTTCCCAACATGCGCGACCTCGACGAGCTGGGCCCGCGGATCGCGGAGCTGCAGCAGCGCGCGGCCGACGCGGGCCGTGGCCGCATCCCGGTGACCTACTTCGGCCTGCGCCACGCCGACGACGAGAAGCTCGAGAAGCTCGCCGCCGCCGGTGTCGACCGGGTGCTGCTCATGCTGCCACCGGCGGGCGAGGAGGAGACCGTGGATCGCCTCGAGCGCTACGCCGCGCTCGCCGCAGGCCACCGCTGATGGACGAGGCGCGCTGCCGCGAGCTTCTCGCTTCGGCTCGCGTCGGGCGCCTCGTGACGGTGCGGCCGGACGGGCGGCCGCACGTGGTGGCCTGCTGCTTCGCCGTCGCCGGCGACCGGGTGTGGACGGCGGTCGACGCGAAGCCCAAGGCCACGCCTCGGCTGCAGCGGTTGGCGAACGTGCGCGCGAACCCGTGGGCGAGTCTGCTCGTCGACCACTACGAGGAGGACTGGGAGGCGCTGTGGTGGGTGCGGGTCGACGGTCGTGCCGCCGTGCTGGAGGGCGGCGACTCGCGCGACGCGGCGGTCGCCGCGCTGGTGGCGAAGTACGAGCAGTACGCGGCCGCGCCGCCGGAGGGACCGGTCATTGTTGTGGCCGTGGAGCGTCTTGTCGGGTGGTCGGCGGCACGGTCGTTCTCCGCGTGAGGCTCGCGGCTCGGCGGCCAGGGCAGTGAAGGAGGGTGCGTCGGCCGGTCGGTGTTGGGACGGCGCGGCGCGCGCACTGGCCCGAACTCCGTCGGATCGCTCCCGGAAACCGACACCAATCCGACGCAGTTCGTCTACATGCGCCGGAAGAACAGCGCCGGCGCCCCGCGCGGGCGGTCAGCTCTCACTCCCTCACTGCCCTGGCTGCGCGGAGCCGCCGACGAGAAGCGGAGAACGTCCTACCCGCCGCACATGGCGACCGGATCCCCCAGCCCACTTACCGCCGCCGGCATCGTCAGCGCCGCGCCGACCGCCAGCGTCACGGCCGCGGTGGCCAGCGCGCGTAGGCCGCGGGTGCGGGCGCCGGGGACGGCGTCCTGCATGAGCTCGCGCACGCGGGCGGCGGTGCCGTCGCCGCCGAGGGCGGCGATGCCGGCGCGGGTCGCCGCGCCTGTCGCCGCCTTGCAGATCGCCGAGGCGAGCGCGAGGCGGTCGGCGCGGGCGCGCACGGCGCAGCGGTCGGCGTCGCGCTCGATGTGGAAGCGCAGCTCGCGCACCGCGCGCGCGGTGCCGGGCAGCGGGCGCCCGAGGACGCGGCAGACCTCCGCGTAGAGCAGCACGTAGCGGTGGCGGCGGCGGATGTGCGCGCGCTCGTGGGCCATGGCGGCGGCGAGCTCGGCGTCGTCGAGGCGCGCCAGCGCGCCGGCGGAGACCACGAGCGTCGGCCGCGTCAGGCCGGCCGCCGCGAGCATGACGTCCTCGCCGCCGACGATGACGCTGCCGCCCGGACCCTCGCCCAGCGGCGCGCGCACGAGGCGGCGCACGGCGAACGTCGCCTGCACGATGCGCGCCAACGCCCACAGCAGCGAGATCGCGAGCGCCAGGCCTCCGAGCGCCGCAGCGGCGTGACTGGCCACCTGGTGGTGGGGCGCGCAGGGCCATTCGGCGACGGCCCGGAGCAGGTGCCCGGGATGCAGCAGCACGAGCGCCCCCGCGACGGTGCCCACGACGAGCAGTGCGCGCAGGCCGAGCGCCGCGCCCCACAGCAGGCAGGCCGGCCCCGGGTCCGCACGTTCCAGTCGCAGCAGATGCGGAAGGACGATCCCCCCGAACGCGGCGGCGGCAAGCGCCGCTGCGGTCATCGCATGCGCTCCGTGGCAACCTCCTCGGCGAGCCGACCGAGCTCGGCCGCCTCGTTACGCGGCAGGCTGCCGATCAGCTGGGCGAGCGCCACCTGGCGCGCCTGCGAAGAGGCGCCGCGCAGCGTGTGCTCCATCGAGCGCGACAGGTACTCCGCCTCGCTCAGCCGCGGGGCGTAGACGATGACGTGCCCCTCGCGACGGCGGCCCAGCAGGCCGCGCTCAGCCAGGCGGTTGAGCACCGTCTGGACGGTGTTGTACGCGCGGGTGGGTGGTGAAGACTCGGGAGGGAGCGCCTGGCGGACCTGCTCGACGGTGCCTTCGCTGAGGCGCCAGATGGCGGCCATGATCTGCGTCTGGAGCTCTCCCTGCAGTGGAGTGACCTCGGTCATGGCTCATGATGATCGCAGGTCGTCAGCCAACCATGTGCACCATCGTCGTGCCGGCCCGCTTGAACCCCGCGCGCTCGTAGACGCGCTCGGCCCCGGCGTCGCCCGGGGTCAGGAAGCACAGCTCGGCGCCGGCCGCGATCGCGTCCGCTGCGGCCGCCGAAGTCAGCGCCGCCGCGATCCCGCGGCGGCGGAAGCGCTCGCGCACGCCGATGCCCGCGAGCTCGCTGACACCGTCGGCGATCTCGGTGCGCGACGCAGCGCCCGCGGGCACTCCGTCGGCCCGCGCCAGCAGGCTGCGACCCTGGTACGCCCCGACCTCGGCGTCGGTGGGCGGATCGGCGCCGAAGGCCTCCGCGCCGACCTCGAGCACGGCGCGCGCGTCGACGGCCCCGCTCGCCCGGGAGATCACGACGCCCTCGGGCACCGGCACCTCGCGCAGCTCCACGGCGGGGAGCGTCATCACCGGGAAGTGGCCCTCGAGCTCGAAGCCCGCCTCGGCCAGCGCGGCCTCCAGGCCGGGCGCGCACTCGCCCACGAACTCCAGGCGCGGCCGCAGCCCGTGCGTGGCGAACACGCGCCGCAGCTCGTCGATGCCCGCCCACTCGCCCGCGTCCGGCTCGGGCACGGCGTAGTTGAGCATCGGGTGGTCGGAGTCGCGATGGCGGTAGAAGACGAACGGTCCAGCCCGCTGCGCGTCGCGCGTCTGCCCGTTGACCGCCCGGATCGAGTCCTGCACCCGCGCGGCGACGTTCATCCGAGGTCGATCAGCTCGAAGCTCACTGCGCCATCTTCGCCGACGTGCGCCAGGCCCATCGTGTGCGTCGGCTGGCGCCGACGGTCGGTCGGGCTTCCGGGGTTGAAGATTTGAAACCCCGTGGCGCGGTCGCGTTCGAGCAGCGGGATGTGCGAATGGCCGAACACGACGGCGTCGGCGTCCGCGAAGCGCTGCTGCATGCGCCGCAGGCGACCGTCGGCGGGCCCGGCGTCGTGGACCATCGCGATGACCGCGCCGGCGGCCCCGACCAGGCGCGCCGATGGCAGCATCCGGCGCACCGTCGCGTCGTCGACATTGCCGTGGATCGCCTCGACGGGCGGCCCGAGCGCCTGCAGGTCGCGCAGGACCTCGACCGTGACGAGGTCGCCCGCGTGCAGGATGACGTCGGCCTCTCGCAGGTGCTCGACGCACGCCGGCGGCAGCGCGCGAGCGCCGCGCGGAAGGTGCGTGTCGGAGATGATCGCGAGGCGCAACGCGCGCCTACGGGCCGCCGAGGAGCTTGCGCGCCGCGCGCTGCGCCAAAACCCGCTGCAGTACCCGCCAGGCCGGGCGCGGCTTGCCGGTCGGCCCGATCAGGGCCGAGTCCCACGTGCTCGGGCCCGGGTAGCTGTTCCAGTGGTAGAGGTAGACGCGCGTGATCCTCCGGCTGAGCGGCACGAGATGGGCGAAGACGAAGCGCGTCGCCTTGGCCGCGTGCGAGGCCGACTCCGGGAAGGTCACCTTGCGGCGGTTGGTGCGCGAGACGATCCCGCCGGTCTCGGTGAACCAGATGAGGGCGCGTCCCGTCGCCTTCAGCAGCCGGCGCGTGCCGGTGGTGCGCAGGCGGTTGGCGTCGACGTAGTTGTGCAGGCCCCAATAGCGCGGCTGCACGCGGGCGTCGCGGCGAAACGCCTTGACCCACCGGGTCATGTTCGGCATGTCCAGGACCTCGGCGGCGAGGATCCTGCACTGCGGGCACTCGCGCGTGAGCTTGCGCCAGTAGGCCGCCACGAGCGCGGGACGGTGGCACGTCGGCTCGCCGCAGTGGTTGGCTTCGTTCCAGCTCGCGTACTCGGTCACCCACGGATAGCGCGCCCGGAAGCGGCGAAACTCGTAGAGCAGGCGCTCGGGCGTCGGCAGCGCGCGGCGGTCCGTGCTCGAGTGCGTGAACGAGATCAGCGGGTTGACGCCCGCTGCGCGCGCGCCCGCCATCCAGGCGTCGAGCTCGGCGGTCTGGTACGGGTTGCTCAGCGCGTCCCACGGCACCGCGCGACGCGCGAACTGGAAGCCGTCGGCCAAAAAGCGCGGATCGCTGAACATGTCGGGCTTCTGGTCGGCGATGCCGATCGTCAGCGCGCTCGCGGGCGCCGCCAGCGAAAGGGCTGCCAGGAACACGACAAGCGGAGCGGCGCGACGGATCGACATGTGGCGTCGGCGAGCTATTACCCGCTGGAAGCCTGACGCTCGACCAGGACGGTGTCCTCGTGCGAATAGGCCGGCGCGCAGCAGCACAGCAGGACGAGCGGCTCGTCGCCGGTGTTGACCAGCGAGTGGACCTCGCCGGGCGGGATGACGGCGCAGTCGCCGGCGGCGACCTCGCGCTCGTTGTCACCGAGGGTCATGCGCCCGCGGCCCGCGATGAAGAAGTACAGCTCCTCGGTGACGCGGTGGAAGTGGGCGATCGTGCGCCCTCCCACCGGCACCGTCGCCTCGGCGAGCGACTGGTTGCGGGCCGGCGTCCACGCGGGCCCGGCGATCTCGCGGATGGTTGAGCCGTCGAGGGTCGTGAACGGCTCGAGGTCTTCGAGCTTGGAGAGGTGCATGGGGGCGTCCCGCCGGCACGGTGCCGGCGGGACGCCCACGCTACAACAGGATTCCGTCGAGGGGGCCCACCTCAGGCGGCCACTTGGCCGCCTTCGGCACCCCTAGGCCAGAGCGCGGCGGGCGCGCTCGCGGTCCAGCCGCTGGGCGGCGGAGGCCAGCGCATAGGCCACGCCTCCGCGGACCCGTCCCGGGGGCGCGTTCCCCCGCTCGGGGCGCTCGGAAGCCAGGCTGCGGGGTCCGAGCACGGGCGGATTGGCCTTCGCGAACTGCTGGTGGAACTGGCTGTACACGATGCTCCCTTCGGGGATGCGTTGGACGGGATCCGTCCGGGAGCGTGCTGCCAACAGAGAGGAGCTCGGCCCCGGGCGGTGTGCCCGCGGCCGAGCGCAAGACGCGCTAGGTCGCGGACCCGCTACGAGCGGCGGGGACGCCCATGGGCGTCTGGATGTCGAGGTAGCGGGTCATTCGCAGGCCACGGTAGCTGCTCGTGAGCGAGAGCGCAATTGTGGTTAACCGCACTTAACGGCGCGACCCCGGCTGGAGGGGCCGGGGCCGTTACTTGCGCCGGGTATCGCGAGGAGTGATCCGCTCTTACCCGGCGCCCGCGGCTTGCAATCCACGACTTTTCAGGCGGCCGCCGGCAGCCCGATCCCGATCACCTTCAGGCGCCGCGAGAGAGCCGTGAAGGCAAACTCGTTCATCTCCTGGCTGGAGTAGCCCATGTACTCGTACTCGTCGCCGAGCTCGTAGCCCGGCGGCACGAGAACGCCGGCGGCGGCCGGCAGCAGCGCCATCATCCGATCCTGCATGCGCTGCGCGTGAGCGGGGTCGCCGGCCTTGGACTGCAGGAACCAGGTGCCGTAGGCGACGTGGCGGTGCTCGTCCTGCGAGATCTTGCCGAAGCCGAGCCGGTGGCCGGGCAGGATGTCCTCGCGCTCCATCCAGCTCGACTGGAAGTACTGCCCGGTCAGCGCGAGCGTGCCCTCGATGACCATGTGGTAGGTGACGACGAAGTCGATCTTGGCCTCGATGTCGCGCGGGTTGTCGACCAGGGCCTCGTTGACGCTGACGAGGTGCTCGTCGAAGAGCGTGATGTAGTGCTCGTTGAGCTGCGCGCGGCAGCGGTCGAGCCGGTCCTCGAAGCTGCCGTCGTACTGCAGGACCTGCTCGTAGAGGCGGTTGAAGTGCTGGGCGTGGCGGGCCTCGTCGACCTGCTGGGTGGTGAGGAAGGCCTCCTCGTGCTGGTCCTCGTAGGCCATGACAAGGCCGCTGAACTGCGTGGTCACGCGCTCCTCGCCGACGAAGAAGTTGGCCAGGCCCCAGGAGGCCTCGTCGCGTTGCTCGTCGGACATCGCCTCCCAGTCGCGGCGGTCCTGGGTGAAGTCGATCTCGTGCGAGATCCAG
>DATBKW010000134.1:0-1547 GCA_036555665.1 Solirubrobacteraceae bacterium | reverse complement strand
GAAGGCGGCGAAGGTGAGGCCGTAGCCGGCGACGATCCACTCGAGCGAGCTCTCGCCCGCGCCGAGGTCGGTGGCGATCGCCGGCAGCGCCACGTTGACGATGAAGAAGTCGAGGACAACCATGAACGCGCCTGCGAGCAGCACCGGCAGGGCGGCCCATGGACTGGTCTGGGTGTGTGGGGTTCGAGTTGTCATGGCGGCGATGCTGCCGCCGCGCGTGCGTCTCCTCAATTACCTCGGAGGTAATCGCCGCGCCCCCACGCGCTCGGTACTTTGAGTGCCATGCCAGAGCTCGCAGAACAGCACCGCATCGGCCCCCTCCTACGCGACTGGCGCGAGCGCCGGCGCATGAGCCAGCTCGACCTGGCGCTCGGCGCCGGCGTGTCCGCGCGGCACGTGAGCTTCATCGAGACCGGCCGCTCGAAGCCGAGCGCCGACATGGTGGTGCAGCTCGCCGAGCACCTCGATGTGCCGCTGCGCGACCGCAACAGCCTGCTGCTCGCCGCGGGCTACGCGCCC
Organism: Solirubrobacteraceae bacterium; assembly: GCA_036555665.1. Lineage (GTDB taxonomy): Bacteria > Actinomycetota > Thermoleophilia > Solirubrobacterales > Solirubrobacteraceae > JAOPZW01. Next base: position 1,028 of record DATBKW010000134.1, on the reverse strand, counting down.
GCGTACGGGCAGCGCGGCCTCGACGAGCCCGAGATGGGCCCCGTGCGCGAGGTGATCGAGCGCGTGCTGCGGGGCCACGAGCCGTACCCGGCTGTGGTCGTGGATCGTCACTGGGGCCTCGTCGCCGGCAACCGCACGATCCCGATGCTCACCGCGGGCTCCGCCGAGCACCTGCTCGAGCCGCCCGTGAACGTGCTGCGCCTCAGCCTCCACCCGGAGGGAATGGCGCCACGCATCGTCAACCTCGGCGAGTGGCGCGCGCACATCCTCGACCGCCTCGGCCGCCAGGCGGTGGCGAGCGGCGACGCCGCGCTGTTCGCGCTGCACGACGAGCTTGCCGGCTACCCCGGCGGTGGCGGCGGCCACTCGGTGGACCTCGAGGCCGGCGAGATCGCCGTGCCGCTGCGCGTCCGCGCGGGCGACGTCGAGCTCGCCTTCATCAGCACCGCCACGACGTTCGGCACGGCGGTCGACGTGACGGTGTCGGAGCTCTCGATCGAATCCTTCTTCCCGGCCGACGACGAGACCGCCCGCTTCCTGCAGGCCCAGAAGCTGGACTAACCGGGGCGCCGCGGGGGTCGCGTCCACGACGATCGCTCGTCCGGCTCCTCGTGCTTCGGCTGCCGCTGCTCGCGCTCGTTCTGCTCGCGCGCCAGCGCCTTCTCCTCGCTCATCCCGATCTCGTAGAAGACGGCCAGGATCACCGCGCCGAAGCCGACCGTGAGCAGGGTGAGACGGATGATGTCGCCGACGAGGCCTGGCACGGCGAAGCCGCAGATAACGCCCACCAGCATCAGGGCGACGGCACCGCCGTACGCCCGGATCCGCCCGCGCCGGTCCACGCTCAGTCGCGCAGCTTGCCTTCGGCGAAGTGCTCGAGCCCGTCGTCCTCCGGGATCGGCTCCCAGGGCGCGGCGTAGGCCACGAATGTGCGCCAGCTCGGGCGCACGCCTGGGTCTTCGTCAAAGGCGGACATGCGGATGCTCATGTGCGGCCCGCCGTCCGGGTCGCGGCTGAAGAGGTGCGAG
>DATBKW010000133.1:0-6188 GCA_036555665.1 Solirubrobacteraceae bacterium | reverse complement strand
CGAGATGCGCGAGACGACGGTGGCCGGCATCGCCACCGGCCTGGTCGCGACCGGCCGCGGCGGCGCCGGCGCGCTGCGCCGCGAGGCCGCGCTGGTCGTCGAGCGCCGCGATGCCGAGCCCGACCTCGCGCTCGTCGACGTTGCCGTGACGCGCGAGCGCTTCGTCGGCGCCCGCGCGCTGTGGCGCCACGACGCGCTGACCGAGCTGTTCGTGACCGTGGCCGATCCAGGCGCCGTCGGGCTGTCGTCGGTCGCGGGGATGCTCGCGCCCGGGAGTCGTGGGCTGCACGTGCGGCTGGCGGGCGATCCGGCGCAGGCCGTGGTCGTCCTCGACGTGGCGCTGGCGCCCGGGCTCGTGACCCCCGTCGCCGTGGCGAGCCACGAGGCCCTGCGACCGGGCGTGCCGGTGGCGCTCGCCGCCAACGGCGCCTCGCTGGCGCTCGACGGCGAGCGCGAGATCGAGCGCCACGGTGACGACGGCGCGACCGTCCGTCTGGCCGACGGACCGCTGCGGATCGACGTCGATGCCGTCATGTCCGAACACGCAGCCTCCGTGCAGCGCGCAGCGGAGTAGGTTCCACTCAACCGGTCGCCGTCCCCAGGAGGAGAGCCATGTCGGCTGTCGCGCCCCCGGTCTCCGGGGAGCTCACGAAGGACCAGCTGCTCGAGGCCTATCGCGTGATGCGCACCATCCGCGAGTTCGAGGAGCGATTGCACACCGAGTTCGCCACCGGCGAGATCCCGGGCTTCGTGCACCTGTACGCGGGCGAGGAGGCGATCGCCGCGGGGGTCTGCACGCACCTGCGGTCCGACGACTACGTCGCCAGCACGCACCGCGGCCACGGCCACTCGATCGCCAAGGGCTGCGACGTCGCCGCGATGATGGCCGAGATCTACGGCAAGCGCGAGGGCATCTGCCACGGCAAGGGCGGCTCGATGCACATCGCCGACCTGTCGAAGGGCATGCTCGGCGCCAACGGCATCGTCGGCGGCGGTCCGCCGCTCGTCTGCGGCGTCGGCCTGACGGCCAAGGTGAGAGGCTCCGATCAGGTCGCCGTCTCGTTCACCGGCGACGGCGGCTCCAACCAGGGCACCTTCCTGGAGAGCCTGAACCTCGCCGCCGCGTGGCACCTGCCGGTCATCTTCGTGGTCGAGAACAACGGCTACGCCGAGTCGACGCCCCCGACCTATCACCAGAGCGGCGTCGACGTCGCCAAGCGCGCCGACGGCTTCGGCCTGCCCGGCATCGTCGTCGACGGCTTCGACTTCTTCGCCGTGCACGAGGCGGCGGGCGAGGCGATCCAGCGCGCCCGCTCGGGCGGCGGCGCCACGCTCATCGAATGCAAGGGCATGCGCTACTTCGGCCACTTCGAGGGCGACCAGCAGACCTACCGTGGCGCCGGCGAGGTCGAGGAGATCCGGCGCACGCGCGACTGCCTCGCGGCCTTCTCCCGCCGCGTCACCGAGGCGGGCATGGTCGACGACGACGACCTCTCCGCCATCGACCAGTCGGTCACCGAGCTGATCGACCGCGCCGTGGCCGATGCGAAGGCGGGCACCGACCCGACGCCCGACGAGGTCCAGACCGACGTCTACGTGAGCTACTGAGAGGGGAGGCAGTCATGGCACGACGCATCACCTACCAGCAGGCCATCAACGAGGCGCTCGCCCAGGAGATGGAGCGCGACGAGACCGTCGTCATCATGGGCGAGGACATCGCGGGCGGCATGACGACCGCCGGCGAGGACGACGCCTGGGGCGGCGTTCTCGGTGTGACCAAGGGCCTGTACCACCGCTTCCCCGGCCGCGTCCTCGACACGCCGATCTCGGAGTCGGCCTACGTCGGCGCCGCCGCGGGCGCCGCGGCCTCGGGGCTGCGCCCGGTCGCCGAGCTGATGTTCGTCGACTTCATGGGGGTCTGCTTCGACCAGATCTTCAACCAGGCGGCGAAGTTCCGTTACATGTTCGGCGGCAAGGCCAAGACCCCGATGGTCATCCGCACGATGTGGGGCGCCGGGATCCGCGCCGCCTCGCAGCACTCGCAGTCGCTGCACCCGATCTTCACCCACGTCCCGGGGCTGAAGGTCGTGGCGCCGTCGACGCCGTACGACGCCAAGGGGCTGCTCATCCAGTCCATCCGCGACGACGACCCGGTGATCTTCCTCGAGCACAAGATGCTCTACGCCACCGAGGGCGACGTGCCCGAGGAGGCCTACGCGATCCCGTTCGCCGAGGCCAACTTCGTGCGCGAGGGCGACGACGTGACGATCGTCGCGCTGGGGCGCATGGTGCTGCTCGCCCAGCAGGCGGCTGCCGAGCTCGACGGCGAGGGGATCTCGTGCGAGATCGTCGACCCGCGAACGACGTCGCCGCTCGACCTCGACTCGATCCTCGAGAGCGTGGAGAACACCGGCCGCCTCGTGGTGGTCGACGAGGCCAACCCGCGCTGCGGCTTCGCGGCCGACATCGTCGCGCAGGTGACGCAGGAGGCCTTCGGCAACCTCAAGGCGGCGCCGAGGATGGTGACGCCGCCCCACAGCCCGGTGCCGTTCGCGCCGGTGCTCGAGGACGCCTACGTGCCCAGCCCCGACGTCATCGCCGCCGCCGTGCGCGAGGTGGCGGGCGCGGCCGCTCCGGCATGAGTGCAGAGGTTCGGAAGCTCGGCATGCCCAAGTGGGGCCTGTCGATGACCGAGGGCCGCCTCGTCGCGTGGCTGGTCGACGAGGGCGCCGACATCGCCGTCGGCGACGAGGTGGCCGAGGTCGAGACCGACAAGCTCAACGGCGCGGTCGAGAGTCCGGTCGAGGGCGTGCTGCGCCGGCGGGTAGCGTCGCCCGGGCAGACGATCCCCGTCGGCGGGCTGCTCGGCGTGGTCGCCGGCGCCGACACGACCGAGGCGGACATCGACGCCTTCGTCGCCGACTTCGAGGCCTCGTTCGTGCCGGGCGAGAGCGAGGAGGACGCGGGGCCGGCGCCGGAGACCGTCGAGGTCGGGGCGGGAACGCTGCGCTACCTGCGCCAGGGCGAGGGCGACGACGCGGTCGTCCTGCTACACGGCTTCGGCGGCGACCTGAACAACTGGCTGTTCGCCACGCCCGCGCTGGCCGAGGAGCACACGGTCTACGCGCTGGAGCTGCCCGGCCACGGCGGCTCGTCGAAGGACGTCGGGCCCGGCGACCTGGACTTCCTCGTCGCCGCTCTGGCGCAGTTCCTCGACGCGGTGGACATCGAGCGCGCCCACCTGGTCGGCCATTCGCTCGGCGGCCTGGTCGCCGCGAGCCTCACGCTGCGCGAGCCGTCGCGTGCGCGGTCGCTGACGCTGGTTGCGAGCGCCGGCCTGGGCGAGGAGATCAACGGCGAGTATCTGGACGGCTTCATCTCGGCCGGCAGCCGGCGCGAGCTCAAGCCCGCGCTCGAGCTGCTGTTCGCCGACAGCGGCCAGGTCACCCGCCAGCTCGTCGACGACGTCCTGAAGTACAAGCGGATCGACGGCGTCGACGCGGCGCTGCGCTCGATCGCCGACCACGTCTTCGGCGAGGGCCGCCAGCACGTGCTCGTCGCCGATCGCCTGGCCGAGCTCGGCGTGCCGCTGCTCGTCGTCTGGGGCGAGCAGGACCGGATCATCCCGCCCGAGCACGCGCGCCACGTGCCGGACAGCGCCGAGGTTGTCGTGCTGGAGAGCAGCGGCCACTCGCCGCACATGGAGGCCGCGGGCGACGTCAACCGGGTGATGGAGAGGTTCCTGGCCGGCGTGTAGCCACGCGCCGCGAGCGCGGACGGGGGGAAGCCCGGCGCCGGCCAGGTTGCCGCCGTTGCAAGACGATCGCGATGTGAACAGAGGACCGTCTAGGGCCGGCGCCGGGCTCCGCGTCAGGTTCGCCGTCGGTGCGCCGGATCCTGCATGCTCACGCAGTTCCCCACGCGCGCGCGGCAAGAAAGGCCACGACGATCGCCGCCGCCGCCATCGTGCCCATCTCGCGGCGCACGATCGAGAGGACGACCGAGCGCTGCTGATCTTCCGCGAGCTCGCCGACGGCCTGCGCGTCCTCCAGGCCGCGCGTGTCGAGCACCGCCTGTGCGGCGGTGAGGCGCAGCTGCTCGGCGACGAACGACACGGCGACCGGCAACAGCGCGTAGAGCCAGTACAGGTTGTCGTCGGGATCGAAGCCCAGCGCCGCGAGCACGCCCGCGGCGACCGCCTGAGCGATCGCCGCCGCCTGTCCCGCGCGGCACAGCACCCAGAACGCACGCGAGGGCTGGACCGTCCACCAGCGCCACGCGCCGAGCGCTCCGGCGGCCAGGTTCACCGCGGCGGTGACGAGCGCAACGACCTCGGCGACGTGCGTCATCTGCCACTAAGTATCAAGACGTTACAAATGGTGGTAGAACCCGGGTCTTGGCGGGTGCCGAGCCGGCCACGTGGCCGGGCGCGGCGGGCCCCGCTTCCAGAATCCCATGCTCCGCTCGTACTTCCCAGCCGTCGTCTTCCTCGTCCTCGGCGCGTCCGTGGGCGGCGTGTTCACGGTCATCAACACCTACATCGGCGCGCGCACGCGGCCCACGATCCGCACGAAGGCCGACCCGTACGAGTGCGGATTGCCGTCGGAGGTCCAGCGGGGATTCCGCTTCGGGATCAGCTTCTACCTGATCGCGATGCTCTTCATCCTCTTCGACATCGAGGTCGTCTTCCTCTATCCGATCGCCGTTCAGCTGCGCGCGTACGGGACGTTCGCCCTCGTCGAGACGATCGTCTTCATCGCGCTGCTGCTCGTCGCGTTCGTGTACGTCTGGCGACGAGGGGCGCTGGAATGGAGATAGTCAGGCGCGAGAAGCCTCCCAGCGACTTCCGGATTCGGCAGCTGCGCGCCCAGCAGATGCTGCGCGGCGAACTGGAGGGCGAGGACCTCGAGCAGCACGTCCGCGACTCGCTGCTCATCACCACACTCGACAAGGCCGTCGCCTGGGCACAGGGCAACTCGATGTTCCCGGCCACCTTCGGCCTGGCCTGCTGCGCGATCGAGATGATGTCGATCGTCGCCTCGCGCCTGGACATCGCGCGCTTCGGCTTCGAGGCCTTCCGCGCCTCGCCGCGCCAGGCGGACATGCTCATCCTCTCCGGGCGCATCTCGATCAAGATGGCGCCCGTCATCCGGCGCGTCTACGACCAGATGCTCGAGCCGCGCTGGGCCATCGCGATGGGAGCCTGCTCGTCGTCGATGGGCGTCTACAACAACTACGCGATCGTGCCGGCCGACAAGTTCATGCCGGTCGACGTCCACGTGCCCGGCTGCCCGCCGCGCCCCGAGGCGCTCATGCACGGCATCCTCAAGCTGCGCTCGATGATCCAGCAGGACCCGAGCCTAGGCTGGCGCGACCGCTACAACGCGGTCGGAACCGAGGAGCTCGCGCCGCAGGCGCCCACCGACGCCGCCGCGGTCAACGTCTTCCCCCCGGGGGACACCGCGGGTGCCTGACGCGCCCGGCCTCGAGCTCCTCGCCAAGGAGCTGCGCGAGCACGTCGACGACAGCGTCCGCGACACCGAGTTCTTCCGCGGCAAGGCCGCCATCCACGTCGAGCCGCCCGCGATCCGCGCGACGCTGCAGTTCCTGAAGGAGAAGGGGTTCACGTTCCTGGCCAGCGTGCACGGCCTGGACTACTACCCCGTCGAGCCACGGCTGGGCGTGCAGTACGAGCTGCTGAGCATGGAGCAGCTCGACCGCATCACGGTCAAGCTGCGCGTGCCGATCGACGCGCCGAACGTCGAGTCCGTGACGCCCGACTGGCCCACCGCCGACCACCAGGAGCGCGAGGTCTTCGACATGTTCGGGGTCATCTTCGACGGCCACCCGGATCTCCGTCGGATCCTCATGCCCGAGGACTACGAAGGCTTCCCGCAGCGGCGCGACTTCCCGGTCGGCGGCGAGCCGGTCCTGTTCACCAAGGACGAGACCTTCGGCCGCGACTACACGGCATGACCGAGCTTTCCGAGTACCGCAAACAGGAGGAGTCGATCGACATCTCGGCGCGCTCGCAGGCGCTCGAGACGGCGACCGAGTCCGAGCTGCTGACGATCAACTTCGGCCCGCACCACCCGGCCACGCACGGCGTGCTGCGGCTGCTGGTCACGCTCGAGGGCGAGGTCGTGCGCGACCTCAAGCCGATCATCGGCTACCTCCACACCGGCATC
>DATBKW010000132.1:0-22497 GCA_036555665.1 Solirubrobacteraceae bacterium | reverse complement strand
CGGCGACGACGACGAGCGCACCGGCGCCCGCATCGTCCTGCGCTCGCTCGAGGAGCCGCTGCGTCAGATCGCCGAGAACTCGGGCCTCGAGGGCTCGGTCGTGGTGTCCGACGTGCGCAAGGCCAAGAAGGGCTTCGGCCTCAATGCGGCCACCGGCGAGATCGTCGACCTCGTCGGCGAGGGCGTCATCGATCCGGCCATGGTCACGCGCTCCGCGCTCCAGAACGCCGCCTCGATCGCCAAGAACATCCTCACCACCGAGGCGATCGTCGCCGAGATCCCCGAGAAGGATGGGGCCGGCGGCGGCGGTGGCATGCCCGACATGGGCGGCATGATGTAGGCAGCGCTCCGGCGCTACCGCTTCGCGAAGAGGGCCCGGCTCGCGCCGGGCCCTCGGCGTTTCGGGGAAGCGGTCGGCGTCAGGCGAGCAGCTCGCGCACGGCGCCGTCGCGCACCTCGATTCGCCGCGTCACGCCGATCCCGTCCAGGAAGGCGCGGTCGTGCGACACCGCGACGATCGTGCCGCCGAACGCGCGCAGCGCGCGCTCGACCGCCTCGAGCGTCTCGGGGTCGAGGTGGTTGGTGGGCTCGTCGAGCAGCAGCAGCTCGGCGCCCGAGGCGACCATCGCCGCCATGTGGACCCGCGCGCGCTCGCCGGGGCTCAGACTCCCGAGCGGGCGGTGGACGGCAGCGCTGTCCAGGGCGAACGCGCCCAGCAACGTGCGCGCCTCGCCCTCGTCCATCGGGCTCTGCGCGCGCAGCCAGTCGACCACGCGCTCGTGCGCCGGCAGCGACAGCGGCGTCTGCGGCAGCATGCGCACCGACGCGGCGCGCTCCGCCGTGCCGTCCGCGGGCACCAAGACGCCGGCCAGCACGCTGAGCAGCGTCGTCTTGCCCGCGCCGTTGGGCCCGGTGACCGCGACGCGGTCGCCCCGGTGCAGCACCAGGTCGACGTCGCGCAGCCCGCGCGAGCGCACGCCGCGCAGGGCCGCGATCCGCCGCCGCCCGCGGCCGTGCCCGTCGAGGCGCAGCCGCAGGACCGGCCGCTGCTCGGGCGCGGCCACCGCTCCCTCGCCATCGAACTCCCGCCGCAGCCGGCTCTCCCGCGCCTTGGCCTTCTTGGCGACCTTCTTGGCCTTGCGCTTGAGCTGCGGGGCCGCCGCCCTGCTCACCGTGCGCTCAGTGTGCTGCGCCTGGCGGCGCGTCATCGCGACGTCGGCCTCGAGCCTTCGTCGTCGCTTCTCCTGTGCCTCGTACTCGAGCGCCTGGCGCTCACGGCGGCGCTCGCGCTCGGCTCGATAAGCGCTGTAGCCGCCCTCGTAGCGCGTCAGCTCGCCGCCGGGCGCGAGCTCGAAAATGCAGCCGACGACCGCGTCGAGGAACGCGCGGTCGTGCGAGACGACGAGCACGGTGCCGGCGAAGCCGCGCAGCCAGGTCTCCAGCCACGCGAGGCCGTCGCTGTCGAGGTGGTTGGTCGGCTCGTCGAGCAGCAGCACCGTCGGGCTCGAGAGCAGCGTGCCGGCCAGCAGCGCGCGTGCCTGCTCGCCGCCCGAGAGCCGCGACAGCGGCGTGCCCGGATCGAGGTGATCGATCGACAGCGCGCGGCGCGCCTCGTCGAGCGTCGCCTCCAGCGCCCAGCCGTCGAGCGCCCCGAAGCGCTCCAGAGCGCGTCCGTAGGCCGCCAGGGTCTGCTCCGAGGTGTCGCCGCGGGCCAGGCGCGCCTCGAGCGCGCGCAGCTCGCCGCGCACGCGCCACACCTCGCCGAGGCCCGCACCGAGCAGCTCGCCCAGCGAGCGCGCGGCGTCGGGCGCCTCCTGGGGCAGCCAGGCGACGTCGCCGGTGCTCACCGCACCGCGGTCGGGCCGGTCGACGCCGGCCAGCAGCCGCACGAGGGTCGACTTGCCGACGCCGTTGGGGCCGACCAGGCCGGCGCGCTCGCCGTCGCCCAGCACGAAGGAGAGCCCGTCGAAGAGCGGAGCGCCGTCGTATGCCTTGGTGAGATCTGATGCCTGCAACATGGAGTCCTCCTCGGAACGTGGCCGGAGGACTCGGGAGGCGCAGGCGAACGGAGCGGGCGAGCGGCCGAACGGCGCTCGGGATCCGTCGCACCACCGCACGCCCGGTCCACACGGGGCTCGCGCCTCGCCGGCCGGTGATCGTGTGCGGTGGCTGCTTACTTCACCGCGGCGCAGATTAGCGACCCGCTCGAACACCGAGAAGTGCGGCTACCTCCACCGCGCAGCCCCACGCGAGCGTCACGCCGGCGCCGCCGTGGCCGTAGCAGTGCACGACGCGGCCCTCGGCCTCCAGGCGCACCTCCGGCCGCGCGGGCCGCAGGCCGACCGCGACGCCGAGCACCGGCGCGCCGCGCAGGACGGGCAGGGCCGCGGCGCAGCGCTCGAGGATGGCCGCGGTCGTCGCCGCGTCGGGCGCGCGGTCCTCGGCGCCCTCCTGCGCGGTGCCGCCGAGGACGACGTCGCGCTCGCGCGGCACGACATAGACCAGTCGCGCGGGGTCGGACTGGTCGAGCAGCCATTCCTCGACGCTCCGCGCCGCGACCCGGACGACCTGACCGCGAACCGCGACGAGCGAATCGTCGCCCGCCAGCTCGCGCGCGCCGAGGCCGGCGCAGTTGACGACGACGTCCGCGCGCAGCTCGTCGAAGCTCGCCACCGCGCGCCGTTCGAGCGATCCGCCCAGCGCGCGCAGCCGCGCCACGAGCCACGGCAGGTGCACCGACATGTCGACGGCGGGCGCGGAGAAGCGCAGCCCGTCGGCCACACGCTGCAGGTCGGGCACGGCGTCGCGCCACCACGGATCCGTGGCGTGCAGCTCGGTGCCCAAGCGCATGCGCACGCCGCTGCCCGGCACGTCGGCAAGCCCCGCGAGGTGCTCGTAGGTGGCGGCCGACCACGCCGTCACGCGGCCGACCGGCAGGGCACGGTACGGGTACCAGAGCGCCGCGGCCACCGCCGAGGTCGTCTCCTCGGGCGCCTCGCGCGCGACGACGTCGGCCTGCACGCCGGCCTCGCGCAGGCACACCGCGGCGGTCAGCCCGACCACGCCCGCGCCGACCACGATCGCCCTCATCGCGCGAGCACCGCCCGCGCGCCACGCAGGCGCAGATGCAACAAGGCCTGTGCGCGCGAGCTGTCGAGAACCACGTACTTGGGGCGGTCCGGCCCGCCGGGCCCGCCGCGCAGCGCGCGCGGGTCGCGACCGTGGCGTGCCACGACGAGGCGGGCGAACTCGAGCCGCGTGAGCGCGTCGGGGCCCGCCACGTGGAGCGGGCCCGCGACCTCCGCCGGCGCCAGCTCGAGGATGGCCGCGGCGAGGTCGCCGACCGCGATCGGGCAACGGACCTCGTCGGTGAAGAAGGTCATCTCGCGCACGCCGTCGGCCGCCTCGATGGCGGCCTGTTCGTGGGTCGACGGGCGCTCGCCGCCGTAGAGCAGCGACGTGCGCACGACCAGCGCACCGGGCGGGCACGCGCGCTCGGCCGCGAGCTTGGAGGCGCCGTAGGCGGTGACCGGCGCGGGCTCGTCGTCCTCGGTCAGCGGGCGCGAGCCGCTTCCGGCGAAGACGAGGTCGCTCGACACGTGCACGAGCCGCGCGCCCGTCGCGACGGCGGCCGCCGCAACCGCCCGCGTCCCGTCGACGTTCACGGACGGATCGTCCATCCGGTAGGCGGTGTGCACGACGACGCCGGGACGCGCCGCGCGCACGGCGGCGAGGACCGCAGGCCCGTCGCGGATGTCGAGCTGCGCGCTGCCGGCGATGCCCTCGACGTCCCAGCCGGCGGCGGGCGCACGACGGGCGAGCTCGCTGCCGAGATAGCCGCCGAGGCCCGTGACGAACAGACGCGCGATGCCGGCACCGTATCCGCGCCACCCGCGGCTAAGCTCCGCCGGTGGGCCAGGTGGCGGACCGCGCCGCGGACGGTGCCCCACACGTCGTGGGGCGCGACGCCGAACGCGGTCGGGTCGCGGCCTTCGTCGAGGCCGTGCCGCACGGCGCGCGGGCGCTGCTGATCCGCGGTGACCCCGGGATCGGCAAGACGGCGCTGTGGCGCTGGGCCGTCAACGAGTGCGAGGTGAACGGCTTCAGCGTCCTGGTGACGCGCGCCGCCGAGGAGGAGATGCCGCTCGGCCTGACCGGGCTCGTCGACCTCTTCGAGCGCGTCGACCTCGACGCCGGAGCGCTCATCGCCGACGACAACCTCTTCGCCCGCGGCCGCGCCGTGCTCAGCGCGCTGCGCACCCTGAGCGCCGAGCGCCCCGTGCTGATCGCCATCGATGACCTGCAGTGGCTCGACCAGGCCTCGGCCCGCGCCCTGCGCTACGCGCTGCGGCGCCTGGACGACGACCCCGTCGGCGTGCTGGCGACGCTGCGACAGCCCGACCGCGACGACCCGCTGACGGTCGCGACCACGCTGCCGCCCGGACGCAGCGAGATCCTCACCCTCGGCCCTCTCGGCCTCGGAGCCCTGCGCCGGCTGCTGGGGCAGACGGTCACCGCGATCTCGCGCCCCATGCTCCAGCGCATCCACGAGGTCTCGGGCGGCAACCCGCTCTATGCGCTCGAGCTCGCTCGCAGCCTCACCGCCGCCGGCGAGGCCACGCACCCGGACGTCCTCGCGCTGCCCGACTCGCTGCAGGCGGCGATCAGCCAGCGCCTGGAAGCGGTGACGCCGGAGCTCGCCGTCGTGCTGGAGGCGGTTTCCGCCCTCGGGCAGAGCTCCGTGCGCGAGCTGCGCCAGGCGCTGCCCGAGGCCGACACGGACGCCCTGCTCGCACAGGCCGAGCAGCAGGGGCTGCTGGTCGTCGGGCAGGAGCTGCGCGTGCGCTTCGCGCACCCCCTCCTGGGCTCGGCGGTCTACGGCGCGATGAGCCCGCTCGTGCGCACGGCCCTGCACGCGCGCCTGGCCGCCGCGGCGACCGACGAGGACGTCCGCGCCCGCCACCTCGCGCTGTGCACCGACGACCCGGACTCCGAGGTGGCCGCGCTGCTCGAGGACGCCGCGACGCGGGCCCGCGAACGCGAGGCCTTCAACCTCGCGGCCGACTTCGCCGGCCACAGCGTCCGGCTCACGCCGCCCGAGGATGTCGACGCCCTCTTGCGCCGCAGCCTGGCGGAGATCGGCGATCGCGCGATCGCCGGCGAGCTCAGGCGCGCGCTGACCCGCGCCGACGAGCTCGTCGCACGGCTCCCGCCCGGGCACGCGCGGTGCGAGGCGCTGCTCATGCGCGCCTACATAGAGGACGACGACGTCATGTCCGGCGTGGCCATGCTGCGGCGGGCGCTCGACGACGCGGGCGACGACGAGCGGCTCCGTGGCCGCGTGCTCGACCATCTCGGCTGGTCGCTGGCACTGTTCGCCGGAGACCTGCCGGCCGGCCTGGAGTGCAAGCGCGAATCCGTCGAGCTCGCGGATCACACCGGCGACGCGCAGATGCAGATGTCGTCGCTGGGCTTCCTGGCCTATCTGGAAGCGCTGGCGGGAACGCCGCGGCCCGATCTCATGGCCCGCGCCGTGGAGCTCGAGGCCGCCGGCGGCAAGCCGATCCTCTGGACGAGTCCGCGCACGCTGCTCGCCGAGACCCTGTTCTGGTCGGGCGACCTCGAGGCGGCCAGGACGCTGTTCGAGGCGGTCCACGAGGACGGCCTGCGCGCGGGCACCGAGGCGCACCACCCGTACAGCATGTTCGACCTGGCGCTCGTCGAGTGCGCCGCGGGCAACCTCGCCACCGCGGAAGCGTTCGTGCAGGAGGGCCTCGAGGCCGCCCGCGACGCCGAGGACCCGTGGGGCGAGCGGCTGCTGCTCTACCCGCTGTCGCTCGTCGACGCGTGGCTGGGGCGCAGCGACCGGGCGCGGGAGGCCGCCGAGCGCCGGCTGCAGGAGGCGTCGGCGAAGGGCGAGCGGCCGGGCATCGTCCGCGCGCGCGGCGTGCTCGGGCTGCTGGCGCTCTCGGAGGCCGACGCCGAGGCGGCGGTCGGCGAGCTGGCCCCGGGCGTGGAGCTGCTGCTGGCGATGGGCTACCAGAACCCGGGGGCGTTCCCGCTGCTGCCCGACGCGATCGAGGCGTTCGCCGCGTGCGGGGAGATCGCCGCCGCCGGGGCGCTGCTGGGGCGGCTCGAACGCCAGGCGGACGCCATCGCGAGCGATTGGTCGCGCGCCGCCTGCGCTCGCGCCCGCGGCGCGATCCTCCTGGCCGGCGCCGCCCCCGACGACGCCGTGCCCGTGCTCAAGCACGCCGCGGCGGCTTTCCATCGGCTCGGATACGCCCCGGACGCCGCACGGGCGACGCTGCTGCTCGGCCGGGCCCAGCTGCGCGCCGGCCAGCGCACCCAGGCCTCCGACGCGCTCGCCCACGCGCGCTCGCGCTTTGCCGCCATGGGCGCGGCGCTGTGGGAGGCGCGCGCCATCGACGACCTCGAGCGCGCGGCACCCGGGCGCTCCGACGGAGCGCTGACACCCGCCGAGCGCCGCATCGCAGCGCTCGTCGCGCAGGGTCTGAAGAATCGCGAGATCAGCCAGGCGCTGTACATGAGCGTCGGTACGGTCGAGGCGCACCTGACCCGCACCTACCGCAAGCTCGGGATCCGCTCCCGCAGCGAGCTCGCGCGCCGTGTGGTCGAGGGCGACGTCGAGTAGAGGGTCCGATACGGACCCTCTAGGGGAATCCCCCTAGCCCCCGCCGCGGCGGCACGCCAACGTATGGCTCGCACGACCATGCTCACCCTCCGACCGCTCCCCCCGCGCCGACACGCCACGCCCTCCGAGCGGCTGATCGAGCGCATCCGCGCCTCGCTGATCGGCGAGGACCTGCTCCTCGACGGCCCGTTCGGGCCGCGGCGCATGGTCTACGCGGACTACACCGCCTCGGGCCGCGCGCTGACCTTCATCGAGGACTACATCCGCCACCGCGTGCTCCCGCTGTACGCCAACACGCATACCGAGGCCTCGGCCACCGGCCTGCAGACCACGTCGCTGCGCGAGGAGGCGCGCCGCACCATCCACCGCGCCGTCAACGGCAGCGACGAGGACGTCGTGCTGTTCTGCGGCTCGGGGACGACCGGCGCGATCGACAAGCTCATCCGCCTGCTCGAGCTCGACAAGCGCGGCCGGCCGGTGGTCTTCATCGGCCCCTACGAGCATCACTCCAACGAGCTGCCGTGGCGCGAGTCGGTCGCCGACGTGGTGACCATCCGCGAGGACCGCGCCGGCGGTGTCGATCTCGGCCACCTCGAGGACGAGCTGCGCCGCCACGCCGACCGCGAGCTGAAGATCGGCAGCTTCTCGGCCGCCTCGAACGTCACCGGGATCGTGAGCGATGTCGACGGCGTCTCGGCGACGCTGCGCCGTCACGGCGCGCTGGCGTGCTGGGACTACGCAGCGGCCGGCCCATACCTGCCGATCGACATGAGCGACAAGGACGCCGTCTTCCTCTCCCCCCACAAGTTCGTCGGCGGGCCGGGGACGCCCGGGATCCTCGTCGTCAAGCGCGCCGTGCTGCGCAACCGCGTCCCGTCCGTGCCGGGCGGCGGAACGATCCTGTTCGTCAGCCCGAGCGGCCACTCCTATCACCCCGAGCCGTCGATCCGCGAGGAGGGCGGCACGCCCGCGATCGTGGAGTCCATCCGCGCGGGGCTCGTGTTCGCGCTCAAGGACGCCGTCGGCGCCGAGGAGATCCACCGGCGCGAGCGCGACTTCGCGCGGCGTGCGATCCGCGCGTGGTCGCGCAACCCGCAGATCGAGATCCTCGGAGGCGAGGACGCCGAGCGCCTGGCGATCCTGTCGCTCGGCCTGCGCCACCCGCGCGGCCTGCTGCACGCGAACTTCGTGGTGGCCGTGCTCAGCGACCTCTTCGGCATCCAGGCGCGCAGCGGGTGCTTCTGCGCGGGCCCCTACATCCACCGCATGTACCCGATCGACGACGACTGGTCGCGGCGGATGGACGCGGAGGTCAGCGCCGGCCACATGGGCGCGAAGCTCGCGTTCACGCGGCTGAGCTTCAACTACTTCATCAGCGAGACGGTCTTTGAGTACATCGTGGCGGCGGTCGACCTGCTCGCCACCGACGGCTGGAAGCTCCTGCCGCTGTACCGCTTCGATCCCGAGACGGGCCTGTGGCACCACCGCGACAGCGTGCCGGAGCCGGTGCCGAGCCTGCACGACGCGCTCGGCGGGGCGACGCGGCCGGGAGCGACCGCGCCCGAGAGCGTGCTCGCCGGGCAGCTGCGCAAGGCCCGCTGGATCATCGATGCCGCCGGCGCACGGCCGCCGCGCGGCCCGTTGCGCGACCCGGCGGTGAGCGAGGCGTTCGAGCGCGTCCGCTGGTTCCCGCTGCCGGGCGAGGGGCTGGCGCAGGTGCTCGCCGCCCGTCAGTGAGCCAGTAGGCTGAGCGCGGGAGGACGCCCCGACGAGGGAGGGACGCAGATGGTTGAGCCGTACCAGGCGATTGGGCTCGTTCCCACCATGTGGGGCATCCGCCGCCGCGAGGACATCCGCCGCAACCTCGAGCACCTCGATCACCTCGTGACCGCCTCGACGTGGCTGGGCGGGCTGGACCTGCCGGTGCGCCTGGTCGCGGTTCCGGAGGGCGCGCTGCAGGGCTTCAACGACGAGGTCCTCGACCTCGACCACGAGACGTTCGCGCGCGAGTGCGCGATCGACATCCCGGGCCCGGAGACCGACGAGCTCGGGCGCCTGGCGCGCAAGTGGGGCGTCTTCGTGATGGCGCAGGCCAAGGCGCGCCACCCCGAGTTCCCCGGCCGCTTCTTCAACGTCGGCTTCGTGCTCGATCCCGACGGCCAGGTCGTGCTGCGCCACCACAAGCTCGTGCCGCTGCTGCCGGTCGAGCACTCGGTCACGCCGCACAACGTCTACGACCGCTGGATCGAGCTCTACGGCGCCACGCTCGACGCCTTCTACCCTGTCGCCGACACGGAGATCGGCCGGCTGGGGATCATGATGGCCAACGAGGGGTCCTATCCGGAGAACGCGCGCGGCCTGGCCATGAACGGGGCCGAGGTCGTCTACCGCGCCTCCTTCCCGCATCGCGCCAGCGACGCCTTCATCGTGCAGACGCGCGCGCGGGCGCTGGACAACAACTTCTTCGTGATCGCGCCCAACGTCGGCACCTACTACCTGCACGCCGAGGACGAGACCCCGATCGACGCGTTCGGCGGGCACTCGCTGATCGTCGACTACCTCGGCCGCGTGATGGGCGATCACGCCTACAGCGGCGCCTCCTCGTGGGTGGCCGGGACGATCGACATCAACGCCCTGCGCCACTTCCGCGCCAACGCAAAGTGGGGCAACTGGATGAAGGACCTCACGACCGAGCAGTACCGGCTGATCTACGAGCAGCCGATCTACCCCAAGAACCTCTACGCCGATCGCGCGCCGTACAACCACGACGAGTACCGCCGCGAGGTGCTCGAGCCGCAGGTGCGCCTGCTGCAGGAGCGGGGCGTCTACGCGCCGCCGGCCGAGCCGACCGTCGCGCCGCCGGCGGAGCCGGCCGTCGCGCCGCCGCCCGAGGTGACGCCCGCCTAAGCGACGTAGACCGGCGTGCCGACCGGCGTCCGCGCGTACAGCGAGATGACGTCGGGGATGCGCATGCGCACGCAGCCGTGCGAGGCGTCGTGGCCGATCGACCCGTATTCGCCGGGGTCGATGCCGTGGATGCCGGCGCCGCCGTTGAAGGCCATCCAGCGCGCCTTGATCGGGTCGTCGGGCCCCGGGGGGATCACCTTGCCCGCGAGCTTGCCCGCCCACGGCGAGTTGGGGACGTACCACGACGGGTTGGTCTGCTTCCACTGCACGTCGTAGAGGCCCTGCGGCGTCTCGAGGCCCTGCATGCCGACCGCGATCGGGTAGGTGTTGGCCAGCTTGAGGTGCTGGTAGAAGCGCAGGACGTGGTCGCCGCGGTCGACGATGATGTAGGCCGGGTACTTGGCCGCCAGCTTCGCGCTAGAGACCTTCGGGGCGACCGGCTCGGTCGTGGCGGCGATGTTCGCGGAGTGCGAGGGGAACAGCAGCGCCGACGCGAGGCGGCGCTTGAGCGCGCCGTCGTCGAGCGCGCGCCCGGTGTGCGAGGGCGACAGGCTCAGCCCCGACGCGTTGGGCTTCACCGCGGCATCGACGGGATCGCGGTGCACGGCGGCGGCGACCTCATCGACGAGCTTGGGCACGACGCCCGCCGCGTAGTGAAGCTTGAGCGGTATGCGCTCGTCGACGCGATGGCCGCTGAGGCCGTTGACCACGCGCGCGCCGAGCCAGCCCCGCTGGCTGTCGGTGAGCGCCTTGTCGAGCGCCGCGTCGACGTCGGCGGTGATCCGGCTCTGCGCCGGCGTCAGGGTGAAGGTCCGCCCGGCGGCGTGGACGGTCAGGGTGCGACGGTGCGGAGCGACCGCGCGCTGGACGACCCGCGCCTTGGCGGCGTCGACGCCGAGGCCTCCGACGTCCACGCCGCCGACGCGGATGCCCGCGGCGAGGCGGTCGCGATGGTTCTGGTCGTAGATGTAGGCGGCGACGGCGGCGGCGCCGAGCAGGACCAGCAGCGCGATCCCGACGATCACCAGCGGCCTGCGCAGGACCGAGCGCCGGGGGCTGGGAGCCGTCGTGCTCACGACCTCAGATTGCCACACGCGCCAGCGATGCGCGCGGCACCCTTAGAACGGGACCTTCCCCTTGTCCTTCCAGGTCGCAAGATCGAGCAGCTTCTTCTGGGGGATGGCCAGCGGCGCGCTCATCACGCAGGTCCGGCCGCCGCGCTGCCAGGTCACGATCCGGCGGCCGTTGTGGGTGGTGACCCACAGGTCGGTCCCGTTGTAGCTGATCTTCTTCGCGTCCGACGGCGGATCGACGGCGTCGCCGCCGAGAATCGTGTAGGCGGCCCGGACGCCCTTGGGGTTGGCGTAGTAGACCGTCTTGGCCGTGCGGTCGTCGATCTTGTCGTCGCGCTGGCCGACCGCCTTCCACTGAAACGAATCGCCCCAGTAGGGGAACGGCACGCCCTCGACCGAGGCCTTCAGCACGGAGTCGTTGGCCGGGTCCTCCTTCGGCGCGGGCAGGACCGGCCCCTTGGTGGCCAGCGAGGCCGTGGCCAGCACGCTCGGCGCGCCCCCGTTGCCGGCGATCAGCACGACGGCGACGACGGCCGCGGCCAATACTCCGGCGACCGGTGCAAAAACACCCCAGCGGCGCGAACGCGTCCGCTGCGACCCCGCCCGCTGCCGATCGGCCTCGATGCGCTCACGCAGCGCCAGCGGCGCGCGGGTCTCGGCCACGGCAGCGGCGATCAGCGCACGACCGCGCTCGGCGAGCTCGTCGTCGGCAGGGTTGATGGAGATGTCCTGGTCGGGGGGAACCACGGCTTGCTTTATATGACGCTTTCTCGGCTCGGATCCATCCCGCGAGCCACTTGTGCTCGTGCGCGATAGAGACGCGAAGTGATCGTTGCCTCCTTGGTTCCGAGCAACTTCGCAGCCTCACCGTAGCTCAGTCCGACGATGTCGACCGCAACAAGGGCGTCGCGAAAGCTCTCGGGGAGCCCTGCGATGTAGGAGAAGACCTCGCGCGCCTCGAGCGCCGCCTCGGGCCGCGTAGCCGACGATGGGTCCACCGGCTCGAGCTCTTCGGGCAGCGGTGCGGCCTGCGGGCGGCGCATCGAGGTGCGGTGGCGACTGACGAAGGTGTTGCGCAGCACACGCAGCAGGTACCCGAGGTCGTCGTCGTTGCGCAGGAAGCGCGGCTTGGCCAGCACCTTGGCGAAGGTCTCCTGCACGAGGTCCTCGGCGTCCTCGCGCGAGCCGCACAACGCCCAGGCCGCCCGGTACAGCCGGTCGACGTGATCGCCAAGCGCGGCCGGGTCGAGCTGGCGTGCAGGACCACTCACGACGCCCCCAGCATATTCGGGCATCACTCGCCACGCTCGGCGCGCCGCAGGCCGGTCAGCGCCCAGTAGATGCCGATGGCGACGAGGCCGAAGCCCGCGAGGTAGGCAAGGCCGACGGTCTCGGGCTCGCCGGACAAGAAGCCGCGGCCGGCTTCGATGATCGCCGTAAGCGGGTTGTAGGACGCGGCGTGGTTGACCCAGCCCTTAATGAGGTCCAGCGGCACGTACACCGGCGCCATGAAGAGGATCAGGAAGACCGGGATCTGCATCACCGGCCCGGCCTGCAGGGTCTGGAAGCGCAGGGCGATGCCGCTGCCCCACAGGGTGGCCGTGAGGTTGACCAGCAGGGCGAGCGACAGCAGCGCGAGCAGCTGCAGCGGATCGCCATCGACATGCATGCCGGAGATCAGCGCCGCGACGGTGACGACGGTGCCCGTGACCAGGAAGCGCACGGTCGCCGCAAGCGCGTAGCCGGCGACGATCCCCTCGCGGCGCGGCGCGCCCAGCATCAGGCGCCGGCCGAAGCCCGTCTCGAAGTCGGACGCCGCCGCGAACCCCGTGAAGACGCCGCCGAAGGCGGCGGCCTGGAAGAACACGAAGACGAACTGGAAGGCCGTGTAGCCCGAGCGGAAGTCGAACCCGGGCACGTTGCCCACGTTCGACAGACCGCCGGCGAAGGCGACGAGGAAGAGCAGCGGGAAGACGATCGACGGGATGAACAGCGCCGGGTTCTTGAACGCGTGGATGAGGTTGCGCCGCAGGACCGCGCCCGCGACGGCGGTGAAGTCGGTCGTCATGTGCGCGCCATCCTCGTGGCCAGGGCCCGCGAGGCCGCCCAGAACGCGAGGACCATGACCGCCACGCCCACGGCCAGCCCGCGCCACAGCGCGGTCGCATCCCAGCCGGTGATGACCAGCGAGCGCAGGCCTTCGATGAGATAGGAGGCGGGGTTCCAGGTCGCCACCGTGCGGAACCAGTGCACGCCGATGAGGTCGCGCGGCATGCTCATCGACGACAGGAAGAACAGCGCGAACATCAGCGGGAAGGCGCCCTGCACGGCCTCGGCCGAGCCGGTGCTCGCGCCGAGCGCCGAGCCGATGCCCGCGAAGGCGATCGCGATGAAGAGCGCGTAGGCGAGGAGCACGACGGCGCCGCCCGCGCCGCTCTTGATCGTGACCCCGGAGATGAGGCCGACCACGAGGTAGGCGATCGCGCCGATGAGGGCGAGCGTGGTCGCGCCGGCCACCTGTCCGAAGAGGATCGCGATGCGCCGCAGCGGCGTGAGCTGCAGGCGGTCCAGGAAGCCCGTCTCGATGTCGGTGGCCAGCTCGCTGCCCGCCGTGATGGCCGAGAACATCGCGCCCTGGATGAAGGTCACGGTGATCGCGAAGTCCAGGTAGGAGTCGGCCGGGAAGCCGGGGATCTTGGTGGCCGCGCTCAGCCCGCTCGAGTTC
The DNA here is from genome assembly GCA_036555665.1 of Solirubrobacteraceae bacterium. Taxonomy (GTDB): domain Bacteria; phylum Actinomycetota; class Thermoleophilia; order Solirubrobacterales; family Solirubrobacteraceae; genus JAOPZW01. The sequence continues at coordinate 9,137 of DATBKW010000132.1, read as the reverse complement.
ACCGCGAGCAGGAAGAGCGGGAAGACGAGCGTGGGGACGATGAGCGCGGGCTGGCGCAGCGTGCGGCGCACGGATCGCCGCGCGATGAGGCCGACCTGGTGCAGAGTTGAGGTCAAGCCGGAACGGGCTCCTCGGCTGCCTCGTCCTCGTCGCCGGCGCCCTCCAGCGAGCGACCGGTCTTGGCCAAGAAGACGTCGTCCAGCGACGGCGTGTGCAGCTGCAGGTGCGCGAGCGTGATGCCCGCGTCGTCGAACGCGCGCACGATGTCGGGGAGCTGCTCGGCCGCCTGCGTGAGGCGCACCGCGACGCTTTTGGGTGCGTGGGCCGCCGGCTGGCCGAAGCGATGCAGCACCTCGGCCGCGCGCTCGTGGTCGTGCGGATCGGCCGGGGTCGCCTCCACGGTGTCGCCGCCGATCTCGCGCTTGAGCTCGTCGGGCGTGCCCTCGGCCACGATGTGCCCGTGGTCGATGATCCCGACGCGGTCGGCGAGCACGTCGGCCTCCTCGAGGTACTGCGTCGTGAGGAAGACGGTCACGCCGTCCTCGGTGGCCAGGCGCTCGACCTCGTCCCACAGCGCGGTGCGGCTCTGCGGGTCCAGGCCGGTGGTCGGCTCGTCGAGGAAGAGGATCGCCGGGCCGTGCACGAGCGCCATCGCGAGGTCGAGGCGGCGCTTCATGCCGCCCGAGTAGCCGCCCACCTTGCGGTCGGCCGCGTCGGTGAGCCCGACGCGCTCCAGCAGCGCCGCCCCGCGCTCGGCGCGCTGCGCCTTGCCCAGGCCGTTGAGCCCCGCCTGCAGCTCCATGTGCTCGCGCCCGGTGAGGAAGTTGTCGAGCGCCGCCTCCTGCAGCGCGGCGCCGATGTGGCGGCGGACGTCGGCGCCCTGGTGTGCGACATCGAAGCCGGCCACCGTCGCGCGGCCGGCCGTCGGCGGCAGCAGCGTCGTGAGCATGTGCACGGTGGTCGACTTGCCCGCGCCGTTCGGCCCGAGAAAGCCGTAGATCTCGCCCGGCGCGACCTGCAGGTCGATGCCGTCGACCGCGTGGATGTCGCCCTTGAAGACCCGCACCAGACCCTCGACCACGATCCCGTGATGGTTGGTGCTCATGCGCTCAGATTCTCAGCTTTCTTGAAGTTGTCAACCATTTACACTGATAAGTACCATGGCTGCTGCGATGGGTGCGAGCACGACACGCCAGGCCTCCCCTGCGTCGGAGGCGTGGGCGCTCATGTTCGAGCTCCTGCACGTCTCCAAGCAGCGCTTCATGGCCATCGCCTCGGAGTTCGACCTCTCGCCGCCGCAGGTCATGGCCCTGCGCCACCTCGACCCTGCCGAGCCCAAGCCGATGAGCGAGCTGGCACAGGCGCTTCGCTGCGACAACTCCAACGTCACCGGCATCGTCGATCGCCTGGAGGACCGCGGTCTCGTCGAGCGGCGCGCGGCCGAGCGCGACCGGCGCGTGAAGATGCTGACGATCACCGAGCGCGGCGCCGAGGTGCGCGACCGCCTGGCGGCGCGGCTCGAGGAGCCGCCCGCGCCGCTGGCGAGCCTGTCGATCGAGGATCAGCGCGCGCTGCGCGACATCATGCGCCGCGCCCTGGATCGCGCCTAGCTTCCCGCACCGCATCGACCGTCCATTCTGCGCGCGGCGCGCGGAGGCGTCGGTACGGCTAGCCCCCCGTCGGTCACGCACCGCGAACGTCCATGGCGTCGGACTCCTGTTCCGACGCGAGGGACGTTCGTCGCCTCAGGCGACCTCCATCGGGAGCGGTTCGGTGCCGCGCCGCGTGCGGGCGTCCTCGTCGCCTTCCAGCGGCGCGAGGACGACAAACGCGGCCAGCGGCGCAAGGGCGAGCAGCGCGTAGGCGGCGGTCCACGACGTCAGCTCGACGAGGACGCCGAAGGCGGTCGGCGCGAGCACGCCGCCCACCGAGATCAGGGTGTTCTGCAGGCTCATGGCGGTGCCCGCGCGGGCGCGCCCCGAGATCTCGGCGGCGGCCGTGAAGGCCAGCCCGTTCCAGCTCATCGTCGAGACGGCCGCGACGGCGAGGACGGGATAGAGCAGCGCGCCCGGGCCTGCGGCCAGGACGCCGACGGCGATCAGCAGGCCCGTGTTGCGGGCGGCGATGCGGCGCATCGGAGCGATGCGCAGGCCCTCGCGGTCCGAGCGCCGGCCGGCGACGATGCGCACAAGCGCGCCGACGATCTGCAGCGCACCGAGCGCGGCCGCCGCGATCGTGGCGGAGACGTTGCGCGCATCGTGCAAAAAGAGCACGATGAAGCCGAGCATCGAGGCCTGTGCGCACACGAGCAGGGCGCCGCCCGCACCCAGCCTCCAGATGCGCGCGTCGCGCGTCGGGGGAGGGGCGGCAACCGCCGGCCGCGCGCTGGGCGCCGGCGGCGGGTCGCGCATGAGCAGCAGTGCGGCGAGGGCAGCGGTCGCCGAGAGCCCGGCGAGCGCGACGAAGGCGGCGTCGAGCCCGCGGGCGTCGATCAGGCTCGGCAGCGTCAGCGAGGCCAGGGCGCCGCCCATCGGCAGCGCCATCTGGCGGATGCCGAGCGCGAACCCGCGCTCGCCGTGGGCGAACCACCCCATCACCGCCCGGCCGGAGGCGCCGGTGGCGCTGGAACCGAACATGCCGGCGACGAACAGAGCGACGAGGAGCGCCGGATAGGTCGTTGCCGCCGCCGCGCCGAGCAGCGCCGCCGCGCAGCCGGCCAGGCCGACCGCCATCACCGGGCGCTCGCCGATGCGATCGGTCAGCGCTCCCCACGGCACGAGTGTCAGCATCCCGCCACCGGTCACCGCGGCGAACGCGAGGCCGACCTCGCCGAGGGTCAGCCCGTAGGCGCCGCGCACGGCCGGGCCGAGCGCGGGCAGGCCCATCCGCAGCGCCGCGAACGCGCCCGCCCCGACGGCGCCCGTGGCCAGGATGACCCAGCGGTAGCGCGAGGTCACGCCGCGGCCTTGTGCCGTTGGCGGTGGCGGCGGGCCTTCGCGTCGTTGCCGCACAGCTGCATCGAGCACGCGTCGACGAGCCACGCCGGCATGACCGCATCCTATCTTTGCGCTCGCTATGGGACGGGCGACGGGGCGCTGCCGGTTAGGCTCCGGCGCCATGTCCGACCTCCTGTTCCGCCCCGCGAGCGAGCTGGCCGGCCTCGTCCGCGACGGCGAGCTCTCCGCGCGCGAGCTCGTCCAGGCGTCGCTGGATCGCATCGAAGCGGTCAACCCCGAGCTCAACGCGTTCGTCGACGTCTTCGACGAGGAGGCCCTGGCGGCCGCCGACACCGTCGCCCCGGGCGACGAGCGCCCGTTCGCCGGCGTGCCGATCGCGATCAAGAACAACCGCCCGATCGCCGGCCACCGGCTGACGTTCTGCGCGGAGTTCTTCGGAGACTGGGAGGCGCCCTACGACCACAACGTCGTGCGCCGGCTGCGCGACGCGGGCTTCGTCATCGTCGGCTCCACCACCCTCCCGGAGTGGGGCATCCTGCCGTGGACGAACACCAAGCGCTTCGGGCCGACACGCAATCCGTGGGATCCAGCGCGTACGAGCGGCGGCTCGTCGGGCGGCTCGGCCACCGCCGTGGCGGCCGGCATGGTGCCGATCGCGCACGCCAACGACGGCGGCGGCTCCACGCGCATCCCCGCCGCGTGCTGCGGCCTCCTCGGCCTCAAGCCACAGCGCAACCGCATCTCGCTCGCGCCCGAGATCGGCGAGAGCTTCCTGGGCATCGACGGCGTCCTCACCCACAGCGTGGGCGACACGGCGCTGGCGCTCGACGTCCTCGCCGGCTATGAGGTCGGCGACGCCTCGTGGGCGCCGCCGCCGGACGAGCCGTTCGCCGCGAGCGCGGCGCGCGAGCCGTCGCAGCTGCGCGTTGCGGTGGTCACCAACCCTCCGATCGACGCGCCGGTCGACCCGGTGCGCGCGGAGGCGGCGCGCGAGGCGGGGCGGCTGCTCGAGTCGCTCGGGCACTCCGTGGAGGAGGCCGAGGCGCCGTGGCGCGAGGACTCCCTCCTGCAGGCGTTCACCGCGTTGTTCGCGCCGTTGGTGATGCTCCAGGTCGCGTTTGGGCGGCTGGTGCACGGCCGCGAGCCGACGGAGGAGGAGATGGAGCCCCTGAGCTGGGCGCTGTGGCAGCTCGTCGGGAGCATGTCGGCGCTCGATGCCCACCTCGCCTCGGCCCAGCTGCAGATCTTCGCTCGGGGCCTTGCCGGGTGGATGGAGCAGTACGACGTCGTCGTGGCGCCTGCGCTCGCGGAGGCGCCGGTGCTGCTCGACGACGTCCACTGGCAGACCGACGACCCGATGGGGCTCTTCACCCGCTCGGGCGCCTTCACGCCCTTCACCGCGGTGGCCAACGTGACCGGCCAGCCCGCGATCGCCGTGCCCTTCGACGAGCACGAGGGCCTGCCCGTGGCCGTGCAGCTCTTCGGGCGCCCGGCTCGGGAGGGAGAGCTGCTCGCCGTCGCCGGCCAGGTCGAGACCGCGCGGCCGTGGGCCCAGCGCCGGCCGGCGCTTCAGGCATGAGCAGGCTCCGGCCGCGCGGACGCGACCGGAGCCCATGGGGTGATGCAGATCAGCCGGTGAACTTCGGCTGCGCGGCGGCCGCGTGACAGCGGTCGAAGCTGAAGCGCAGCGTCTTGACCTTGGTCTGGCTGGACTTGGCGAACTGGACCGTCGCCCGCACGCGGTGCGTGCCGTAGGCCAGCCGCTTGACGTTGAGCGGCAGCTTCCAGGTCCCGCCCTTGGCGTTGGCCTTGGTCAGCGTCTTGACCTTCTTGCCGTCGACGTAGAACGTCACCTTGACGATGCGCCGGCCACTGACGGTCGCCGCCACGGTGCCCGTCCGCGGGCAGCCGCTCGGGCCGCTCAGCTTGGCGTTGCCGGGCGTCACGCGCGCCGGGCTCACCTGGATCTTGGGCGCGGGCGGCGTCGACGCGGGCGGCTGTGCGGGCGGCGTCGGCGTCGGCGGCTCGACGGGCGGCGGCGGCTGGGTCTTGCGCGTGTTGGTGACCACGCACTCCCAGGCGTCGCCATAGCCCACCTGCAGCGTGCCGTCGTTGTCGGCGGCGTTGCCGCGCGCCGTGTTCTTGCACGCCAGCGACGAGCTGTAGTTGGCGAGATCGGTACCCGCCGCGGCGGACTCGCCCACCGTGTGTGCGCCCGGCAGGACCGTCACGACACCGGTCGTCCCGCCGTCACCGACGCCGGTCGCCTTGGCCTGACCGTCGATGAGCAGGTTGAACCGCCCGGCGTCGGTCGCCGGCGACAGCGACTTGGTCACCTTGATCGTGCCGGTCTTGCGCGTGTTGGTGACCACGCACTCCCAGGCGTCGCCGTTGGCGACGTTGAGCGAGCCGTCGTTGTCCGTCGCGCCACCCTTGCTGTTCGTGCACGCCAGCGACGAGCTGTAATCGCTGAGGCTCGTGCCGGTGCCCGCGGACTCACCCACCGTGTGGGGGCCCGCCGGAACCGTGACCACGCCGGTGGTCCCGCCGTCGCCAACGTCCGTCGCCTTGGTGGCGCCGTCGATGAGGAGGTTGAACCTGCCCGAATCATTCGATGGCACAAGGGACTTCGTCACCTTGATCGTGCCGGTGGGCGGCGGATTCTTGGTGTTCGTGAACCAGCACTTGACCGTCTCGTACCAGTGGATCTTCAGGCTCACCGAGCCGTTGGCGAGATCCTTCGTCACCTCCGAGGCCGGCTTGACCGGTGAGCTCGTGGTGACCGCACCGGCGTAGCCGCTGCTCCCCTGTGTGTAGCGGCACGTGACGTCGGTCAGCGTGTAGCCCGGAGTCTGCTGCTCGGTGAACTTGAGCGTGGGATACCCCCACTTCGAGCACTCGCCCGAGTGGCCGGGCCGGTCGATGTTGCACTCGACGCTGTAGATCGAGCTGCTATCGCCGCCCTTGAGCGAGAAGCTGCTCGCGGACGGCGTCAGCGTCGGCTTGAACGCAAATTGATCTTTCGGATCGCCGCCGTTGTTGATCTTGGCGACGGACACCTTCCCGTATGTGGCGTGGGCGGCCTGGGCACACATCGCCAGGCCGAGCCACGCCAGAGCGGCCGCAACGAGCAGCCGTGCTCCGCGCGAAGCGCGAATAGTCATCTGTGACATCACCCCCGTCTAGGTCCGGCGGTCCCCACCGCCGGAACACCCCGGTCCGGGACATCCATGCCCGGACTTGAAGGTCAGGATACACGCTAAGCGGTAGATGTCGACCGACAAGCGGTCGTCCTTTCGTCCAGGCGGCCGCCGAAGGTCTCAAGCGAGAGCTGGCCGCATGGGCGACGTCCGGCCGTCCCTGTGGGGGGCGCGGCACCGCCCCGAGGGGTGACCCCGGCCGCGCCCGCAGAACGAGGGCGCGGCCGGGGCCTGGGGTCAGCCGGTGAACTGCGGCCGCGCCGTAGCGCTGCGACAGCGGCTGAAGCTCAACGGCAGCGTCCGGGCACGGGTCTTGCTGGACTTCGCGAACACGACCCTGGCCTGCACGCGATGGCTGCCGTAGGCCAGACCGCGGATCCGCACGGACAGCACCCAGCGGCTGCCGCGGTTGGCCCTGTGCAGCGTCTTGACCTTCTTGTGGTCGACATAGAAGGTCACCGTCGCGATGCGCTTGCCGCTGACGCTCGCAGCGACGACGTCACGGCGCGCGCAGCCGCTCGGCCCACGCAGCAGCGCCGTGCCCGGGCGCACTCGCGCGGGGCTGACGACGACCTGCGGCTGCGACGACTGCGCGACCTCAGGAGCCGGCGGCGTCGTGGCCGGCGGTGTGGTGGCCGGCGGTGTCGTCGTGGGCGGCGTCGTCGGCGGCGTGTACGTGTTCGTGTAGGTGCACAGCACCCACTCGTAGTAGTGGGCCTTCAGGGTCACGGTGCCGTTGGCGAGATCGGTCGTGACCTCGCTGGCGGGCTTGACCGGCGACGACGGCCCGGGCTGACTGCCGAACTTGTCGTAGCCCTGCGTGTAGCGGCACGTGATATCGGCCAGCGTGTAGCCGGACGTCGGCTTCTCGGTCACGCTCAGCGTGACCTTGTCGCCGCCCTCGCCCGTGCACTCGGTGCCGTGACCCGGCCGGTCGACATTGCAGTAGACGTCGAACGCCTTGCTCGTCTGGCCGCCCTTGAGCGAGAAGTCGCTCGCCGTCGGCTCGAAAGACGGATGGAACGCGAACGAGTCGTTCGGGTTGCCACCCTGGTTGACCTTTGCGACCTGCACGCGAGCATCCCAGGCGAAAGCCGAGTGCGCACAGACCGCCAGACCTATCCAAATCATCGCGGCCAAGACCAGCAACCGCACTCCGCGCGTCGCGCGTATAGACATCTGAGAGATCACCCCCAAGACAATCGGCGAGCCTCGCTCGCCGATAATGGTTCACCCCTAGCCCGTCCACCCCAGGCTTAGCGGTCTAAATTACCCGCTGTACGGTAGATAATCAGTGACGGACGGCACAGTGTTCGACGCCGAACGCCGCAATTAGCGCGTCAAACTAGCCGCCAACCCGGACGTAATCGCTTGCCAACACGGAGGTCATCGCTCTCGGCACGGCTCCGAGCGTCTCGGCATCGGCGGTGCCGCGGACCGCGGTCATCGTGATCTCCATCAACTCGGCCTCGTCCCACGTGGCGAACGCCTTGGAGCGCATCAGCGCCTCCAGCGTGCGCAGCGAGCGGCTCACGACGGCGAGCGGCACGTGCACGAGCCGACGGGGGCGCCCGGCCGCGCGCAGGACGATCTCGACGATGTCGTCGTAGCTCAGCGTGTCGGGCCCGGACAGCTCGTAGCGCGCCCCGGCAGCCGGGCGTTCGAGCGCCGCCATAACGCAGTCGGCGACGTCCTGCGCCCAGATCGGCTGAAACAGCGCGCGCCCGGAGCCGCTGATCGGCACCACGGGCAGCAACGCCATGCGCTCGAGCAGGGTCAGGAAGACGTCCCCGGGCGCGTAGACGATCGACGGCGCGAAGATCGTGTGCGGCACGGCGGACTCGGCGACGGCCTGCTCGGCCAGCGCCTTGGCGCGCATGAAGCGCGCGCGACTGTGCGCCGAGGCGCTCTGCGCGCTGAAGAAGACGAAGTGGCCGACGCCCGCCTGCCGCGCCGCCTCGACCATCCGCCACGTGGCGATGCCGTTGAGCTCCTCGATCGAGCCGCCCGGCTGATCGCGGATCGCCGCCGCGAGATGGACGACCGTGTCGACCCCGCGCAGCGCGTTGCGAAACGACGGCGGATCGGCCAGGTCGCCCAGTGCGATCTGCACGCGCACGCGCTCGGCCCCCAGACGCCGCGGATCGCGCACGAGGCAGCGCACCGGCCGTCCCGCCGCGGTGAGCCGCGGCAACAGCGCCGAACCGACGAGGCCGGTCGCGCCGGTCAGCAGAAGCACGCCACCGCCATCCACACGGTGCCTCATTATGCTTTCGCCCTCCGAACGCGACCGAGGAAGCACATGGCGTACGTCATCGCCGAGCCGTGCATCGGCACCAAGGACAACTCCTGCGTCGAGGTCTGCCCGGTGGATTGCATCCACCCGACGCCTGACGAGCCCGATTACGACAAGGTCGAGATGCTCTACATCGACCCCGAGGAATGCATCGATTGCGATGCGTGCGTCGAGGCGTGTCCGGTGGATGCGTGCTTCGCCGAGGATCAGCTCCCGGACGAGTGGCAGCAGTACATCCAGATCAACGCGGACTACTACACGAGCAAGGCCTGAGCGGCCGGCGCCGCGCCCGCGCTCAGCCCGCCATCGGCAGCGACATCCCCGTGGGCGACGCCGCCGGTGCGGCCGGCGCCGCGGCCTGAAGGATCGGCAGCTCGACCGGGAACATCGCCACGAGGCCCCGCGCCGCCTGGCGGATAGCCTGCGACGCCGGGTCGTCCGGATCGGTGAACACGAGCGGCTCGCCCGCGTCGGACTGCTCGCGCAGCGGCATCGTGAGCGGCACCTTGCCGAGCATCGGCACGTCGAGCTCGTCGGCCAGCGCTTGGCCGCCGCCCTCGCCGAACAGCGCGTAGCGATCGCCGCCGGGCGTCACGAAGCCGGCCATGTTCTCGAGTACGGCGCCGATCTCCAGATCGACCTTGTGGGCCATCTCGGCGGCGCGCCGCGCGACCTTCTGCGCGA
>DATBKW010000131.1:0-3414 GCA_036555665.1 Solirubrobacteraceae bacterium | reverse complement strand
CGAGGTCCATGAACGCGCGCATCGGCGGCGCGTGCGCGGCGACCACCGCGCCCGCGAGCTCGCGCCGCTCCTCCCAGGCGGTCACGAGCTCCTCCTCGGTGCCGACGTCGGACAGCTCGTCGGCCACCGCGCGCACCATGGTCAGGTACTGCTCGTACATCCCCGCGTCGACCATCACGGTCGGGTAGACGCGCGCCTCCGCGCGCCGCCACGCCGCGATGGCGTCCTCGCGGACAGGGGCCACTACACCGTCCAGGTGTTGAGCTGGAAGGCGCGGTCGCGCCAGGCGGTGAGCGCGGCGTCGAGCACGTCGAGGGGATGGAACGGCGTCACGCCGTCCATCAGGTAGTCCTCGGGGAAGCCGTAGAGCGCGCCGCAGGCGAAGCGGCAGGCGTACACGGTCCCGCCCTCGTCGAGGAACGTGCGGATCTGGTTGTTGATCGCCATGTGGCCCGGGAAGGCCTCGTCGCCGACCTTCGGGAACCCGCGGGTGCCCGAGGCCATCAGCACGCCGGGTCCGTAGAGGACCAGCTTCGTCTCGAAGCCCTTGCGCAGCACGCGCGTCGTCGTGAGCAGGTTGACCAGCCCCACCGAGCCCTCATACGGCACGGTGTGCATGAACGTGAAGGCGGATTCGCCCGGTTCGGCCTGGACGTCTGGGAAAACCTTGTCCTGGACGTCGAAGAGCTCGGTACCCGCCGGCTGCTCGGCGAGGTCGGTCTTGGCCACGTCGCACCCCCTGTTTGGGAACGCAGATGCCGAGCGTACTTGGACGCCGGCCGATCGTGTCGGATCGCGAATGCTGTTCTATCGACCCCGCGAAGCCTGAGTCAAGGCATTTTCAGGCGCAATGTGCCTCTGAAGACAACGTGGCGATGGGGTTGCGACCGGCTGTCCATCTACGATAGGAAACGTCCGTAGCGGCGTCGGGATGGGTTTGCCCGTTGCGCCGGCCTTTCCGATAGTGCACATTTCGTCTTGGAAAGTTGATGACGAGTTCGAGTCAGCTGACAGAGCCGCACTTCGCGACCGACATCGAGCAGACCGTGTCGGCCATCGGCGCCAAGGTCGCCAAGGCGCGCGCCGAGCGCGGCTGGTCGCTGCAGCAGCTCGCGCGCCGCGCGGGCCTGTCGCCCGCCGCGATCCACAAGATCGAGAAGAGCGGCATGACGCCGACGATCACGAGCCTCATGAAGGTCGCCACCGCGCTCGGGCGCAGCGTCGGCTACTTCATCGAGGAGGCCGATCCGCTGCGCCCGGTGACGGTCGTGCGCCGCGACGAGCGAGCCCAGCTCTACACCTCAAAGCAGGGCCTCGTCCTGCAGAACGTCTCGGGCCGCTACGGCCCGTTCTTCGCCGCCGGCGCCGAGGCGTTCGTCGAGCCGCACGCGGACAGCGGGCCCGAGCCGATGGTCCACCCCGGCGAGGAGCTGGTCGTCCTGCTCGAGGGGGAGATGGGCTTCACCGTCGACGGCGAGGACTACGCGCTGCGCGCCGGCGACTCGATCCACTTCCGCACCGCACACCCCCACTCCTGGCGCAACCCGACCGACCGCCCGGCGCGGGCGATCTGGCTGGCGATCCGATCCGCCTGAGGGCGCGACATGGCTCGCCTCGTCATCGCGTTCGGGGGCAATGCCCTGATTCGCGAGGACGAGCGGGGGACGTGGTCCGAGCAGACCGCCCACGCGCTGGAGGCGGCTCGCGCGATCGCTCGGCTCGGCCGCGCCGACGAGGTCGTGCTCACGCACGGCAACGGGCCGCAGGTCGGCGCGCTGGCGCTGCAGCAGGCGATCGGCGAGCCGCACGCGCCGGCGCTGCCGCTCGACGTCCTCGGCGCGATGACCCAAGGCGAGATCGGCTACCTGCTCCAGCAGGCGCTGACCGCCGTCGACCCGTCGCTGCCCACCGCGACCGTGCTGACCCGCGTGCTCATCGACGACGACGATCCGGCGCTGCACGAGGAGCCCACCAAGCCCATCGGGCGTTTCTTCGGCGAGGACGAGGCGCGGCGGCTGGCGAGCGAGCGCGGCTGGCACGTGGCACCCGACGCCGGGCGCGGCTGGCGGCGGATGGTGCCCAGCCCACAGCCGGTGCGGGTGCTGGAGGTCGACCACGTGCGCCGGCTGGCCGAGGGCGGCGTGCTCGTCATCGCCGCGGGCGGCGGCGGCATCCCGGTGACCTGGCGCGACGGACACCTCATCGGCCTCGACGCGGTTGTCGACAAGGATCGCTGCGCGGCCGAGCTGGCGGTGGCGCTCGAGGCCGACCTGCTGGTGCTCGTCACCGGAGTGCCGCGCGTGGAAATCGGCTTCGGCACGCCGACCGCGCGCGAAGCGCTGCGCCTGACGATCTCCGATGCGCTGCGCCACCTCGGCGCGGGCGAGTTCCCGGCCGGCAGCATGGGCCCCAAGATCGAGGGCGCGGCGCGCTTCGTCGATCACGGCGGCAGCGCGGTCATCACCGACGCCAGGCACCTCGCCGGGGCGGTGCGCGGCCAGCACGGCACCTGGATCGTCCCCGACCCCGACGGGCCCTCGCTGCTGGCGCCCGCGCCGGTGGCAGCGTGAGCTGGCAGGTCCTCACCCTGCCCGACCGCTACGCCGACAGCGTGCGGCTGATGGGCATCGCGCGGAAGCTGCGGGGCCACGACGGCGTGGCCGCATGCGAGGTCGTCATGGGCACGCCGGCCAACCTCAGCGCGCTCGCCGCGCTGGGAGCGCGCGCCGAGGCGCGGCCCGGCGACCTCGTCGTGGCCGTCGACGGCGAGGACGGCGTCGGCGACGCGGTGCTGGCGGAGGTCGAGCGGCTGCTGGCCGGGGGCGGCGGCGGGGCGGCTGAGCGCGAGCCGGAGCGACCGCGCACGCTGGCGGCGGTCGGCGGTGGGAACGTCGCGCTGGTCTCGGTACCCGGCGAGTACGCGACACTCGAGGCCGACCGCGCGCTGACCCGCGGCCTGCACGTCTTCCTGTTCTCCGACCACGTCTCGCTCGAGGACGAGATCGCGCTCAAGCGCCGCGGGGCCGAGCGCGGGCTGCTGGTCATGGGCCCCGAGTGCGGCACGGCGATGCTCGCCGGCATCGGGCTGGGGTTCGCCAACGTCGTCCGCGCCGGGCCGGTGGGTGTGGTGGCCGCGGCGGGCACCGGCGCGCAGGAGGTCGCCTGCCTGATCGACGCCGCGGGCGGCGGCGTGTCGCACATCATCGGCGTCGGCGGGCGCGACCTGTCGACGGCCGTCGGGGCGCTCATGACCCGCCAGGCGATCGCGATGCTCGCGGCCGACGAGCGCACCGAGACCCTGCTGCTCGTGGCCAAGGAGCCCGAGGCGATCGACGCCCTCGCCGGCGCGGCGCCCGAAGGCATGCGCGCGGTGGCGGCGCTGGTCGGCTGGGACGGCGAGCTGCCCGGCTGGGA
>DATBKW010000130.1:0-13598 GCA_036555665.1 Solirubrobacteraceae bacterium | reverse complement strand
TGGGGCTGACGACGGTCGGCTCGCTCCTGTCCCACCTGCCGCGCGACTCGGGCGAGGCGCGCACGGTGGCCGAGCTCGAGCGCGACGAGACGGCCACGGTGATCGTCGAGGTGCGCTCGATCAGCTCGCGCCCGGTGCGCCGGCGGGGGATGAAGCCGCTCGTCGAGGCGGTCGTCAGCGACGCGACCGGCGTGATGAAGGCCACCTTCTTCAACCAGCCGTGGCTGAAGGACCAGTACCGGCCCGGCACGCGGCTGATGCTCGCCGGCAAATACCAGGGCGCCAATCGCTTCCGCGTCAACACCCACGCACGGACCGACGCGGTTGCCGCCGCCGGCGAGGGGGCCGCGCAGTACCCGGCGACCAAGGGAATCACGTCGACGCAGATCCTCGCGGCCGTGATCGAGCACCGCGCCGCGATCGCCGACGTCGTCGAGCCGCTACCCGCATGGCTGCGCGTCGTCGAGCGCCTGCCCGATCGGCCGGCCGCGTTCGCCGCCGCGCACTTCGGCGATCGCGAAGGCGGCCGCGCCCGCCTCGCCTTCGACGAGCTGCTCGTCGACCAGATCGTCCAGCTGCGCCTGCGCGCCGAGCGCCGCGCGTCGCAGGCCGCGGCGCCGCTGCGCGACGAGCCGACAGTCTCGCGCGTGTGGCGCGACACGCTGCTGCCGTTCACGCCGACGGGCGATCAGCTCGCCGCGATGGACGAGATCGACGCCGATCTCGCGGCGGAACGCCCGATGCAGCGTCTGCTGATGGGCGAGGTCGGCTCGGGCAAGACCGTCGTCGCACTGCACGCGATGCTGCGCGCGGTCGAGCACGACATGCAGGCCGCGATGATGGCGCCGACCGAGACGCTGGCCGAGCAGCACTTCGCCACCCTGCAGGCGCTGATGCCGGGCTCGCTCGTGCCCGTGGCGCTGCTGACGGGCTCCACGCCCGGCGGGCGCCGCGCGGACCTGCTCGGCAAGCTGCGCAGCGGCGAGCTCAAGCTCGTCGTCGGCACCCATGCGCTGATCGAGCCCGACGTCGAGTTCGATCGCCTCGCGGTGGCCGTCGTCGACGAGCAGCACCGCTTCGGCGTCCGCCAGCGGGCGGCCCTCGACGCCAAGGCGCCGGACGGGCTGGCGCCGCACGTGCTGCACATGACCGCGACGCCGATCCCGCGCACGCTGCGCCTGGCCTCGTTCGGAGCGCTCGACGTCACGACGCTGCGCGAGCTGCCCAAGGGCCGCCAGCCGATCGAGACGTTCCTTGTCGGCGGCGAGCGCGAGCGCGCGCGCGCGTACGAGCGCATCCGCGAGGAGCTGCGCGCGGGGCGCCAGGCCTTCGTCGTCTGCCCGCTGGTCAGCGAGTCCGAGGCGCTGCAGGCGCGGGCCGCGACGGCCGAGTTCGAGCGCCTTCAGGCCACCGAGTTCGCCGACTTCCGCGTCGTGCTGCTGCACGGGCAGATGCGTCCGCGCGAGAAGGCCGCGGCAATGGAGGGCTTCGCTGCGGGAGCCGCCGACGTGCTGGTGGCGACGACCGTCATCGAGGTCGGCATCGACGTGCCCAACGCGACCGTGATGCTCGTCGAGGACGCCGAGCGCTACGGGATCTCGCAGCTGCACCAGCTGCGCGGGCGGGTTGGGCGCGGCGAGCACCCGTCGCTGTGCCTGCTCTTCGGGGCGGCCGACTCGCTGCGCCTGAAGGCCCTCGCGCGGCACGCGGACGGCTTCCAGCTTGCCGAGATCGACCTCGAGTTGCGCGGCGAGGGCGAGCTGACCGGCACCCGCCAATCGGGCCTCGCGCGCTTCGCCTTCGCGCGGCTGCCCGACGACGCGGCGATTCTCGAGCGCGCGCACGCGCGCGCCGCCTCGCTGCTGCGCGATGACCCCGGCCTCGCCGCGCCGGAGCTGGCGCTGCTGGCCGAGCGCGTCGACGAGCACGAACGGGAGCCGGTGCCGGCCTGAAAGTCTGATAATCTGATTTTGTGAAGCGCATAACCGCCACCGAAGCATCGAGGAAGTTCTCGCGGATCCTCGACGATGCCGAGCACCGTGGCGAGACGTTCGTGGTAGAGCGCCACGGTCGTCCGGTGGCCGAGATCCGCCCATCGCCGCGGCCCAGCACCGTCGCAGATCTCCTGCGCATCCTCGGCGCGCCGCCGCCAGACGCTGACTTCGAGCGCGATATGCGCGAGATCCTGGCCGACCGTGAGCGCCACTATCCGGTCGACCGCTTCGCCGAAGACTGAGTGGCGCTGATCGTCGACACGTCGGTGCTGATCGCGGCCGAACGCGCAACCGGGTCGGTCGCACAGGTCGCTCCGGCGGACAGCAGGCTCGCGGTGAGCGCGGTGACGCTCATTGAGCTCCAGCGGGGCGTCGAGCGAGCCGCGAGCGCGCAGCGTCGCCGCCGGCGCGAGGCGTTCCTCCGCGAGGTGCAGACGCTGGAGACGCTGCCGGTCGATGCCACCGTTGCGCTTGTCGGCGCGCGAGTGTGGGTCGACCTCGAGCGCCAAGGAACGCCGATTCCTGTCTTCGACCTCCTGATCGCAGCCACGGCCCTGGCCGGCGAGCGGCCGCTGCTGACCGCGGACGTTCGCCATTTTTCGCAGGTCGAAGGCCTCGAACTGCGCGTGGTGAAGATCGGGTGAGAGTCGTCGCCGGGCGCCTCGGGGGCCGGCGACTGCAGGCGCCACGGGGCCGCGACACCCGTCCAACCTCCGATCGGGTGCGCGAGGCGCTGTTCGCGATGCTCGAGCAGCCCTCGCCGGCGGGCGGCAGCGCCTTGGCGGGCGCGCGCGTGCTCGACCTGTTCGCGGGGTCGGGTGCCCTGGCCATCGAGGCGCTCTCGCGCGGCGCCGCCTTCGCGACGTTGGTGGAGCGCGACGCGCGCGCGATCGCCGTCATCCGCGCCAATCTCGAGGCGCTCGAGATCGGCGCGGACGAGGCCCAGGTGGTCCACGCGCCGGCGCGCGCGGCCCTCCGGGACGCATCCGCGCGCGGCGACGCATACGATCTCGTCCTTCTCGACCCGCCGTACCGGGACGCGCCGGCGCTGGGACGGGAGCTCTCGCGGGCGCTGCCGTCCGTCCTGGCGCCCGACGCGCGTGTCGTGGCCGAGAGCGACCGCCGCGCGCCGCTGACGCTCGAACTGCCGGTCGTCCGCGAACGCCGCTACGGCGACACCCTGATCCGCATTCACACACATGCCACCTGATCCCCGCATCGCCGTCTGCCCGGGCTCCTACGACCCGATCACCAACGGCCATCTCGACGTGATCAAGCGCGCGTCGCAGCTCTTCGACGAGGTCGTCGTCGGAGTCGTCAATCACCCCGTTCGCAAGGGCAAGACGCTGTTCTCGACCGAGGAGCGCCTGCAGTTCATCACCGCGGCGACGGCGCCCCTGGGCAACGTCCGCGCCGAGGCATTCGACGTCCTCGTGGTCGCCTTCGCGCGCCGGCTCGGCGCACGCGCGATCGTCAAGGGCCTGCGCGCGATCAGCGACTTCGAGTACGAGTTGGAGATGAACCAGCTCAACCGGCGCGAGGCGCCCGACGTGGACACCCTCTATCTCATGGCCAGCCCCCAGTACAGTTTCCTGAGCTCGAGCGGCGTCAAGGAGCTCGCGATCTTCGATGGCTCCATCGAAGATCTCGTGCCTGATCCGGTCGCTCGGCGCTTGAAGGAAGAGCTAGCCCGGTAACGAACCCCATTTGAGCCATGGACGTCCTGGTCCTCATCGACAAGCTCGACGATCTCGTTCACAACGCCAAACCCGTCCCGTTGACGGACCAGGTGCGCGTGGACAAGGAGGAGATCTACGACATCCTCGATCAGATGCGCGCGACGATCCCCGAGGAGATCAAGCAGGCGCGCTGGATCGTCAAGGAGCGCCAGGAGATGCTCGCCGAGGCCAAGCGCGAGGCCGAGCGGATCATCAAGGAGGCGCGTGAGCGCCAGACACAGCTCATCTCCGACCAGGAGGTGACCAAGCAGGCCGAGCGAGCCGCCGAGGACATCATCGAGGACGCGCGCGCCCGCGAGCGCGAGATCCGCCTGGGCGCCGAGGACTACGCCGACGAGATCCTCAACACGCTCGAGGTCAATCTCTCGAAGTTCATCGCGGCGGTGCAGCGCGGCCGCGAGCGCCTGCAAGGCAAGGACGAGCCCGCCGAAGTGGCCTGAGTTCCCGCTGCGGCCGGGGCGCGCTACTGTCGCGGCGTGGCCACCGTCGAGGTTCTCGACACCGACATCACGACCCTCGAGGTCGACGCGATCGCCAATGCGGCCAACACGCGGTTGCTGCACGGCGGCGGCGTCGCCGGGGCGATCGTGCGCGCGGGCGGTCAGGCGATCCAGGACGAGAGCGACCGCAAGGCGCCGGTCGGCCTCGGTGAGGCGGTGGCCACGGGCGCCGGCTCGCTGCCCGCGCGGTGGGTCATCCACGCAGCGACGATGGAGCTCGGCGGGCCGACGTCGGCCCACGTCATCCGCCGGGCCACCGCCGCGACGCTGTGGAAGGCCGAGGAGCTCAACGCGCGCTCGCTGGCGCTCGTGGCCTTCGGCACCGGCGTCGGCGGCTTTTCGCTCGAGGAGGCGGCCGAGATCGAGGTCGAGGAGGTGCGCCGCCATCTCGATGCCGGCAGCCGCCTGGAGCGGATCGTCTTCGCCGTCCGCGGCGAGAAAGCGCGCGGCGCGTTCGAACGGGCGCTCGGCGGCTGAGCGGCAGCGCTCGCGGCGCGGCGAGCGGTTGCTGGTTTCAGCGCACCTCGAAGTCGCGCAGCTCCTCGGGCTCGACGTCCTCGACGTCCACGCTCGAGACGTACGCGCCCGACGGGCCGATGCCCGCGAAGTGGACCATGACCTCGACGTCGTCGGGTTCGCCCTCGAACCACGCCTCGACGGTGCCGTCGTCGTTGTTGCGCACCCACCCGGCCACGGCCGTGCGGCGCGCGCGCCGGCGGGTGGTCTCGCGGAAGAAGACGCCCTGGACCTGGCCGTGGATGACCACGCGCCGGGCGACCGTCACTGCTCTGTGGCGCCGCCCTCCGCGGCGCGCACGAGCGCGGCGATCTCCTCGAGGTGCGCGCGCACGCGATCGCTCATGCTGCCCACGATGTCAGAAGCCCTGTCGATCTGCGTCTTGGCGCCGGTGAGCTGCTGGCGGATGCGCCGCACCTCCTCGAGCTCGCCCACGGCGCGATCGACCGTGTCGGCCACCGCCGCGCCATCGACGCCCTCGGTGCCGCCGCGCGCCATCAACACGCGGGCGCGGGCCAGCGAGTAGGCGACCTGCAGCGCGAGCGGCCCCTCGTCGACGTCGTAGGTGACGATGAGCTTGTCGCCGTTGTACTCGCGCAGGGCGTGCGTACGCGCCGGCACCTTGTCCTCGGAGGGCACCACGAGCACCGCGTAGTCGGCATTGCGCTCGCGGCGTGCGTCGTCGAGCTGGCGCATCGCCTCTGGTCGCGACAGGCGGCTGTTCTTGGCTTCGAAGACGATCCGCCCCTGGGCTGGGCCGTGGGCGGCGCCGATGGCGACGACGACGTCGCCCTTCTTGCCCGTTGCCTCCTTCACATCACCGACGGCCTCGCAGTCGTCGCCGACCGGCAGCGCCATCGCGTCGAGCGCCGCGGCGACCTCCTCCTCGTAGGTGCGCCCCTTGGCGGTGCCGCGCTGCGCCTCGGCGGCGACCTCCTCGAGCTTCTCCTTCTCGGCCTGCAGGCGCACGAGGTCCTCGCGCATCACGCCGAGCTTGGCGTCCATCGCCTTGAGCTGCTCGGCCTGGGCCCGCGCGTTGTCGCGCATCGCGCCGATCGCCATCCGCTGGAAGGTGGCCAGCGGGTTGTTCTCGCCGTCGGAGGAGAACTGCTTGCGCAGGTCCTCCCGCATCTGCACGGCGACCTCGGCGAGCAGCGCCTTGACGCGGTTCTGCACGGCGACCGACGACTCGTCGCCGAAGTGGCGCGCCAGCGCCTTGGTGACATGCCCGTTCTCGGGACCGAACACGTCGTCGATGCGCGCGTCGAGCCGCTCCGCCACCACCCGTGCGCGCTCGACGAACGCCGCATCGAGGTCGCGTGCGGCTTTCTCGAACTCGGCCCGCACGAACTCGGCGTTGGCGCCGGTCTGCTCGCGATCGAGCACGCGCGCGCCGATCGCAATCGCATCGGATACGAGGCGTGCGACGTCGTCGCCACTCTCCTCGCGCTCGCGCGCCAGCCGCACAGCGCACGCGTCGTCGACGACGAGGCCGTCGATCCACAGGCGTCCGCCCTGTGTGCGCACCTGGGAGAAGGGGAGAGGAGTGGCAGCTTCCATGATCTGTCTGTCGCACGGTAGGTGCGCGACCTGACAGAACCGCGCCGCGCAGCCCGACACCACCGCACGGCTACCTTCTGAACCATGGAAGATCTGGCCGCGGCGATCGCCGACGGCACCAGCGCAGCCCGGCTGCGGGCCATGCTCGACGCCGAGCTCGCCCGCGGCGTCCGCGAGCTGGCTCAGAAGCGCTCGGGCTACGACAGGCCGCTGATCGTGGCCGTCGGCCCGGCGCCCACCGCCCTGCGCGCGGTGGCGCCGGCCGCTCCCGCGCTGCGCGCCGATCCCGACGCGGTCAACGAGCGCACCTGGCTGCTCGTCGCCGCGCTCGTCGGCGCGCTCGTCGAGGCGACGGGGCACGGCGAGGTGCGCGCCGGCGCGCTCGGCGAGCACCTCGTGCTCGAGGTCCCCGGCGATCCCGAGGTCGCCGAGTTCGTGCCGATCGCCTTCGAGGACCACGTCGAACCGATCGACCGCCTGCGCGCACGCGCGCTCGCCGTCCCTGGGCACGTGCTCGACGCCGCCGACGACATCCGCGACCCCATCGGCCCGGACCACCCCCTCGTGGTCGCCGCGCACGTCGCCGCCCTCGGCGGCCGCCCGGCCGACGAGGCCTCGATGGAGGAATACGAGGACGCTGTCCTCGCCGCGCTCGACGCCACGCCGGGGGTCGCGCGGCCCCACGACGACCCGGACCCGGCCCGCCGCGTCGCGCGCCGCATCCTGCAGCGCCTCGACGGCATGGGCAAGTGGGGCGGCTATCACACCGAGTTCGCCCACCTCGCGCGCGGCTTCGCCGGCAACGACCGCGCGCTTGCCGAAGCCGTGGGCGAGGTGCTGCTCACCGCCGGCCTCCTGGCCGAGAAGCCGAGCGTGGGCCAGCGTCACGTGTTCCTCAACCCGCGGCGGGCGCGCGAGATCCACGCGCTCATCGACAGCGGCGACGTGCCGGCGGACGTGCAGCTGCCGGCCTGAGCTGCCTGGGTAGCTTTTCCGGCGTGAACCTCACCGGTCAGCTGTCCAAGAAGGCCTTCACCCTGCGCACGCTCGCCGAGACCGGCATCCTGCGCCCGATGCGGCCGGACCGGGCGCTGGGCATCGTCAATGCCCTGCGGCGCTGGGGACCGACGCCCGCGTTCGGCTACACCGCGAGCGCCATCCGCCATCCGCACGAGACGGCGATCATTGACGAGCTGGGGACGCTGACCTTCGAGGAGGTCCACCGCCGTACGAACGCCCTCGCGAACGCTCTGTCCGACGCCGGCGTCGGCGAGGGTGACGGCGTGGCGATGATGATCCGCAATCACCGCGGCTTCATCGACGCCACGGTCGCGTGCTCGAAGCTCGGCGCGCACTCGCTGTACCTCAACACCGCCTTCGCCGGGCCGCAGATCACCGAGGTCGTCAAGCGCGAGAAGCCGAGCGCGCTCATCTACGACGCGGAGTTCGAAGGGCTCACCCACGACGCCGGCCAGCGGCGCAAGCGCTTCATCGCCTGGCACGACGGCGGCGAGAAGCCCAAGGATCCGCTGATCGAGGACCTCATCGCGGGCGGCGACACCGACGACGTTGTGCCGCCGCAGAACAAGGGCCGCGTGGTCATCCTGACCAGCGGCACGACCGGCTCTCCGAAGGGCGCACAGCGCCAGCAGCCCGAGTCGCTGGATCCCGCGGCGGCGCTGTTCTCGAAGATCCCGCTCCGCGCGCGCGAGCGCACGATGATCGCGGCGCCGATGTTCCACTCGTGGGGCTTCGTGCACTTCACGCTCGCCATGGGCCTGGGGTCGACGGTCGTCCTGCGCCGTAAGTTCGACCCCGAGGACACGCTCAGCGCGACGGCCCAGCACGAGTGCACGGCGCTCATCGTCGTCCCGGTGATGCTGAGCCGCATCCTCGAGGCGCCCGCCGAGACCATCGAGATGTACGACCTCAGCAAGCTGCGCGTGATCGCCGTCAGCGGCAGCGCGCTGCCCGGCGAGCTCGCGTTGAAGGTCATGGACCGCTTCGGGGACGTCCTCTACAACCTCTACGGCTCGACCGAGGTCGCCTGGGCGACGATCGCCACGCCCGCGGACCTCCGCGCCGCGCCCGGGACGGCCGGCCGCCCGCCGCGCGGCACCGTGGTCAAGCTCCTCGACGAGGCGGGCAACGAGGTCGCGCCCGGCGAGACCGGCCGCATCTTCGTCGGCAACGAGATGGCCTTCGAGGGCTACACCGGCGGTGGCGGCAAGCAGAACGTCGGCGGCCTGCTGTCCTCCGGCGACGTCGGCCACTTCGACGCCGGCGGACGGCTGTTCATCGACGGCCGCGACGACGAGATGATCGTCTCGGGCGGTGAAAACGTTTTCCCGCGCGAGGTCGAGGACCTCCTCCACGACCACGACGCCGTCGACGAGGTCGCCGTCATCGGCGTCGACGACGAGCAGTTCGGCCAGCGCCTGAAGGCGTTCGTCGTGCGCTCGCAGGGCGCGGCCGCCGGCGAGGACGAGCTCAAGGACTACGTGAAAGCGAACCTCGCGCGCTACAAGGTGCCGCGAGAGATCGTTTTCCTCGACGAGCTGCCGCGCAACGCGACGGGCAAGATCGTCAAGCGCGAGCTGGCCGAGCGGGAGTAGCGACGCCGCCCTGATGGCACTCGTCGCCGTGGCCGCGCTCGTCGCGGCCGTCGTTCAGGCCTCGACCGGACTCGGGTTCGCCCTCATCCTCAGCCCGGCGGTCTTCGCGCTGCTCGAGCCCGAGAGCGCCGTCGTCGCGATCACCGTGCTCGGCCTCGCCCTCAACGGGCTCGTGCTCTTCGGCGAGCGCCGGCGCCCGGACGTCGCCTGGCGCGAGGTCGGCCCGATCCTCGTCGCCGCCGTACCGGGCGCCGTCTGCGGCGTGTTCATCCTGCGCGCGCTGCCCAAGCCGGCGCTGCAGATCGGCGTCGGCCTGGCCGTCATCGGCGCGGCCTTCCTGCGTGTGCGCGCGCGACACGAGGCGGCGGTGCCTACTCCCGGCGACCCACGCGCGCGAGCGGCGCTGGGCTTCGCCACCGGCGCGCTGAGCACGTCGGCCGGGGTCAACGGCCCGCCGCTGGCGCTCTGGTTCGCGCACCGCGGGCTCGGGCCCGCCGAGATCCGCGACTCGCTGAGCGCGGCCTTCCTCGCCCTCGGCGTCATCGCGGGGGTCGTCCTGGCGCCCGTGCTCGCGGCCGCGAACGAAGAGGTCGACTGGGGCACGCTCGCGGCCGCCCTGGTCTGCGTCGTCGCCGGCCACGCGATCGGCAGCCGCGCCTTCGCGCGGATCGACGCCGATCGCTACGAGCCGCTGCTGTTGGCGATCGTCGTGGCGGCGGGCGCCGCCAGCGTCGTCGCCGGCGTGATCACTGCTTCCACTTGATCGAGCAGCCGACCGGCTTGGTCTCCGCGCGCGGCGGCTCCTCGCCCGCGAGCACGGCATCGAGCGCCTCGCGCAGCCACGCCGCGTTCAGCGACGGGTCCTGGTGGTCGGCGTCGGGTGCGCCGCGATAGGCGATCCGCCCGTCGGCGTCGATGACGAAGCAGTCGGGCGTCGTCTTGGCGTCGTAGGCGCGCGCGACCTGCTGGCTCTCGTCGTGCAGGTAGGGCATCGGCCAGCCGCCGTCGGCCGCCACGCGCTCGCGCATCGCGTCGAAGGAGTCGCGCGGGTAGCGCTCGGCGTCGTTGGAGTTGATGGCCAGGACGTTGACGTCGGCGTAGTCGCGGGCGACGTCGGCGATGCGGTCGTGCCAGGCCAGGGCATACGGGCAGTGGTTGCAGGTGAAGACGACGAGCGTCGCCGGCGCGCCGCCCGGCGAGTGCTCGGTGCCGTCGGTGTCGGGGAGCGAGAAGGTGGGGGCTTCGGTACCGACTGCGGTGCTCATGAGGGGCTCCTCGTCGTCATCGCGTTGTGCAGGGCGTCGCGCACGTCGGCCGGGTCGGGGACGGGGGAGACCCGGCCGTCGCGGCGATGGTAGACGCGGCACGTCAGCGCCGCGGGCTCGTCGCCGGGGTCCTGGATGTCGGCGCCGTCGATGCGGATCGTCGGCGAGCCGACGAAGCCCTCGCCCTCCGCGCGCTCGTCGGTGTCGACCTCGCGCACCACGATCGCATCGGGGTCGAGCCCGAGTTCGGCCATCGCCGCGCGGAGGTCGGCGAGGGCCTGCGGATGCGACGGGCAGCCGTCCCAGAACAGGAGCTCGACGGTTGGTTGCGCCATCAACTACAGGCTAGACGACCGCGGCACCGGGGCTACTTGATCGAGCTGAAGGACAGATCCCAGGTCCCGAAGTAGCCGTTCATCACGCCGCGCACATCGTCGGACGCCAGTTGGAAGACGTCGTCCCAGAGATATGGAATGGCCGCGGCCTGCTCGACGACCTTTCGGTTGATCGCCGCCCATGCGTCGTTGCGGCGCGCGCCCGCTGGGATGGGCGCCGCCGCCGCCATCATCCGGTCGATCTCCGGGTCGGCCAGCTGCGACCAGTTGACGTTTCCCTGCGGGATGATCGCCGCGCCGCTGAACGTCGGCTCGAGCAGCGATTGCGGATCGGTGATGTCGCGGAACCACCCCACGCTCGGACAGATCGCGTAGCCGGAGTCCGGCACGCTGCAGAACCTCGTGAACACGGTGTTCGCGTCCAGAGTCCGGAGCTTGATCCTGAAACCGAGCTTTCGAAACTGTGCCTCCGCGACGAGCGCGGTCTGCGCGTCCGGGCTCGCGTTGGCGGCGACGGCGAGCAGCTCCTCGTTGCCCTCGTAGCGGCCGGACTTGAACCCGGCGGCGCGAAGGTACCTGGCCGCGAGGTTCATGTCGCCCCTCGGGTTGCGCATGAAGTCCAGGTCGCTGAACCCCTTGGCGCCGCCCGACTCGCTGAAGGCAGGAATCCCGGGAGGGATGAAGTGCTGCGCGACCGGCCCGACCGCCTTGCCGCCACGGCTGAGACGCAGCGCGTTGCGATCGAACCCGGCGATGACGGCCCTGCGCACGTTGATGTCGTCGAAGGGCGCTCGGGACGTGTTCAGCGCGATCCAGTGCGTCGCGCCGCCCGGCACGCGGCTGACCTGCCGCGGATACCGGACGAGCGCCTCCTTGAGCACGGCGACCGGTGGCTGTGTGGTGTCGCAGCACATCAGCTTGGAGCCGCGCAGCGTGCGTCGCGATGCCACTGCGAGATCACCGTTGCCCTCCTGGATGGTCATCGCGTCGAGGTAGGCCGGCCGGTAATCGGTCGAGCGGTCCCAGTTGGGATTGCGTACGAGCTCGATGCGTTTGCCGGGCTCGTGGCCGACAACCTTCCCGTCGGCTCGGTGGCGAACCATGTATGGGCCAGTGAATGCCACGTACTGCCCGTATGTCGACGGCGCTCGGCGGTCTCGCCGGCGCGCGTACTCCTCGGGGACCGGCGCGGTGATCGGCATCACCAGCGCGGCCGCCACGGTTGGCGCAGTCGGCCTTCGCAGACGAAACACGATCGTTCGATCGTCGGGGGTGCGGATACCCGGGATCGGCTCGATGCCCTTCGACGGGGTCCGTGGCGCGCCCACGATCGAGCCGAAGTACGTCGTGGCGTAGCTGTTTAGGACGTGCGCGCTGAAGGCGCGTTCGAAGGCGTACTTGATGTCCTTGGAGGTGACCTCGCGGTTGACCGGCGGTGCGTACCTGATGCCCCGCTTGAGCCGCACGGTCACCGTCCTCTTGTCGGCGGAGATCCGCGGGACGCCCGCCGCAAGATCGGGTACGGGATGCGCGCTGTCGTTCGGCTTGAACGAGTAGAGCGTTCGGTTGACCGCGTACTCGACCATGTAGCCGAACTGGGAAAAGGTCTGGCCGGGGTCGAGAAAGTCGATGTCGGCCGCCGACAGGAACGTGACGTGACCACCGCGCGTCGCCCCCGCGGGCCTGTCCTTGCGATCGGCGGGGTGTCCGCCGCAACCGGCGGTAAGTGCAGCCAGGACGACCGCGACGGGCAGGCTTCGCACAGTGCCCCCTCTCGTGGACGACGATCTCGCTGGCACGCGCGCAAGTCAAGGCCCCCGGGTTGACACGCGACCTCGGGATCGGCAGCGTCGTTCGTCGAGAAACGGCCACAGCATGCAGGCGGCACGCGAGTCGATCGTCGGGCGCGAGGTCGAGCTCGACCTCCTCGACGCCTTCGTCGGCGGCGAGGGCGGCGCGGCCGTGCTCGCGATCCTCGAAGGCGAGGCCGGCGTCGGCAAGACCGCACTGTGGTCGGCGGCGGCGGACGAGGCGCGGGCTCGCGGCGCACGCGTGCTGATCGCCCGTCCGACCGCGGCCGAGGCGGGCAGCTCGTACTCCGCGCTCGATGACCTCGTTCGGCCTGCGCTCGAGGTCCTGCCACGTATCGAGGGACCCGGGCGCCGCGCGCTGGCCACTGCGCTGCTGCTCGAGGATGCGGTGCACGCCCCGGAGCCGCGGATCGTGGCATTCGGGGTGCTTTCCGCGCTCGAGGAGCTTGCGACGCAAGCGCCCGTGCTCGTCGCGATCGACGACTGGCAGTGGCTCGATGCCGCCAGCGACGCCGTGCTCACGTTCGCGCTGCGGCGGCTGCCGTCCGACGGCATCCGCGTGCTGGTGACGGCGCGTACCGGCGACGCGGATGACGCGCTCGCAGCGCTTGTCCGCTCGCTCGCCGAGGGCCAGGCGCTGGAGATCCCCGTCGGGCCGCTGGAGCCCGCCGCCCTGCAGCGCCTCGTGCACGACCGCACCGGCACGTGGCTGTCGCCACCGGCGCTGCGCCGACTCCACGCGGCGTCTCGCGGTAATCCGCTCGCGGCGCTCGAGCTCGTGCGCGCGGACGCGGACGTTGTGCCGGCCACCGACGTCCGCCGGCTGCTCGCTGCGCGCATGGCGCGCCTGTCCCGTGACGCCCGTGAGGTGCTGCGCTGCGTCGCCGCACTGGCTGGGCCCCATAGCGGCGCCGTCGAGGCCGCGTCCGACGATCCCGTCGCTGCGCGGCGTGGGCTCGAGGAGGCGCTTGCCGCGCAGGTGCTCGAGCGCGACGGCGAGCGGTTGCGCTTCGCGCATCCGCTGATGGCGGCGGTGACCGCGGAACGGACGCCACCGGGCCAGTGGCGGGCGCTGCATTCCCGCCTCGCCGGCGCGGTTCGCGACCCCGAGCAGCGCGCGCGTCATCTCGCCCTGGCGGCCTCCGGCCCGGACGCTGACGTCGCGACCGCGCTGGATGCCGCGGCGGCGCGTGCCGCAGCGCGCGGCGCGCCGGCGACCGCCGCCGAGCTCGCCGAGCGCGCCGGCACGCTGACTCCGGCGGG
>DATBKW010000129.1:0-15557 GCA_036555665.1 Solirubrobacteraceae bacterium | reverse complement strand
AGGACGCCGACGAGGTCCGCAAGCTCGCGCGCGACGGCGAGATCGAGTTCCTCTTCGCGCAGTTCGTCGACATGCACGGCAAGCCCAACGCCAAGCTCGTGCCCGCCCACCACCTCGACGACCTGCTCTCCGACGGCGCCGGCTTCGCGGGCTTCGCGGCGGGCGACATCGGCCAAGGGCCGCACGACCCGGACCTCATCGCGATGCCCGACGTGCGCAGCTACACCCCGCTGCCCTGGCGCGCGGGCGTGGCGCGCTTCGCGTGCGACGTGACCGTCGAGGGCGAGGAGTGGCCCTACTGTCCGCGCACGATCCTGCGCCGCCAGCTCGCGCGAGCCGAAGAGCTGGGCTACGACTTCCGCATCGGCGCCGAGCTCGAGTACTTCCTCGTGCGCCAGCGCGAGGACGGCTCGATCGAGGTCGCCGACGCGCTCGACACGCTCGAGCAGCCCTGTTACGACATGCGCGGCCTCACGCGCAACCTGGACTTCGTCTCGACGGTGTCGCGCAACGTCACCGCCCTGGGCTGGGACAACTACGCGACCGACCACGAGGACGCCAACGGCCAGTTCGAGCAGAACTTCCAGTTCGAGAACGCGCTCGTGACCTGCGACCGCGCGGTCTTCTTCCGCTACATGGTCGAGGCGCTGGCGCAGGAGCGCGGGCTGATCGCGACCTTCATGCCCAAGCCGTTCGCCCACCTGACCGGCAACGGCTGCCACTTCCACATGAGCCTCTGGAAGGACGGCGCCAACGCCTTCGAGGCCGATCCGTCCGACGATCCCCGCGGCCTCGGGCTGACCGAGCTCGCCTATCAGTTCATCGGCGGGCTCAAGGCGCACGCCAAGGCGTACATCGCGGTCACCGCCCCGACGGTGACCTCGTACAAGCGGCTCGTCGTGGGAGCCCCGACGAGCGGCGCGACGTGGGCACCGGCCTACGTCAGCTACGGCTACAACAACCGCACGCAGATGCTGCGCATCCCGGGCCCCGGGCGCGTCGAGGACCGGACCGTCGACGGGTCGTGCAACCCGTACCTCGCCGCGACCGCGGTACTCGCCGCCGGCCTCGACGGCATCGAGCGCGAACTCGACCCCGGCGCGCCGAACTCGCTGAACCTCTACGAGACCGACGAGGCGCGGCGCAAGGAGCTCGGCATCGACGTGCTGCCGGCCAACCTGCTCGACGCCACGCGCGAGCTCGAACGCTGCGACGTCCTGCGCGCCGCGCTGGGCCGCGCGCGCGACGAGGACTACATCGACTACTACGTGCGCTGCAAGCAGCGCGAGTGGCAGCAGGCCCACGAGCAGATCACGCAGTGGGAGCTCGACCGCTACCTGCAGCTGTTCTGATGAGAGGAGCGCGGCCATGGCTACCACGCACGCGATCAACGGGGTGAACGCGCGGACCGGACTCGTCGTCGGCGACGTCCTGGCATCGCCGCGGATCGCGCCGCCGCCGGCGACGCTCGAGGAGGCGCGCGACGTCCCCGGCCGCGCCGAGCGCATCGCCGAGGTGGCCCAGCGCATCGAAGCCGAGGGCATCAAGTACGTCTTCTTCCAGCAGGTCTCGATCACCGGACGCGTGATGGGCAAGGGCGTCGTCGCGTCGTTCTTCCCCCAGGTCGCCCAGCGCGGCTACCAGCTCGTCTACGGCGCCACGGCCAACCTGTTCACCGATCGCGCCGGCAACTACATCGGCTTCGGCCCCGAGGAGTCCGAGCTGGCGGCCGTGGCCGACCTCGACACCTTCGCGGTCCTGCCGTGGGACCCCCGCGTCGCGCGGGTCTTCTGCGACTGCTACGACACCGAGACGGGCGAGCTACTCGACGCCGATCCGCGCCAGAACCTCAAGCGGGTCTCCCACGACTTCGAGACGGAGACGGGCTACCAGTTCCTGCTCGGCATCGAGCCCGAGATGATGTGGCTCAAGCGGCCGGAGGACGGCGCCGCGCCCGAGGGCGTCACCAAGCCTTACTGCTACCACATCCACCAGTTCGAGGAGCTTCGTCCGGTGCTCCTCGACGTCGTCGAGTACGGGCAGGCCATGGGCCTCGACATGAGCTACGGCGACCACGAGGACGCCCCCGGGCAGCTCGAGCTCAACTTCCGCTTCGACCGCGCGCCGCGCACCGCCGACAACATCACGACCTACCGCCAGGTGTGTGCGGCCGTTGGCCGTAAGCACGGGTTGCTGCCGTCCTTCATGCCCAAGCCGTTCACCGGCGTCTCGGCCAACGGCCATCACCACCACTTCACGCTGATGGCCGAGGACGGCACGAACGTCTTCCACGACCCCGACGGTCCGGCGCAGCTGTCGCCGACCGCCCGCCACTTCCTCGGCGGCCTGCTCGAGCACTTCGCGGCGCTGATGTGCATCGGCAACCCGACGGTCAACTCCTACTGCCGGATGTGGGACACCGGGTTCTGGGCGCCGATCTACAAGAACTGGGGCTGGCAGAACCGCACGACCACGGTGCGCGTCGCCTCGGGCGGGCGCTTCGAGTACCGCGGCGTCGACTCGTCCTGCAACCCGTACCTGACCGCGGCCGCGCTGCTCACCGCGGGGCTCGACGGCATCCGGCGCGAGCTCGATCCCGGCGAGCCGCAGCAGGGCAACACCTACGAGCTGCTGCAGGAGGGCCAGGAGCTGGAGCGCGTGCCCGACAGCCTCGGCGACGCCCTCGACGCGCTCGCCGCCGACGACATCGTCCGCGGCGCCTTCCCCGGGCGCCTGTACAAGGTCTTCGAGCACTACAAACGCGATGAGTGGGAGCGCTACCTGGCCGCCGTGACAGACTGGGAGCGCGAGGAGTACCTCGAGGTCCTTCCGTAGGGCATGTGCGGGATCGCCGGCATCATCCACCGCAACGGCGCGAGCCCCATCGGCGAGGAGATGACCAGCATGCTCCAGGCGATGAAGCATCGCGGTCCCGACTCGACCGGGTTCGCGCTCTACGGCACGCCCGGCGAAGAATGGGTCATGCGCGTCAAGCTCGCCGACGCCAACACCCCACGCGACCTGCACTTCGACGAGCGCCTCGCGCGCAACCGCGCCCAGGTCGAGCGCCGCCTGCGGGCGATGGGTGCGCGCTTCGACGGCGTCCAGCAGCTCAACCCGTCGACGTTCGACGTGCGCTTCACCTACGACGGCGACGACCTCAAGCCGCTCGTCGACCAGGTGGAGGACGTCTCACGCGACGCAGAGGTGCTGTCGGCCGGGCACTCGCTGGAGATCGTCAAGGACCTCGGCGACGCCCAGACGGTGGCGCGCGACTATGAGCTTCACCGCTTCCGCGGCACGCACGCCATCGGGCACGCGCGCATGGCCACCGAGTCCGACGTCGACATCTCCAACGCCCACCCCTACTGGGCCTATCCGTTCTCCGACGTGGCCGTGGTCCACAACGGCCAGCTCACCAACTACCACGACTGGCGCCGGCGCCTGGAGCGCAACGGGCATCGCTTCCAGTCGGAGTGCGACTCGGAGATCATCGCCGTCTACCTCGCCGAGCGGATGCACGACGGGCTCTCGCTCGAGGACGCGATGCGCCAGAGCATGGAGGACCTCGACGGGGTGTTCACCTACATCTGCGTCACCGAGGACGCCCTGGGCATGGCCAAGGACGAGCTTGCCGCCAAGCCGCTCGTGCTCTACGAATCAGACGACGTGGTCGTGCTCGCGTCCGAGGAGATCGCGATCCGCAGGGTCATCCCCCGCGAGATCGACACCTACGACCCCTTCGAGGGCGAGGTGATGGTGTGGACTCGCTGACCGGCGAGCCGCCCGCGACGTTCGATCCCCGCGGACTCGTCGAGCTCGACGGCCGTGTGCCGCAGGTCGCCGAGATCGACGGGGAGCGCGCGGTGCTCGATGCGGCCGGGCTGACCACGCGCAAGATCAACCTCGAGCTGCGCTGGCTGATCTACGAGCGTGGGGTGCGCGACGTCACGGTCCTCAACCCCGGGGCCCTGCACTCGCTCGGCGTGGGGATCCTCACGCGCTGTCGCATCACCTTCGAGGGCAGCCTCGGGTACTTCGGCTGCGGCCTCATCGACGGGCCCGAGGTCCACATCAAGGGCCGGGTAGGCTGGTCAGCGTGCGAGAACATGATGTCGGGCGTCGTCGTCATCGACGGCAACGCGGGCTCGCTGACGGCGGCCGCGCTGCGCGGCGGCGACGTGGTGGTCAAGGGGCGCGTCGGGGCGCGCACCGGCATCGACCAGAAGGGCGGCACGATCATCGTCGTGGGCGACGCGGGCTCGGCGACCGGCTTCATGCTCCAGCGCGGGCGCCAGATCCTGCTCGGCAACGTCGGCGCGGGCCTCGGTGACTCGATGTACGACGGCACCATCTACGTCGCCGGGCGCGTCAAGTCGCTCGGCGTGGACTGCGTGCCCGGCGAATGGACCGACGCCGACACCGAGTTCATCGAGCGCAAGTTCCGCATCTACGACCTGGGCGACCCGCCCGAGCTGCAGAAGTTCGTCTGCGGCAAGAAGCTCTACAACTACGACACGCTCGAGCCCTCTGAGCGAAAGCTGGTGCTGTAGCGATGGCCGACGAGGGTGCACCCGACCGCCGTGCCGTGCTCGGTCGCAGCGCGATCTTCACGCCTGAGGTCATCAACGACATCCACATGAAGGCCGAGCTCGGGCGCTACCGCATGCGCGGCTTCTCGGCCTTCAAGAAGCTCCCGCACTGGGATGACCTCACGTTCCTGCCCGGGACGCTGACGCGCTTCGTCATCGAGGGCTACCGCGAGAAGTGCGAGACCAAGACGGTGCTCGGCGCACGCTTCGCGGCCAAGCCGCTCGAGCTCGACATCCCGATCTACATCACGGGGATGAGCTTCGGCGCGCTGTCGCTGGAGGCGAAGATGGCGCTGGCGAAGGGCGCCTCGATGGCGGGCACGGCAACCTGCTCGGGGGAGGGCGGGATGATCCCGCCCGAGCGCGACCTCTCGACCAAGTGGTACTACCAGGTCATCCAGAGCCGGTACGGGTTCAACCCGCACCACCTGATGCTGGCCGACGGGGTGGAGTTCTTCATCGGCCAGGGTTGCAAGGTCGGGCTCGGCGGGCACCTGATGGGCCAGAAGGTCACCGAGCAGGTGGCGGAGATGCGCTCGCTGCCGGCCGGCATCGACCAGCGTTCGCCGGCGCGCCACCCCGACTGGCTCGGCCCAGACGACCTGTCGCTCAAGGTCCAGGAGACGCGCGAGGCCACGAACTACGAGATCCCGATCCAGCTCAAGCTCGGCGCGGCCCGCGTCTACGACGACGTGCGGATGGCGGCCAAGTGCGGGCCGGACGTCATCTACCTCGACGGCGCCGAGGGCGGGACCGGCGCGGGGCCGCACCTCGCCGCCGAGGAGACCGGGATCCCGCTCATCGCCGCGATCCCCGAGGCCCGGCGCGCGCTGGAGGATGTGGGGCTCGCCGACGAGATCGACCTTGTGGTCGCGGGCGGCATCCGCAACGGGGGCGACGTGGCCAAGTGCCTGGCGCTGGGCGCCGACGCCGTGGCGATCGGTCATTCGGCGCTCATGGCGCTCAACTGCAACAAGGAGATCCCCGGCGTCACCGACTACGAGGGGACGATCGGCGTGCCGGCGGGCCAGTGCTACCACTGCCACACCGGCCGCTGCCCGGTCGGGATCACCACCCAGGACCCCGAGCTGCGCAAGCGCCTGGTCGTCGACGAGGCGGCCCAGCGCGTGTTCAACTTCCTGCATACGCTGACGATCGAGGTCCAGATGCTCGCGCGCGCGTGCGGCAAGACCAACGTGCACAACCTCGAGCCGGAGGACCTCGCCGCGCTGACCCTCGAATCGGCCGCGATGGCCAAGGTCCCGCTGGTCGGGACCAACTACATCCCGGGCGTGAGCGAGGAGCGCTCGCTGGCCGAGATCCAGCGGCTCCTCGAGCGCCATCTGGTCAACCCCATCGACGAGCTCCCGCTCGACGTGGTGGCGGAGCGCGACTGAGCAATGGCCGGCGGCGAGCCCGAGAAGGTCATCGCGATCGACGCCGAGTACCTGGCGGGGCATCGCTTCCCCTATCAGGAGGACATCTCGCTCGTCGAGGACGTCGACCTCGTCGCGGCGACTCCGGGGGCGGACATCAACTGGCTGGAGGACGTGACGCTGCTGGAGGAGGAGGGCACGCCGGCCGTCTTCGACCGCTACTCCAACTCCTTCCTGAAGATCTACTTCCCGATCCCGCCCGGGCGCGAGGACGAGCTGGCGCGCAAGGTGCTCATCACGCACCTGCGGTCGGGCAACTCCTACGGGATCGCGCTCAAGGGGCGCCACGCAAAGTTTCCCCAGCCCGAGCTCGGACCCTGGGCCGAGGGCTCGCGCACGGTGGGCGAGGCATGGGAGGCCCCGGTCCTCGAGGGCTGGGAGCCGCCGCTGCACTGATGCACCGCCGCGCCAGACATCTGGTGATCGGCGCGGGCGTTCACGGCCTCTCGACGGCCTGGCACCTCGCGCAGCGCGGTGAGGAGGTCCTCGTCGTCGACAAGGCCGGGGTCGGCGCGGGCGCCTCCGGCATCGCGTGCGGCGTCGTGCGCAACAACTACTTCCAGCCGGCGATGGGCGAGCTCATGGCGGCGTGCGTCGAGGTGTGGGAGTCGGCCGCCGACACTCTGCATTACCACGGCACGGGCTATGTCGCGCTGGGCCCTCCGGGCCAGGAGGGCGATCTCGTCGAGGTCTTCGAGCGTCAGCAGCGGATCGGCTACCCCTCCGAGCTGCACGTCGGCGAGACCGAGGTCGCGGCTCACATGCGCGACCTGTACCCCGACTGGCGCGCGACCGGGTTGTCGGTCTGCCTGCACGAGCACGCGGGCGGCTTCGGCTTCAACCGCGAATCGATGATCGGGCTGGCGGCCCTGGCGCGGGCGGCCGGCGCGCAGATCGCCGAAGGCGTCGAGGTCACCGGATTCGAGCTCGACGCGGCGGGGGCCGCGACCGCGGTCGAGACGAGCGCCGGCGCCATCGAGGTCGAGGACGTGGTCGTGGCCGTCGGCCCGTGGATCGCGACGCTGTGGGAGCTGCTGGGGCTGCCCGCGCGCGTGGACGTCGGCGGTGTCGCACGCGAGATGTGGACGTACTGGTACCTGCAGGAGGGCTCCGTGGCGGTGAGCCCCGACACGTTCCGCACCGCCACCGGGGCGCTCTCGCCCGTACTGCACGTGGACAGCGACGCCCCGCTGCATGACGACGACGGCCGCCTGCTCACCGATGAGCCGTGGGGCATCTACGTCAAGCCCGACCGCGACGGCGTCCAGGGCGGCGCCGAGCCGCTGCCGGTCGGTTCGACCTTCGACCTCGAGCCGTATCCGACCGGAACGGTCATGCCCGGCTTCCCCGACCGCTGGTGCGCCGCGCTCTCGCACTGCCTGCGGCGCTTCGAGGGTGTCCGCCGCCGCTATCGGGAGGTCCGTTCGGGCGGCGTGGGTGCGTTCTCCCCTGACAACTTCCCGATCTTCGACTTCATGCGCCCGAACGTCTACGTGGCCGCAGACTCCAACCACGGGTACAAGATGATCGCCGTGGGGCGAGAGATCGCCCGGGTGCTGACCGGCGAGCACTCGACGCTCCTGCGTCCGTTCGCCTACGAGCGCTTCGCCAGCGGCCGGCTACACCCCGTCTCGAACAGCCCTTATCCGTGGAGCTGACAGGCGCGGCGCTCAGCGGCCGGCGCGCGCCGCCACCCACACCGCGCGGCGCGTGGCCTTCTTCTCGCCCGGCTTCAGGCAGCCGCCGTGGCCGTCGGAGCCGAAGGCGCAGAAGTGCAGGACGCGCTCGCAGTTGTGCAGCTTCCACGGCCCGTTGAGCTTGACCCTGGCCGTGTCGTTGCCAGGGCCGCAGTCGATGCTGCCGCGCCCGTAGTACGCCCACACGTAGTCCTTGCCCGCGCCGCCGCGCACGACGGTCGAGCCGTGGCTGGGGTAGATCCAGTCGTTGCCCTTGCCGCCGTTGAGGACGTCGTGCTGGCGGCTGTTGTTGTTGCTGGGATCCCAGTCGCCCCAGAGGATGTCGTTGCCGGCGCCGCCGTCGAGCTTGTCGGAGCCGTGGTGGCCGAGCAGCTCGTCGTTGTCGGGCCCGCCGGTCTTGTTGTGGCCGCGGTTGTCGAGGACCTTCCAGAGGATCCCTGTGACCGCGGGCCAGCCCTTGTGGGGCACCTTGTCGCCGCCGCCCGAGGTCCGCCGCCCGTTCCCCGCGCCGCACTGCACGCCGGACTGCGCCGGCGCGCACAGGCTCACGCTCGAGCCGCCCGGCTTGCGCACCGGCGGCAGACGCGAGCTTTTCGGGTCGTCGACGAAGAGGTACTGCTGCCCGGTCGCCTGGGTGCCGTCGGCGCTGTCGGTGACGCGGATCGCGACAGTCACCTGGCCCGCCTTGCGGTAGGCCGGGCTGCGCGAGGTGCACGGTGCCGCCGAGTAGGGATCCTCGGGTGGCGGCGGTTGGCAGGCGAAGCTCGTGTCCGGCGTGAAGCCGCCGGCGCTGTCGCGCGTGTCCCAATCGACCTCGACCGTCACCGCTGCCGTGAGCAGGCTGGCGTCGTAGGTCAGCTGGGCTACGCAGGTGCCGACGACGCACTCGTCGAGCGGGTTGAGGTCGAAGTCGGCGCTCGGCGTCGCCTGCGCCGCGCCCGCTGCGATGAGCCCGGCGGCGACGACGCCGGCAAGTGCTGTCCTCCCACGCATCGTCGGCGACGCTATCCGCACGCGCGGACCACGGTCAACCTGCTCCTGGCCATGTGGAGAGGGAGCGCGGCGGGCCCGGCGCTGATACGCGGGTTCGGGTGACCACACCCCAACGCTGTGGATAGCCGTGATGTGGCGGATCTCACATCCCCCGAAACTTGAGCCAGGCAAATTTTGTACTGCGCAGATCCATTCGGGGCTCCTCCACGTAGACGCGCTCAGCGAAACGCTGGGAGGCGCCCGGCGACCTAACACTCATGTCCACCTACCGCGAGCCAGCCGCCGACAGCGTCATTCCGACGTTCGACGTGCGCGCGCTCGCGCGCAGGGCGGCGGTGCCGGCGGCGCTCGCCGCGGCCGCGGTTGTCGCGGTGATCGTCGCGGGCGGCCCGCTGCACGCCTTCGCCGATGCGCTCCGCCGCGCGCTCGACGCCGACCCACGGTGGGTCGCGGGCGCCGCGGTCCTCGAGCTGCTCTCGTTCGCCGGGTACGTCGCCCTGCTGTGGATGATCGCCAGTGGCGCGACCGGCCGCATGGGCCTGCGCGAGAGCACCGAGGTCACGCTCGGCGGCGCCGCGGCGACCCGCCTGCTGCCGACCGGCGGCGTCGGCGGCGCGGCCCTGACCGTCTGGGCGCTGCGCCGCACGGGCATGACGGCGCGGGCGGCGACGCGCACACTGCTCTCCTTCCTGATCACGCTGTACTCGGTGTTCCTTGCTGCGATCACCACCTCGGGCGCTCTGCTCGCCCTCGGGATCGCGCATGGCGGCGGGCCGATCGCGCTGAGCGCGGTGCCCGGCGCTCTGGCCGCCCTGGGGATCGCGGGCTCGCTGGCCCTCGGCGCGCGTGTGTCGCAGCCGGGTCGCGGCCGCGTCCTCGGGGCGGCCGACGTCTTCGGCGAGGCCGTGCGCGACGCGCTCGGCTACGTGCGCACGCTCGATCCGCGGCTCTTGGGTGCCGTCGCCTGGTGGACGTTCGACGGGGCCGTGCTGTGGGCGATGCTCCACGCGTTCGGCGCGCCGCCGCCACTCATGGTCGTGGTGCTCGCCTACTTCGTCGGCCAGGTCGGCAACACGATCCCGATCCCCGGTGCCGTCAGCGGCGGGATGGTCGGCATCCTCGTTGCCTTCTCGGTCCCCGCCGACCTCGCGCTGGTCTCCGTCCTGGCCTACCGCGCGGTGGCAATCTGGCTGCCGGCCCCGATCGGCCTCGTCGCGCTGGGCTCGCTGCGCCGGACGATCGCGCGCTGGGGCGAGGAGGACAAGCCGCTGGCGGTCGAGCCGGCGCCGCCGCGGATCGCCGTCGCCTCGCGCCCGTGCGCCGAGCCCGCGCTGCAGCTCGCCGCATGAGGCTGCGTCCCGCCACCGCCGCGGGCACGCCCGACGCGCCCACGGGCGTCCCGCGCGGACTGATCCTCGTCGGCGCATTGGCGGCCGCCGCGCTCGTGCTCGTCGTCGCCGGAGTGGTCCGCCTCCCGGACCTCGAGTCGTTGCTCACCGACCTCTCCGACACGCTCGGGCCCTGGACCTACGCGCTCGTCGCCGGCCTGGCCTTCCTCGAGACCGGGGCGTTCGTCGGCCTTGTCGCACCCGGTGAGACCGCGATCGTCCTCGGCGGCGTCGTCGCGGCCGAGGGCGGCGTCGAGCTCGGCCCCATGCTGCTCGTGGCCTGGCTGGCCGCGGCGCTCGGGGACCTCGCGAGCTTCCTGCTCGGTCAACGCCTCGGCAGGCGTTTCGTCGTGGCGCGCGGGCCGCGCCTCGGCGTCACCGCCGAGCGTCTGGAGCGCGTCGAGGAGTTCTTCGACCGCCATGGCCCCAAGGCGATCCTCATCGGGCGCTTCATCGGCATCGTGCGCGCCGTCGCCCCGTTCCTGGCCGGCGCTTCGCGCATGGGCCTGCGCGCGTTCCTGCCGTGGAGCCTGCTGGGCACGTTGGCATGGGCGAGCGCGTTCACGCTCGTCGGCTACGCGTTCCACAGCTCGTTCGCGAGCGCCTCGCACGCGCTCGCCCATGGGGCGCTGGCGGCCGCGGTGCTGGCGTCGGCGGTGCTGTTGCTGCGCGCGTATCTGCGCGCGCGCAAGGCCCGGCTCGCCGTCGAGCGCTAAGCGCCCACCAGCGCCGCGCACACCCAGTTGCTCGCGCCCGCACCGCCCGCCCACAGGCGCGCGGCGAGGCGGTCCTGCTCGGCCTTGGACGCCTGGTAGGCGTGCGGGGTGCTGCCGCCGAGGCCGTGCCAGGTGCTGTCGAGCATCTGGTAGTAGCCCGAGGCGGACGCGCTGTTGGGCGGCAGGTTCTGCCCGCCGGATTCGCACTCGACGATCGGCCATGGGATCGCCCACGGCCCGCCGGGGCCGGCGCTCGCCGCAGCGCGCGCCTGCGCGGCCAACAGCTTGGACAGCTCGTGCTCGGCCTGGCGGCGCGAAGCCGCGGTGTTGCGCAGGGCGGCCAGCCGGGCCGCGCGCGCCTCGGTCAGCGCCGCGCGCCGGGCCTGCAGCGCCGCCGTCATGCGCGCCAGCGCGTTGCGCTCGATGCGCACGGCGGCGGTCTGGTCGCTCTGGCGGACCTCGAGGCCGGCGAGCCGGCGCTCGTCGCGGCGCGCGTCGTCGCGGCCGCGGCGGACGGCCTGCACGATCAGGGTGTCGCTGCGCTGGACGCGCTTGAGGAAGTCGACGCGCTCGAGGACCTCGGAGAAGCCGCGCGCGTCGAGGACGACCGAGACGAGGTCGGGGCGGTTGGCGATGAAGCGCTGGCGCAGCATCGTCGCCAGCGCCCGCCGGCTCTGGGCCAGCCGCGCCCGCAGGCGCACGAGCCGCTTGCGCGTCGCGCGCAGGTCGGCCTGGGTGGCCGCGAGCCGCGCCTGCCAGCGCTCCAGGTCGGCCTGCGACTGTGCCAGGCGGCCGGAAAGGACGGCGACCGAGTGGGCAGTCGCGCGCTCCAGGCGCCCGAGACGGGCGGCGGCGGAGGCCAACTGGTGCTCCTGGCCCTTCTGGCGCGCGATGCGGTCGCGCAGCGCGCCGGGGTCCTGCGCGGAGGCAAGACGGGTGGCTCCGCCCACCGCGACGAGCGCGAGAAGCAGGACGAGGGCGAACAGCGCCCGGTGACGTGTGCGAGGGGTGCGGCGGCGCATGGGAACGGCGGCCAGGCCGCGCTCGGGCGGCTGCGCCGGACGCTAGCGGGGTCCGCGCGCCCTACGGACACCTGCACGATTTCGTGCGAGCGCGCCAAACACTACGGAAATTGCGCGAAAAACACGGCGTCGCTGACGTCGTTGCCGCCGCGGCCGGCCGCGCGCAGCCGCTGCCAGGTCTCGCTCGCAAGGGCGTTGAAGGGCAGCGGCACGCGGTGCTCGTGGCCGAGCTCGGCCGCCAGGCGATGGTCCTTGAGCTGCAGGTCGACGGTGAAGCCGGGCGTGACGTCGCGGCGCTCGACGCGCGGCAGCACGTAGTCGGTCATGAAGAAGCTCTTGGCGTCGGTGTGCGCGAAGACCTCGGCCAGGCGCTCCGGCGTGAAGCCGCAGGCCGCGCCGAGCGCGAAGGCCTCGGCCGCGATGAGGGCGTGGATGCCCGAGCACAGGTTGCTGATGAGCTTGACCGCGCTGCCGCTGCCCGCCGGGCCGAGGTGGAAGAAGTGCTTGCCGAGCACCTCCATCACGGGCCGCGCGCGCTCGAAGGCCGCCGCGTCGCCGCCGACCATGAAGGTCATCGACGCCGCGCGCGCTCCGTCGACCCCGGTCTGGAAGGGCTCGCCACCGCTCACGGGCGCGTCGAGGTAGCCGAGGCCGCGCGCGGCCGCGAGGTCGTGGAGCTCGCGGCTCGTCGCCGGCGAGATCGTGCTCGTGTCGATCACGACCGTTCCCGGTCGTGCCCCTTCGAGCAGCCCGTCGGGGCCCGCGAGCGCCGCGCGCACCGCCGCGGGATCGGGCAGCGAGACCACGACGATGTCGCACGCCGCGCCCAGCTCCCGCGCGCTCGCGGCGGCCGTCGCGCCCGAGCGCGCGACCTTGTCGGCGTCGAGGTCGAAGACGTGGAGCTCGGAAAACGCGGCGCGCAGGTGGCCGCAGAAGATCTCGCCGAGGACGCCCAGACCGAGGAGCCCGGCGGAGGGGAACGAATCGCTCATACGCGTAGCATCCTTGCTCATGCAACTACGCACGCTCGGACGTACCGGAGTCAAGGTCAGCCCCGTCTGTCTCGGCGCGATGATGTTCGGCGGTTGGGGCAATACCGACCACGACGAGTGCATCGCGATCATCCACCGCGCGCTCGACGCGGGAATCAACTTCATCGACACCGCCGACGTCTACGCGCGCGGCGAGTCCGAGGAGATCGTGGGCAAGGCGCTGGCCGGCGGCAAGCGCGACAACGTCATCCTCGCCACCAAGGTCCACGGCACGATGGGCGACGACCCCAACGAGTTCGGCAACTCGCGCCGCTGGATCGTCGCCGAGGTCGAAAACAGCCTGCGCCGCCTGGGCACCGACTGGATCGACCTCTACCAGATCCACCGCCCCGAGGACGACACCGACATCGACGAGACGCTCGGCGCGCTGACCGATCTCGTGCGCGCCGGCAAGGTCCGCTACATCGGCAGCTCCACCTTCCCGCCCAGCCAGATCGTCGAGGCGCAGTGGGTGGCCCAGCGCCGCGGGCGCGAGCGCTTCGTGACCGAGCAGCCGCCGTATTCGATCCTCGTGCGCGGCGTCGAGAACGACGTGCTGCCGACGTGCCGGCGCTACGACATGGGCGTCATCCCGTGGAGCCCGCTGGCCGGCGGGTGGCTCACCGGCCGCTACCGCAAGGACCGGGAGCTGCCGACGTCGCACCGCGCGCAGCGCATCCCCCAGCGCTACGACATGTCGCTGCCCGGCAACCAGCGCAAGCTCGAGGCGGCCGAAGATCTCGCGGTGCTCGCGGAGGAGGCGGGCCTGACGATGATCGACATGGCGCTGGCCTTCGTGCTCGAGCACCCGGCCGTGACCGCTGCGATCATCGGCCCGCGCACGATGGAGCAGCTCGAGTCCCAGCTCGGCGCCGCCGACGTGAGGCTCTCGCCGGACGTCCTCGATCGCATCGACGAGATCGTCCCGCCGGGGACGAACCTCAACCCGACGGACGGGGGCTGGCAGAACCCTGCGCTGGCGCCGGCCGCGCGGCGCCGGCCGGCCTAGGCGCCGCCGCCTGGGCGCGCAGCTCGGCGCGCGTGACCGGGAGCGTGCGGGCCAGCAGGACCATCGGCACCGCGAGCACGACGATCAGCCACATCACCGTGGTCAGGCCGAAGGCGTCGGCGACGACGCCCATCGCGGCCGCCGCGATGCCGCCGACGCCGATGGCCAACCCGAGGCTCACGCCCGAGGCCAGGCCGAGGCGGCTGGGCAGGTACTCCTGGCTCATGACGACCGTGATCGAGAAGGTGAGGATGATCAGAAAGCCCGCCAGCGCGGTGAGCACGCCGGCGATCGCCGGCGTGGGCGCGAGCACGAGCGCGACGAGGACGGGGATAGTCAGCATCGTCGACCCGACCACCAGGCGCCGGCGTCCGAGGCGGTCGACGACGCGCCCGCCAAAGTAGGTCCCGGCCGCGCCGGCGGCCAGCATGGCGGTGAGCGCCGCGTTGCCGACGCCTTCGCCGGTGCCGAGTTGGTGGATGAACCACAGCGGGATGAAGGCCTGCAGGCCGAAGTAGACGCAGGAGCGCAGCCCGATGACGCCGCCCAGGCGCGCGAACGCGTTCCAGTTGTCGGGATCGAGGTCCTCCTTCGCGACGCTGCGGGCCACGTGCTCGGCCTTCTCGGCGGCCACGCGGCGCAGCCGGCCGAGCTCGCGCGCGAACACCACCGCAACGATGGCGGGGATGACGGCCAGCAGCAGGGTGCCCTCCAGCCCGAGGAGCAGGACGAGCGGCGTGACGAGGAGCGGGCCCAGCGCGAAGCCCGCGTTGCCGCCCAACGAGAAGAGGCTCATCCCCTGCCCGCGGCGATCGCCCGAGACCTGGTTGGCGAAGCGCGCGCCCTCCGGGTGGAAGGCCGCGACCCCCAGGCCGCTGATCGCCACCGCGCCGGCCGTCAGACCGTAGTTCGGGGCGACACCGACCAGGGCCACGCCGATCCCAGCCAGCAGGACGCCGAGCGGCATGAGCCACGGCAGCGCCAGGCGGTCCGACCCCAGGCCGAACAGCGGCTGGATGGCGGACGACCCGATGCTGGTGACGAGGATCAGCACGCCGGCGGCGCCGTAGGAGATCCCGCGCTGGTCGATGAGGAAGGGCAGCAGCGCGGGCACGGCGCCCTGCGCCATGTCGGCGCAGGCGTGGCCGCTTGCGAGCATGGCCAGGCCGCGGCGGTCGAGCGCCCCGCTGCTCACCGTGCGGCCACCCCGTCCAGCGCGATCCGCAGCACGCCGTCGCTTGCGCGGTCCGCGGCCCAGCCGTGGCCGCGGCGAAGGTGGCGATAGGTCCAGCTGACGAGGTTGAGCAGCAGCGTCGCCGTCTCGTCGGGGTCGGCGGCGACGAGCGAGCCATCGGCCGCGCCGTCCTCGAGCAGGCGCCGGATCGGCTCGGTGAAGGCGGGGCGCGAGAGCCCGCGCGGGCCGCCCTCGTGGAAGATCGCGTTGTGGTCGGCCTCGGCGAGCGCCGCGAGCACCTCAAGGTTGGCCTCGACGGCCTCGCAATAGCCGGCCAGCGCCTGTTCGAGACGCTCGCGCCCGCTGCCGCGCGCGGTCAGCGCGGGCCACATCGCGGAGCGATAGTCGGTCTCCAGGCGCTCGGACAGGGCGCCGAGCAAGCCCTCCCGCGTGACCCCGCGGCGGTGCAGCGTCATCCGCGACACGCCGGCCTCGGTGG
>DATBKW010000128.1:0-9298 GCA_036555665.1 Solirubrobacteraceae bacterium | reverse complement strand
GAGCGCGTAGACCGCGCCGACGGAGAGGTCGATGCCGCCGGCGACGAGCACGAGGGTGCCGGCGGCCGCGATCGTCAGCGTCGCGGACTGCTGGTCGAGGATGTTGAGCAGGTTGACCTTGGTCAGGAACGACGAGCTCGTCACCGAGAGCGTGATGAAGAGCGCCGCGAACGGGATCGCGATGCCGCTCGCGCGAAGGCGGTCGGCCACGCTCCTCGCGTTCGCGCGGCCACCGCGCTCGGGTACGGGTGGTGCGTCGGTCACGGTCATGCCGCGAACGCGGCCGCCAGCACCGCGGACTCGGTCATCTGCTCCCCGGCGAGCTCGCCGACGATCCGACCCGCGCGCATGACGAGCACGCGGTGCGCGAGCCCGAGGACCTCCTCGAGCTCGGACGAGATCAGCAGCACGCCAAGGCCGTCGCCGGCCAGCCCGACGAGCAGGTCGTAGATCGCGCGCCGCGCCCCGACGTCTACGCCGCGCGTCGGCTCGTCGGCGACCAGCACCTTCGGCCCGCACAGCAGCATCCGCGCGAACAGGACTTTCTGCTGG
Source organism: Solirubrobacteraceae bacterium (assembly GCA_036555665.1). Lineage (GTDB taxonomy): Bacteria > Actinomycetota > Thermoleophilia > Solirubrobacterales > Solirubrobacteraceae > JAOPZW01. The sequence goes on along the minus strand of DATBKW010000128.1, from coordinate 8,746 downwards.
TTGCCGCCGGACAGCGTGCTCACCGGAGCGCCGTAGCCGCTGGTGCGGACGGCCGAGCGGTCGAGGACCTCGCGCGCGCTTCGGCGCTCGGCGGCGCGGCGGACGAAGCCGTAGCGGCTCACGCCGGGGAGGCTCGCGAGCGTGACGTTCTCGGTCACCGAGCGCCCGAGCAGGAGCCCTTCCTCCTTGCGCGACTCGGGGATCATCGCCACGCCCGCGCGCAGCCGCCGGCGCGGGCCGCCCGTGAGCCGGTGCCCGTCTGCGGTCTCCACCTCGCCGGCGGTTGCGTGCGCGGCGCCGAACACCGCGCGCGCGAGCTCGCTGCGCCCGGCGCCGACCAGTCCGGCAAGGGCGACGATCTCGCCGGCGCGCACGGTGAAGGTCACGCCGTCGACGCCCGGCGCGCGCAGATCACGCACCCTGAGGGCGGTGGGCGCGTCGGCCGCGGGCTCGCGCTTGGGGGGAAAGGCGGCAGTCAGCGGCCGGCCCAGCATCGCCTGGATGAGCGAGTCCTCGGTCTCCTCGGCGGCGGCGGACGTGCGCACGACGCGGCCGTCGCGCAGCACGGTGACGGCGTCCGCGAGCGCAAGGACCTCGCCGAGGAAATGCGAGACGAGGAGCACCGTGCGACCCGCGCGGGCGAGCGAGCGAACGATTTCATGAAGCTGCGCGGTCTCCTCGCGGTTGAGCGCCGCCGTGGGCTCGTCCATGACGATCAGGGCGGCGTCGCGCGAGAGAGCGCGCAGGATCTCGACCTTCTGCTGTTCGGCCGGTCGTAGGCGGCCCGCCGGCGCTGCGGCGGGCAGCTCGAAGCCGGCCAAGTCGGCGAGACGCTCGTAGCGCCGGCGCAGCGCACGGCGGCCGACGAAGCCGGCCGTGCGTGGCTCGGCGCCCAAGAAAACGTTCTCTTCGACGGTGAGCCGGGGCACGACGTTGAGCTCCTGCGCGATAGCCGCGATGCCGCGATCGAGCGCCTCGCGCGGCGAACGCAGCGCGACCTCCTCGCCGTCGAGCAGCACCCGGCCGGCGTCGGGCTGCAGCACGCCTGCGACGAGCCGCCCGAGCGTCGACTTGCCGGCGCCGTTCTCGCCGACGAGCGCATGGATCGACCCACGCGCGACGGTCAGCGACACGCCGTCGAGCGCGCGGACGGCTCCAAAGTGCTTGGAGACGCCCGCGAGCTCGACGTGGGGGGACTCGTGGCCGCCCGGCGGGGCCGCGCCGCCATCCTCGGCGTCGTGGCCTCCTAACCCGGCCACTCCGCGGTGAACTGGTCGGCGTTCGCCTTCGTGACGACCCCCTGGTCGGGGAGATCCGCGACCGGGTTCTGGCCGCCGCTCTTGGCGCCCGTGCGGACCGCCTTGATCGCCGCCTGGGCGGCGAGCCGTCCCTCCGAGGCCGGCAGCTGCGCGACGTCGCCATACCACGCGCCGGAGGCGACGCCCTGCAGCGCCGCGGCGGCGCCACCGTAGCCGACGAGGATCACCTTCTTCTTACCGAGCGCCTGGACGGCGCCCTCGATGCCCTGGTCGGAGCCGACGATGAGGTTCAGGTCGGGATGGGCCTGCATCATGTTCTGGGTCGCCTTCAGTCCGAGGGCCGGCGTGAAGAAGCTCTCGCCCTGGGCGACGATCTTTACCGGGCTGCCGGAGGTCGCCTCGTCGAACGACTTCTTGATCGCGACGTCGAGCGCCGAGGCCTTGATGTCGTACAGGTAGCCGACCTTGCACGGATCGAGGCTCTTCTCCTGGCAGGCCTGGGTGACGAGCTTGCCGAGCTTCGTGCCGATCTCGGTGGGCACGAAGACAACGTTGCCCGACAGGCCGTCGACTTGCGGCTGGTCGGTCGACAGGTCCTTGCCGAGGATCTGATCCATGTTGACGACCTTCTTGCCGGCGGTGATCGCCTCCTGGACGCCGGTGATCAGGCCGGTGCCGAAGATCGGCTGGACGATGATCGCGTCGAAGTCGCCCGAGCTGGTCGCGTTCTGAAGTTGGGCGAACTGCTTCTTCGGATCGTTGTTGGCGTCGAATACCTGGACCGTGGCGTTGTTCTCATGCGCCACGGTCTGCGCCGCCGCGAGCATCGGCGCGTCGTAGCTGTTGGCCACGGCGAACGACAGGTAGGCGATGCGCACCGGCTTGTTGTTCGCAGCGGCCGCCTTGGTCGTCGACGACGACGTCGATGTCGATGAGTCGCTCGAGCCGCACGCCGCAACCGTCAATGCGCCGGCCAGCACGGCAACGACCGCGCCGACCCGGGCCCGGTGCCGTGCGCGTCGAGAGAGCATGTACACGTGCCTCCTCCTCCTCAGTGTCGACGCCTCGCCTCGCCGATGCGTAATTTGCACATTCGACATTGGCCGTGTCAAGTGCGCGCTGCGCTGCGCCGGCGCCGGAAGCGGCGATGTCGCGCGCCGGAGCGACCTCGTGCGACTGCCCGGAGCGGCCGCGTGCGCGCACTCCAGGCGCGCCGGCCCGCTCCGCCCGCCGCTCAGCTCGGCGGCGCGGCGGCGGCGACCTCGTCGCGCACCATCCGCGCGCCCTCCACCAGCGACTGCAGCTTGCCGAAGGCCGCCTCGCGCGACAGGTACTTCATCCCGCAGTCGGGCGCGGCGACGAGCTCGTCGACGGACTTGTAGGGCAGCGCGCGGCGCAGGCGCTCGGCGACGGTCTCGGGACTTTCGACGTCGTTGCTGTCGAGCGCGAGGACGCCGAGGATGATCGTCTTGTCGGTGAGCTCGCCCAGGACGGTGACGTCGAGGTTGGCCTGGGCGGTCTCGATCGAGATCTGGTCGACCCGCGCCGCGGCGAGCTCGGCGAGGAACTCGTAGCGCGGCCGGTGCTCGGGCACGAACGACGGGTAGCCGAAGCAGATGTGCAGGGCGGTCGTGCCCTCGACGCCGTCGAGCGCGCGCCGCACGGTCTCGACCGCGTAGCGCCGCGCCCGGTCGGGCCGCGCCTCCATCCACGGCTCGTCGATCTGCACGATGTCGGCGCCCGCCGCGAAGAGGTCGACGATCTCCTCGCGCACCGCGTCGGCGTACGCGAAGGCGGCCTCCTCCTCGTGCTCGTAGAAGTCGTTCTGCGCCTGCTGGGCCATGGTGAACGGGCCCGGCACGGTCATCTTCACGAGCCGATCGGTGTTTGCGCGCAGGAAGCGCAGGTCGTCGACCTGCACGGGCCCGCGCCGGCGGATCGGGCCGACGATGCGCGGGACCGGCGTCGGGTTGCCCTTGCGATCGGCGGTCGTGCCCGGGTTGTCGACGTCGACGCCCTCCAGGGCGGTGGCGAAGAAGTTCGAGTAGCTCTCGCGGCGCATCTCGCCGTCGGTGACGATGTCGAGCCCCGCGCGCTCCTGGTCGCGGAGCGTCACGAGCACGGCGTCGTCCCACGCCTCCTGCAGGTAGGCCGGGTCGATCCGCCACAGCTCCTGGGCCCGTACGCGCGGCGGCAGCCGGTGGTGCAGCGCCTCGCGGTCGATGAGCCAGTCGGGCTGCGGGTAGGAGCCGACGAGGCTTGTCCGAAGCGGGTTCACGACTTGCTCTCCAGCCGCGACGCCACGTGCTCGACGGTGTTCTGCAGGTGCTCGCGCGTGGCGGCCGCGGCGCCTTCGGCATCGTGGGCGACGCACGCGGCGAGGATGCGGCGGTGCTCGGCGTCCAGGCGCGCGACCGGGAAGTCCGCGGCGGCGCGGTAGATGTGCAAGTAGGCGCTGGAGGCGTCGCGCAGCCCGGCGATCATCTCGACCAGGCGCGGCCGCCCGGAGTACTCGTACAACTCGGTGTGGAATCGCTGGTTGAGCTCGATGTAGCGGTCGGCCGGCGGGCCCGTGCTCATCTCGTCGAGCAGCGCGTCCAGGCCGACGGCCCACCCCTGCTCGAAGCGCTCGGCCGTGCGCGCCGCGGCGAGCGCCTCCAGAGCGGCGCGGATCTCGTAGTGCTCGCGCAGGTCCTCGACCGTGGGCAGGAAGACGACGGCGCCCCGCTGGGGGTGCAGCCGCACGAGCCCCTCGCGCTGCAGCGCGGCCAGCGCCTCGCGCACCGGCGTCGTGCTGACACCGAAGCGCCGCGCGATCTCGACCTGGCGTAGCTTTGAGCCCGCCAGGAGGTTCCCGGCGACGATCTCCGCGCGCAGGCGCTCGGCGACGAGCCCCGCCACGGTGCGCGGAGAATCGAGGATGTCGGTACCAGCTGAGACAGACGCCACGCCGGAAGCTTGACAAGCGAACAGTCGAATGTGCAAATTTCTCTTTGGTCACGCAACAGGAGGAGCAGATCGATGAAGCCGCTCGGCGGGCCCCACCACTTCACCGGCGTCACCCGCGACGTCCAGGCCAACGTGGACTTCTGGTGCCGCGTCATGGGCCTGCGGTTCGTGAAGAACACGCTCAACTACGAGACCACGTTCCGCTACCACACCTACTTCGGCGACGAGGACGGCAGCGCGGGCAGCGTCGTCACCTTCCTGGAGTTCGAGGAGGCGCCTTCGGGCGTGCCCGGGGACGGTGACATCCACCGGATCGTCCTGCGCGTGGCGTCCTACGACTCGCTCGAGTTCTGGATGGACCGCTTCATCGCCAACGACGTCTTCAGCGAGCTGCTGCGCCTCGACCCCACGCAGCCGCAGAGCATCGTCTTCCACGACCCGGAGAACCACGAGGTCGAGCTCATGGTCTCCGACACGCCCGACTCGCCGCTGCTCGCGGACGCCGACGACATCCCCGCCGAGCATCGCATCCGCGGCATCGAGGGCGCGCGCTCGTTCACGACGATCGAGGCGATGCTCCCGTTCGCCGAGTTCATGGGCTTCCGCCAGGACGGCACCCGCCTGGTCTACGACGGCAAGGACCGCAGCGGGCGCTGGTACTTCAGCCCGCCACCGGGCCGGCCCAGCGGCGACGGCAAGGTCGGCGTCTGGCACCACATCGCCTACGACGCCGGCAGCCAGGCCGAGCTGCAGGCCGCGCGCGACGAGGCCGCCACCGGCCCGCTGCCGTGGACGGCCGTGTTCGACCACTACTTCTTCGACTCGTGCTACACGATGACCCCGGGTGGGCGCATGGAGATATGCACGACCGGTCCCGGGTTTCTGATCGACGAGGCGCACGAGGACCTCGGCAACCGGCTGTGCCTGTCGCCGCGCGTCGAGCCGCTGCGCGCCAAGCTCGAGCGTGAGCGCCCGCTGATCGTCAACCCGCGCCCGCGCGGCAAGGCGGCGAGCAAGCGCAAGGGCGCGAAGGCCAAGGCGCCGGCGGAGGCCGCGCAGGGCAACGGCGCGCCGACCGAGCCCGCCAAGGCCCGCTAGCGAACGTCGCATGAGCACTCCCGTCCGGCTCGCGAGCTACCAGCGCGACGGCCGCTGGGCCGCAGCGGTCGCGCTATCCGAGGAGCGCCTCGTCGACGCCGAGGCGGCCGCCCGCCACGCCGGCCTCGACGACGGCGTCGCGTGGTCGAGCGTGCGGGCGATCGTCGGCCAGGGCCCGGACCGCATCGCGCGCCTCGCCGAGGCAGCCGCGGCGCTGGCCGGCCAGAGCGCGATGGCGGCGTCCGACGTCCGCCTGGGCCCCCCGGTGCCCGACCCCACGAAGATCCTCTGCGTGGGGCTCAACTACCGCGCGCACGCGGCGGAGGCGAGCCTCGAGGAGCCCGAGGTGCCGCTGCTGTTCGCCAAGTTCCCCAACGTCCTCATCGGCTCGGGCGCGCCGATCGAGCTGCCCGAGTCCAACGCCGAGCGCGTCGACTACGAGGGGGAGATCGCGGTGGTGATCGGCCGGCGCGCCTACCGCCTGTCCGAGCAGGACGCGCACGGCGCGATCGCGGGCTGGATGCCCTTCAACGACGTCAGCGCGCGCGACCTGCAGATGCAGACCTCGCAGTGGACCGTGGGCAAGTCACCCGACACGTTCGGGCCCTGCGGGCCCCATCTGGTGCTCGATCACGCGCTGCGCGACGGCGGCCTGGAGATCGAGACGGCGGTCAACGGCGAGCAGGTCCAGCACGCCCACACCGACCAGATGATCTTCTCGGCGGCGCGGCTGATCGCCTTCCTGACGACGTTCATCACGCTCGAGCCCGGCGACATCCTCGTCACCGGCACGCCGGAGGGCGTCGGCGCGCACCGCGACCCGCCGCGCTTCCTGCGCGACGGCGACGTGGTCGAGGTGCGCGTCGGCGGCGAACGGCTGTCCAACCCCGTCCGCCGCCGCGCCTAGAGCCCCCTTACGACGAGCCGCTGCTCGCCGAGACCTCGTCCCAGAACACGTCCGGGTTGACGACGACCGCGGGCATCGCCGTGGTCAGGCCCGGCCCGGTGACGCCCTTGACCGCGATGTTCGCGGGGGCGAAGGCGAAGTAGAACGGGCCGTAGGCCTGGTCGGAGATGTACTTGGCCATGTCGTCGTAGATCTGCTTGCGCTTGCCCTCGTCGAGCGTCCCCGCGCCCTCGCCGAGCATCTTGTCGAGCTTCGGATCCTTGATGCCGCTGAACGGCGACATCGACGACATGCGGAAGGCCACGCCGACGCCCTGCGCCGGGTCATACGAGCCGGCGGTCTGCAGCTCGGCCTGCCACTTCTTCGACTGGAACGCCTGGATCAGGCCCGGGAGGTCGTAGGACTCGATCTTGACCTTCATGCCGGCCTGCTGCCATTGGGTCTGCAGCGCCTGGATCGTCTCCTTGGCCACGAGCACGTTGATCGTCCCGAGCGTGACCTTCAGCCCGCCGAGCTCCTTGACGAGCTGCTTGGCCTTGTCGAGGTTGTACGTGCGGTACCCCGGGACCGTCGGCTCGAAGAACAACCCGCCCGGGCCGGTGAAGCCCTGGGTGTTCTCGTACATGTTGTTGAAGATGTGCGAGCGGATCGCCTCGGAGTCCGACGCGTAGTAGATCGCCTGCCGCGCCTTCGGGTTGTTGAAGGGCGGGATCGTCGTGTTCAGCTGCATGAAGTACGGCGACGTCGACTTCTGCTGCGTGACCTTGAGCTTGGGGTTCTTGGCCGCCTGCTGGACGAGCTGCGGCGTCGAGATCCCTTCGTAGGCCTGCGCCTGTCCGGCGAGCAGCGCCTGGTAGGCCGCCTGGTCGCCGCCCACCGACTTGAACGTCAGCTTGTCCAGGAGCGGCTTGCCCTGCTTCCAGTAGGTCGTGTTGCGCGTGAGCACCAGCTCGGAGCTGAGCTTGTTGGAGACGACCTTGAACGGCCCCGCGCCGACGGGCGTGATCCGGAACTTCTTCTCGCCGAGCTTCTTCAGCGCCGTCGGCGACGCGGTCCAGTTGGCGTTCGAGTCGACGAACGACGCGATGACCGCCGCGTACGGCGCCGTGAAGTTCAGGACGACCGTGTCGTCGCCCTCGGCCGTGACCGACTTGACCGGCCACACCGGGCGGCACGTGCACGTCGACTTCAGGTCGCGCTTGATGTTGAAGACGACCGCGTCGGCGTTGAACGGCGTGCCGTCGGAGAACTTCACGCCGGTACGCAGCTTGATCTTCACCGTCTTGCCGTCGTTCTCGAACGTGTAGCCGCTCGCGAGGTCAGGGACGATCTTGCCCTGCTCGTTGATCTTGAAGAGCTGGCCGAAGATCGAGTTCATGTAGGGCTGGTTGGCCGCGCCGTTGGTGTTGGTGGCGGGATCCAGCCCCGCCGGCCACGCCCCCGCGAAAGCCGAATCCTCCAGGACGGTGATCGAGCCGCCCTTCGTCGCCTTGGCGGTCGTGCTGCTCTGGGTGCTGGTGCTGCTCGTGCTCTTACTGCCGCACGCCGCCAGAACAAGGACCGCCGCTGCGCCGCAGATCGCGGCGAGCAGCCTGAGCAGTTGCCTGCGTTCCCGCATCGTGACTCCTCCTCTCCGCCGAGCCTGGCGGAGTCATAGCGCACGATCGCGGAATGTGCAAAATGCAGACGTTGCGAGTAAGGGCCCGCGGCGGGTCGCGCTGAGACGCGGGTACACCGCAGGGCATGGACGCCGGCGACTGCATGCCCGCGCGCAAGAGCCTCAAGACGCTGCGCGAGGCGGCGGCCGGCTGTCGCGGCTGCCACCTGTACGGGCCCGCGACGCAGACCGTGTTCGGCGAGGGCCTCAAGCGCGCGCGGCTGATGATGGTGGGCGAGATGCCCGGCGATCGCGAGGACCGCGCCGGCAAGGTCTTCGTCGGCCCGGCCGGCCGCGAGCTCGACAAGGCGCTCGAGCGCGTCGGCATCGCGCGCGCCGACGTCTACATCACCAACGTCGTCAAGCACTTCAAGTTCGAGGAGCGCGGCAAGCGCCGCATCCACCAGCGTCCGAAGCGCGGCGAGGTCGACGCCTGCCTGCCGTGGCTGCGTGCCGAGCTCGACGTCGTGCGCCCGCGCGCGCTGGTGCTGCTCGGGGCCACGGCGGCCAAGGCGCTGATGGGCGCGAGCTTCAAGCTCACGCCGGCGCGTGGGCGGCCGATCGATTCCGAGCTCGCCGACTTCGTGACTGCGACCATCCACCCGTCGGCGATCCTGCGCGCCCGCGACGACCAGTCGCGCCATGCCCAGCGCGAGGGCTTCACCGAGGATCTGCGCGCGGTGGCCGAGTACCTCGCCGACGAGCGCGGCTAGGGCACGGTGCGAGCGCTCAGGCGCGGTGCTGGCGCGCTCCGCGCGGCCGCAGCGGCGCGGCGCCGGGCGCGCTCCGCGCCGCCGCAGCGGCGCAGTGTGGCCACGGCACTGAGGGCGAGCGGGCGCAGGCGCTCGTTGCGGTCTCGCGCGCCGGGGCGGTGCT
>DATBKW010000127.1:0-10675 GCA_036555665.1 Solirubrobacteraceae bacterium | reverse complement strand
AGCAGCGGGCCGGGAATCGTCTCGGCCTGGTTGGCGGTCGCGATGAAGACGACCTCCGACAGGTCGAGCTCGACGTCGAGGTAGTGGTCGCGGAAGGTCGAGTTCTGCGCCGGGTCGAGGACCTCGAGCAGGGCCGCGCTGGGGTCGCCGCGCCAGTCGGCGCCGACCTTGTCGACCTCGTCGAGGAGGATGACCGGGTTCATGGTGCCGGCGTCGCGCAGGGCGCGGACCAGGCGGCCCGGCAGCGCGCCGATGTAGGTGCGCCGGTGGCCGCGGATCTCGGCCTCGTCGCGCACGCCCCCTAGCGACATGCGGACGAACTTGCGGCCCATCGCGCGGGCGATCGACTCGCCGATCGAGGTCTTGCCGGTGCCGGGCGGGCCGATCAGGGTCAGGATCGCGCCCGACTTGCGATCGGCGACGATGCCGCGCTCCTCGCGCAGCTTCTTGACCGCGACGTACTCGACGATGCGGTCCTTGACGTCGTCGAGGCCCGCGTGGTCGGCGTCGAGCACCTCGCGCGTGTGCACGGGATCCAGCCGCTCCTCGGAGCGCTCAGACCACGGCACCGCGATGAGCCAGTCCAGGTAGGTCCGGACCATGTTGCCCTCGCCGCCGCCCTCGCCCATGCGCTCGAGGCGACCGAGCTCGCGCTCGGCCTGCTCGCGCACGGCGTCGGGCATGCCGGCCTCTTCGATCTTCTTGCGGTACTCGTCGACGATCGAGCCGTCGTCCTCGCCGAGCTCGCGGCGGATCGACTCCATCTGCTTGCGCAGCACGTACTCGCGCTGCTGCTTGGCCGCGCCGGACTCGACGTCCTCGCGGATCTTGCGGCGCACCTGCAGCTCGGCCAGGCGCTCGCGCTGGTAGGACAAAGCGAGCTCGAGGCGCTCGGTGACGTCGACGGTCTCAAGCAGCGTGACCTTCTGCTCGAAGGTCAGGTCGGGGGCGTAGCCGGACGTGTCGGCCAGCGCGCCGGGTTCGGAGATCGCGCGCACCCAGGCGGCGATCCGCCCGTCGTCGCCGCGCAGCTCGAGGATCTCCTCGACCGTCGCGCGGTACTCGCGCTCGAGCTCGCGCGTGCGGCCGTCGACCGGCACCTCGTCGGGGTGCTCGATGACGTCGACGACCAGTCGGCCGCGGGCGTCGGTGTGGGCGGCGCCGGCGCTGCCGCGCGCGACGCCCTGAAGCACGGCCCCGCGGGCGCCGCCGGGCAGCCGCACGCGCTCAGCGACGCGCGCGATGGTTCCGACCGAGGCGTACTCGCCCTCATGGCGCGGGACGAGCAGCACGCGCTCCTCGTCGCCGACGTCGACGGGCAGCGTGACGTCCATCGTCGGGAAGACGACGGTGTCGTCGAGGGGGATGAGAAGAAGTGTGGCCATCGTCAACCTTTGCGTGGTTCAACTATTGCCTCATGGTAGCAAGGGGTTGAGTCAGCCCAACTGAGATCTTCTGCACAGATCGAGTGTTCGGTGGATGCACGACTGGTGCGTCCACTTGCGTAGGCGCGTTCACGGACATAAGGTGCCGCCCGTGCGCCACGGGAGGAGCTGGGCGCGGTACCCGAGACGGTGGCTGGCGCCACTGTCGGTCTTGTTGGCCGTCGTCGTTCTGGCGCCCCCGGCGATCGCGGACCGCGACTTCGCGGTGCGCTTCACCACGAACGCCCAGGGCGACATCACCGGCACGGGCAACTCGCTGCTGACCTGCCGCACGGCCGACGCCGGATGCACCGACGCCCGCCAGGGCGTGGGCAGCGTGCTCGACAACAACGACCGCTTCATGACCTGGGTCGACGTCGACAACAACGACAACACCTTCAACTCGAGCTCCTCCTCCCTGGTCCTGCCGACCGACGCGCGGATCCTGTGGGCCGGTCTGTATTACGGCGGGCGCGTCCAGAAGGGGGATGGCGGCGTGGACCCGCCGAACCCGGACGCCCGCAACACGGTTCTCCTGCGCACTCCGGGCTCCACGACGTACCAGAGCCTGACCGCCTCGTCGCTTGACACTGCCAACGACACCTCCGGCGCCCCGCGCGAGTACCAGGGCTTCGTCGACATCACCTCGATCGTGCAGGCAGGCGGCTCCGGGTCCTACACCGTGGCCAACGTCCAGCTCGGGACGGGCCTGAACGCCGATCAGTCGGGCGGGTGGGCCATCGCCGTGGCCTACCAGGACTCCAGCAAGCCGACGCGCAACCTGACGATCTTCGACGGCTTCAAGTTCGTCACCGCGGGCGGCGCCTCGGTCAGCATCCCGCTCGCCGGCTTCCAGACGCCCAACAGTGGGCCGGTCAACACCCGCGTCGGGATGATCGCGTACGAGGGCGACCTCGGGAAGACGGGCGACTACGCCACGCTCGAAGGCAAGAAGCTGTTCAACTCGGCAAACCCACAGGACAACTTCTTCAACAGTTCGATCTCCAACCTCGGCACGTTCTTCACCACCCGCAACCCCGCCTACCGCAACGGGTTCGGCTTCGACGGCGACATCGTCGACGCGACCGGCTATCTCAAGAACAGCCAGACGAGCACGACGATCAATCTGTCGACCTCGTCCGACGGGTACGCCCCCGGCGGTGTGAGCTTCGCCACCGACCTGTTCGCGCCGAGCCTCGAGACGACGAAGGTCGTCGACAAGGACAAGGCTCAGGCCGGCGACGTCTTGACCTACACGATGTCGGTCAAGAACGTCGGCCTCGACGCGGCCGTCCACACGTGGGTCTTCGACCAGATCCCCGCCGGTACGACATTCGAGCCCGGCAGCCTCAGGATCATCGACGGGGCCAACGCCGGCGCGAAGACCGACGCCAGCGGCGACGATCAGGCCGACTTCCTGCCCGATGGCCAGGCCGTCCGGTTCGCGCTCGGCGCAGGTGGCACCGCCTCGAGCGGAGGGAGGCTCGCGGTCGGCGAGTCCACGACGTTCTCTTTCAAGGTGCGTGTCAACGACGGGCTTGCCGACCACACAGTGGTGACCAACCGCGGCCGCGTCAGCTTCACGGCCGACCAGCTCGGCATCACCAGCCAGGTCGACACCCCGCCGGCGACGACCGAGGTCATCGTGCCCGACCTCAAGATCGAGAAGACCCACACCGGGCTCTTCCGAGCGGGATCTGACGACGTCACCTTCTCGCTGCGGGTCAGCAACGTCGGCGACGCCCCCAGTCGGGGCAAGGTCACGGTCACCGACACGCTCAACAAGTACTTCTCGTTCACCGACACTGCACCCAGCGGATCGGGCTGGGATTGCTCGACCAGCGGCAGGAAGCTGACCTGCACCCGCGACGACTCGCTCGGAGTCGGCGACTCCTGGCCACCGATCAGCGTGCCGGTGAGCATCGCGGCCAACGCGCCTGCGGGCCAGCTCTTCAACACCGCCGTGGTCAGCGGCGGCGGCGACGGCAACGAGCTCAACAACACCGACACCGACTCGGTCGAGGCCCAGATCGATCTCGCGGTCGACAAGTCCGCCGACAAGGACACGATCCACGCGGGCGAGAAGGCGACCTTCACGATCAAGGTCACCAACCTCGGCCGCGCCCAGGCCACGGAGGTGACCCTCGCGGACTCCCTGCCCAAGGGGCTCAAGCTCCTGAAGCTGACCACGAGCAAGGGCAAATGCACCGGGCTCGTGTGCGACCTCGGCACGCTCAAGAGCGGGCGGGTCGTCACGCTGCACCTGACCACGCTCTCCGATCCGAACACCGGCGGCAAGACGCTGGTCAACAACGTGGCCGTCGATGCCGCCGAAAGCGATCCCAATCCGGACAACAACGCGGACTCCGCTTCGGTCGACGTGCTCAAGCTCGCCGACATCCAGGTGACGAAGTCGACTGCGGCCGCCTCGGTCCCGGTGGGCAGCGACGTCGTCTACACGATCACCGTGTACAACGCCGGCCCGAGCAACGCGACAAACGTCGTGCTCAACGACGCGTTGCCCGCCGGGCTCACGCTGAAGTCCGCGGAGCCGAGCCAGGGCACCTGCCAGGGCGCTCTGTCGTGCAGCCTCGGCAAGCTCCGCTCGGGGGCCAGCGCGGCGATCGTCGTCACCGCCGCTTCCGCTGCGTCGCTCTCGGGTCAGACGGTCACGAACACCGCGGTGGCAAGCGCGAACGAGCCAGACCCGAACCTGGCCAACAACACGGATGACGCCGACGTGACGTTCGTGCCCGAGCCCGTGCAGCCGGCGAACGTCGTCGTCACGAAGACGAGCGCGCCGAGCACCGTCGTCGTCGGCGAGGTGCTCACGTCCACGATCGTCGCGAAGAACAACGGACCCGGCGCGGCGTCGAACGTCGTCGTGACCGACACCCCGAACGGACCCGTCGACGTGATCTCGGCCACGCCCACCCAAGGCAGCTGCACGACCGCACTGCCGATTGTCTGCAACCTGGGTCCGCTCGCCGCCGGTGCCCAGGCGACCGTGACCGTGCGCGTGCGCCCAACGGCGCCCGGACCGGTCGACAACGGCGCGGTCGCGATGACGCCTTCGAGCGGCGACATTCAGGTTGCCGATGCGACCGCGCAGAGCCCGACAGCCTCCGTGCGCATCGTCAAGCGCGCGCGGCCACGGGTCGTGCACGGCGGCGACCTCGTGACCTTCTCGATCCGCGTGAGCTCGGTCGGCGACGCCACGGCGCGCAACCTGCGCGTGTGCGACAGGCTGCCGCCGGACCTGACCTATGAGCGGCTCGGAGGCGCGCGTCTCAGCGGCGGCCGGGCGTGCTGGCCGACGTTCTCGCTCGCGGCGGGGCGCTCGCGCTCCTTCACGCTCGTCGCCCGAGCGAGCTCGGTGTCGAGCACGACGCGCGTGAGGAACGCCGTGGCGGTCGTCGGGTCAAACGTCAACCCGCGCGCTGCACTCGCAACCGTCGTGATCCTGCCGGGCACGGGCCGCGGCGGCGGCGTCACCGGCTGATCTGGCCGAACCGGCTGACGACGCGCACCGGCGTGCCCTCGCGCGCGACGCGGGCGAGCCGTTCGACGACGGAGTTGGGCAGCCGGATGCAGCCGTGCGAGCGCGCCGTCCCCAGCGGGTCGGCGAAGCTGGCCCCGCCGCGGCCGTGGATCGCGACTCGCCCGGGGCCACCGCCGTAGTCGTCGAGGACGTTCGAGAAGGCCGTCAGGTGCAGCGCCCAGGACCCGAGGAAGCCGTGCGGGTCGGGCTCGCGCACCCGCTCGTTGACCGCGAAGAGGCCCTGCGGCGTCGGCGTTGCGGGCGCCCCGACCACGACGCGCGTGCGCAACACGACGCGGCCCCGGTGCAGCAGGCGAAGGCGGCGCGAGCGCACGGCGATTTCGATCCGGTAGGACGTCGTGCTGAGCCGCGCGTCGTCGGCGGGGATCCAGCCCGAGCTGCCGTTGGGGCGCCGGGGCAGCGCCACCCGCAGCCACAGCCGCTTGAGATGATCGACGCGCGAGTCGAGGACGAGCAGCCCGACCGGCCCGCCGTTCCATTCGGCGATCGTGCCCACGGCGCCAACGACGCGGTGTGCCCCGGGCGCCGTGCGCGCGGTTGTCGGCACGAGGACCCGGGCGATCCAGGCCAGCTTGCGCGTAGGGGCCGCCGGCGTCTGCGCGCCGGCGGGTGCCGCCTCAGCGACGACGGCTGCGGCGAGCACCGCCGCCACCGCGCCGCCGACGCGCGAGCCGGAAAAGGCCATGGGCGCACAGGATATGTGCGCCCATGGCGGTGCTGAGCCGGATGGTTCCTAGACCGCGGCGCCGCGGCGCCCGGTGAAGAACAGCACGATCGCGAGGATCGCCAGCGCGAAGAGGATCGGGTGGATGATCACGCCGCCCGCGATCGCGATGATCAGCAGGATGATCCCCAGAATCAGAAGCACAGCAGGTCCCTCCTTGGTGGGTGGTCGGCAACGCCTTACCCGCCAAGACGCGCGCGCATCCCCAAAGCGTTTCGGACGGCGAAGCCCTCCCAGTCGTTGTTGAAGTAGGCGAAGACCTCGGCGCGGCGCGCGAGCCGTTTGAGCTCGCCCGCCCAGTCGTCGAGCTCCGACGGGCCGTAGTTGCCGCGCCGGCCGCGCTTGCCGTAGTGAAAGCGCACGAGGGTGAAGCCGGCCGTCAGCTCGTGGGTTTGCCATGGGCGCTCGGGGTGGTCGCCGATGGCCAGCGCCACGTCGTGCGAACGAAGGGCCTCGAGCACCTCGTCGCAGAACCAGCTCTCGTGGCGGAACTCGAAGGCGTGGCCACCCGGCGGTAGGCGGTCGAGCGCGTGGGCCAGGCGCTCGTCGTCGCGCTTGAAGTTGCCCGGCAGTTGCCACAGCATCGGGCCCATCTTCGGCGAGCCGGTGAGCGGCTCGAGGCGCTCGAGCAGGCGCTCGACGCCGCGGTCCATGTCGGTCAGGCGCTTCATGTGCGTCAGGTAGCGGCTGGACTTCACGGCGAAGGTGAAGCCGGGCGGCGTCTGCTCGACCCATCCGCGCACGGCGGCGCGCGAGGGCAGGCGGTAGAACGTGTTGTTGACCTCGACGGTGTCGAAGGCCTCGGCGTAGCGCTGCAGCCAGCGGCGCTGAGGGCAGCCCTTCGGGTAGAGCACCTCGCGCCAGTCGGCGTAGTTCCAGCCCGAGCAACCGATGCGGATGGGCTTCACCGCAGCACCTCGCGCAGCGCCCGCGCGTCGGCGAACAGCGTCGGCAGCAGGCGCTGGTTGTGCATCGCCGCCGCCGGGTGGTACATGGGGAACAGGGTGCGTCCGTCGCGCTGGAGCACGCGGCCGTGGACCTCGCCGATCGCCGCGTCCGGGGCGAAGCGCTTGAGCGCGTGGCGACCGACCGGCACGAGCAGGCGGGGGCGGATGACCTCGAGCTGGGCCCACAGCCACGGCAGGTGGTGGGCGATCTCGTCGGCGCGCGGGTCGCGGTTGCGCGGCGGGCGCGCCTTGAGCACGTTGGTGATGAAGACGTCCTCGCGCGCGAGGCCGGCCTCGGCGAGCAGCTCGTCGAGCAGCCTGCCGGCGCGGCCGACGAAGGGGCGTCCCTCGCGGTCTTCGTTGGCGCCGGGCGCCTCGCCGACCACGACGACGGCCGCCGTCGCGCTGCCCTCGCCGGGCACGAAGTTGGTCGCCTGGTCGCAGACGTCGAAGCCGCACGTCGCGTGCGCGCGGATCTCGGCGGCGATCGCGTCGAGCAGCTTCTGGGGGTCATCGTGCGCCACGCGCCGTGCGCTACCCGATACTCCCGGTTGTGAGCGTCCGTGCCTACACCCTCGCTATCGCCGCCGGCCTCGGGCTGGCCGACGCGTCGATCGTCACGCTCGCGCTGCCCGACGTCCTGCAGGACCTCAACACGACGGTCGAGGGCGTCGCAGCGGTCATCGGCGTCTACACCGTCGTGCTCGCCATCGCGCTGATCCCGTTCGAGCGCGCCGCACATCACTTCTCCGTGCGCGTCGTCGGGGCGGGCGGCTTCGCCCTGTTCGCAGTGGCGAGCGCCGCGTGCGCGAGCGCGGGCGACCTCACGGGCCTGCTCGTCGCGCGCAGCGCGCAGGCGCTCGGCGCGGCCGCGGGGCTCGCGACGGTCTTCGATCTGCTCGGCGGCGCCGGGCGCGGGCGCCGGCTGTGGCTGGGCGCGGCGGTGTTCGCCACCGCGTTGGGGCCGGCGGTCGGCGGCGCGCTGACCGAGGCGTTCAGCTGGCGCGCGATCTTCGTCTTCCAGGTGCCGGTGGCCGCGGCGGGCGCGCTGGCCGTGCTCTTCGGGCCCTCGCGCGCGCCCGCCGCGCCCGAGCCCGAGCGCCCCGAGCGCTTCGCGCTGCGCCCGGCGCTGGCGCTGGCGCTCGTGTCGGCGGCGCTGGCCGCCGTGCTCTTCCTGCTCGTGCTGCTGCTCGTCGCGGGCTGGAACGTCAGCCCGCTCAGCGCGGCCATCGCGGTCACGGTCATCCCGATCGCCGCGGTCGGCGGCGCGCGCATTCCCGGCGATGCCCGCACGCGCGGCTCGGCCGGCTGTGCGCTGGTCGGCGGCGGCGTGCTCGCGCTGGCGTGGCTGCCCGACGCGAGCCTCTGGTGGACGGTCATCCCGCAGGTGCTGGCCGGCGTCGGCATGGGGATGTCGCTCACCGCGCTGGGCGGCGGCCTGCTGCCCGAGCGCACGCCGCACGACGCCGCGCGGCTGCTTGCGGTCCGTCACGCCGGGATCGCCGCGATCCTCGCCATCGCCGCGCCGATCGCCGCCCACCAGCTCGACGTCTCCACCGAGCGCGCGAAGGAGCGCGGGGTGGCGCTCGTGCTCGACGCGCCGTTGCCCCCGCAGTCCAAGCTCAAGCTCGCGCCCGCGCTGCTGAAGGGCGTCGAGACCGACGAGCCGCGCGCGGGCCTCAAGCGCGCCGTTGCCGCCGAGCGCGAGAACTTCAGCGGGCGCGACCTGGCGACCTACAACGAGCTCGGCGAGCGCGCCGACGACACTTTGGTGACGGCCGTCGGCGAGGCGTTCCGCTCATCGTTCCTGCTCGCGGGCGCCGCGGGCATCATCGCCGCGCTGTTGCTGTACGCGGGCGCGAACCTTGCGGCGATGGCGGCGGCCGGCGCGGTCGCGCTCGGCACGCCCGTGGCGTACGCCGCGCTGCACCGGTCGATCGCTCCCGAGCCGCCCGCGATCCTCGATCCGTGCACGGCCAAGCGCACGCTCCCGAAGACCGGCGGCGTCACCGGAGTGCTGCAGGAGCAGGTGCTCAAGCTGCTCGACAGCACCGCGTGCAAGCTCGGCTCCTCGCGCGAGCAGTTGGTGCTGGCCCTGGCCGACAAGGACGAGGCCAAGCGCTTCAAGGAGGAGCACGGGGTCGACCCGCGCTCGGCCAGCGGGCTGCTGCGGATTCTGCTCGGCTAGCGACGAGCGGCAGCGCGTCAAGTTGAGCGTCAACACGCCGATTACGTGTGGTGTTCCCCATGCCCAGGGTCGATCGCCACAACGATCGATGGGTCGTCCGCGCCTCGCTCGCGGGCCTGCTCGTCGTCCTCTGCTTCCTCGCCGGCTTCTCGGTCGTGACCGAACGCGGCGTCGCCGCGCGGTCGGCGCGCGCGGATCGCGCCATCCGGCTGGCCGCCACCTACCAGAACGCCCGCCACTGGGTCAGCGAGGAGAAGTCGGTCGAGCGCCAGTACCGCATCGAGGGCGGCGCCGTCGTGCGCGCCGCACATCGCCGGGCCGAGCAGCGCCTGAACGCCGACCTCGAGCGGATCCTCGCGGTCGACGACTCGCCGGCCACGCGCGAGACCGTGACGCGCCTGCTGCGCCTGCAGGCCGACTACCGCAGCGGCAGCCAGGCGCTGTTCGACGCCGTCGACGCCAAGAACCGCGAGCTGGAGACGTACTTCGACCATTCGGTCATCGACCCCGTCTTCGGCGTCCTCGCCGACGAGGTCTACCGTGGGGCGGCCGCGGCGCGCGCCGTCGCCCTGCACCAGAGCGCCGCGCTGCGCGCCGACGAGGCGCGCGCGAACCTCGCCGTCTCGATCGCCGTGGCCCTCGGGCTCGTGCTGCTCGCGGCCTTCGCGGTCGTCCTCGTGCGCAACGGGCGCCGGCTCGCCGCCGCGCGGGCCGCCGAGGTCGCGCGGCTCGCCGAGATGGCGATCACCGACCCGCTGACCGGGCTGCGCAACCACCGCGCCTTCCAGGAGGACGTCGGGCGCGAGCTGCAGCGCGTGTCGCGCACCGGCGCCCCCGTCGCGCTGGCGATCATCGACGTCGACCACCTCAAGGCCGTCAACGACGGCCAGGGCCACCAGGCCGGCGACGAACGCCTGCAGGCGCTGGCCGAGGCGATCCGGGCCACCGGGCGCGCGGCCGACGCGGCCTACCGCGTGGGCGGCGACGAGTTCGCGGTCATCCTCCCCGACACGCGCGCGTGGGGCGGCCTGGACTTCGTCCATCGCCTGCGCGCCGAGACGCAGGCGCGCGCGGGCTTCACCGTGACCGCCGGCATCTCGGAGGCGCTTGCGCTGCGGGCCAAGGACGACCTGATCCGCGAGGCCGATCTCGCGCTGATCGGCGCCAAGCGCATCCACCAGGACGCCGCGATCTTCGGGCCCGACATGCTCCCCGCCGACGGCGCGCCCGCGGCCGACGACGAGCACCACACGCGCACGCTGTCCAGCGCGCTGGCGCGAGCGGTCGACGCCAAGGACGCCTACACCCGCAGCCACTGCCAGACCGTCTCGCAGCTGTGCGCGCTGATCGGCGCCGAGCTGGGCTTCGACGGCGACCGGCTCACCCGTCTGCGCCTGGCCGGGCTGCTGCACGACGTCGGCAAGATCGGGGTGCCCGACGCGATCCTCAACAAGCCGGCCGAGCTGACCGACGAGGAGTACGAGCACATGAAGCGCCACTCGCTACTCGGCTACGACATCGTCCAGGCGGCCGACATGGAGCTCGAGGCGCGTTGGGTGCGCCACCATCACGAGCGCTTCGACGGCCGCGGCTATCCGGACGGCCTCGCGGGCGAGGAGATCCCCCTGGAGGCGCGCATCATCCTCGTCGCCGATGCCTTCGAGGCGATGACCTCAGACCGGCCGTACCGCCAGGCGCCGGGGCAGGAGTTCGCCGTCGAGGAGCTGGGCCGCAACGCGAGCTCGCAGTTTGACCCCGACGTCGTGACGGCGCTCACGCGGGTGCTGCAGCGCAGCGAGGCTCCTTCGCAGATGCCCGCGCCGGCCTAGC
>DATBKW010000126.1:0-4080 GCA_036555665.1 Solirubrobacteraceae bacterium | reverse complement strand
CGTGGCCGCCGAGCGCCTGCAGGTGCACCCGAACACCGCCCAGTACCGCCTGCGCCGCATCGAGGAGCGCACCGGCCGCAACCCGCGGCGGATCGCCGACCTGCTCGACCTGCTCGTGGCTATGGCGCTCGACGACGCGGCGTAATTGGGCATCGAACGTCCGTGACGTGCCAATAGGGTTCGGACGTCATGGACGTTCGCCGCCACGCGCTTGCGGCGGGCGGCGTCGCGCGGTT
Source organism: Solirubrobacteraceae bacterium (assembly GCA_036555665.1). Classification (GTDB taxonomy): domain Bacteria; phylum Actinomycetota; class Thermoleophilia; order Solirubrobacterales; family Solirubrobacteraceae; genus JAOPZW01. Next base: position 3,844 of record DATBKW010000126.1, on the reverse strand, counting down.
AGGTTCGAGGGCGGTGGGCGAGCACGTCGAGCTGCCGGCGGGCACGTACCGGCTCGGCGAGGCCGGCGCGCAGCGCGCCGTCGCTCTGGGCGCCATCAGCATCGGCCGCTTTCCCGTCGTCAACTCAGAGCTGGCCCGCTTCGTCGCCGACAGCGGGTACGCGGTGGCGCCGGCGCTCGCGCGCAAGCTCGCCGACCCGCAGCTGGCCGACCACCCGGCCACCGACGTGACCCACGCCGATGCCGAGGCGTACTGCGCGTGGGCCGGCGGGCGCCTGCCGACCGGCGACGAGTGGGAGGCCGCCGCCCGCGGGCCCGACGGCCGGCCGTGGCCGTGGGGCGAGGTCTTCGACCCCGAGTGCTGCGCGTGCGTGGAGTCCGGCTGGGGTTGGACCGCGCCGGTCACCGCGCACCCCGCGGGCGCCAGCCCGTGCGGCGCCGAGCAGCTCGCCGGCAACGTCTGGGAGTGGGTGGCCGACCGCACCGAGGACGGCGCCTGGCGCGCGGTGCGCGGCGGCTCCTACCTCGACCACGCGTGGGGAGTGCGCGCCGCCCGGGCGCTGCCGGCCGACCCGGCGCGTGCCACCCAGACCACCGGCTTTCGCCTTGTCATCGACCCAGGGAGCCGCCCATGAACCAGAGCCCCGCGACCATCGTCGACGCCCTGCGCGACGTCTATGACCCCTGCTGCGCCGACCGCGGCATCAGCATCGTCGACATGGGCGTGGTCGAGGACGTGCGCGTGGACGGCGCGCATGTCGACGTCGATCTCGTCCTGACCACCGGGTGGTGCCCGTTCGTGGCCACCATGTCCTCCGCCATCCCCGATCGCCTGCGCGACCTCGAGGGCGTCGAGACCGTCGACGTCCGCGTCGTGTGGGACCCGGTGTGGACCCCGGAGCGCCTGTCGCCCTCGGCGCGCGACGCGCTCAGCATGCCGCTCGAAGAGCTCGAGCCCTACCGCGAACGCCGCATCGCCCAAGGAGCGTGACCATGGCCACCGAGACCGCCCCCAGCCAGCAGACCGCGCGCGAGCGCAAGGTCGACGCCTTCGTCTTCGACTGCGTCTGCCACATCTTCAACTTCGATCCGGCCAACGCGATCGGTCCGCCCGGCCAGCTCTTCGACGAGCACCTCTTCGCCTTCCACCAGTTGCTGACCAAGGACGGTGAGCGGATCCTCTCGCGCGAGGAGTACATGAAGGAATGGAGCGTCGACGAGATCTACGACATGGTCATCGAGGACTCCGACACCGACATGATCGTCGCCCAGCCGCTGCCGCTGACCGATCTCTTCCACGACGGCCTCTCGCCGTGGGAGAAGTGCGCCGAGATGGCGGCCAAGCACCCCGACCGCGCGGTCTTCTGGGGCTCGGTCAACCCGCTGGAGGGCAAGAAGGCGCTGGACCTGATGAAGCGCCAGGTCGAGGACCACGGCGCGAAGGCGTTCAAGTTCTACAACGTGCGCTACGACTACGGGCAGCCCTTCCCGTGGCGGATGGACGACCCGCGCGTGGCCTACCCGGTCTTCGAGCAGGCCCAGGAGCTCGGGGTCAACCTCATCGGCGTGCACAAGGGCGTGCCGCTCGGCCCGCAGCCGATCGAGCACACGCGCACGTTCGACATGGACGGTGCGGCCGCCAACTTCCCCGACATCAACTTCGTCATCTTCCACGTCGGGCTGCCGTGGCTCGACGAGGTGCTGTGGCAGATCGTCCGCTACCCGAACCTCTACGCGTCGATCGCGGCGACGGTGAACTTCATCTCACGCCAGCCGCGGGTCTTCGCCGAGACGCTGGGCAAGATGATGTGGTGGTGCGGGGAGGACAAGATCATCTACGGCGGCGAGTCGCCGATCTGGCACCCGCAGTGGGCGCTCGAGGCGTTCTGGAACTTCGAGCTGCCCAAGGACATCGTCGAGGAGCGCGGCTATCCGCAGCTCACCGAGCAGGCCAAGCGCAAGATCCTCGGCGAGAACCTCGCGCGGCTGCACGGCATCGACGTCGAGGCCAAGAAGGCGGAGCTCGGCGTGCCCGGCTAGCGCCTAGCGCTGCTCGCGCGGACACCAGTAGGTCGTGCGCCCGCCGACGGCGGCGCGCTCGAGGGCGGCGCCGCAGCGCGGGCAGAGCCCGCCGCGGCGGCGCTCGGGGATCAGCTCGGTCACGCCGGCGCGGCCGCGGCGGACCGACATGCGGATGACTGTGCGCATGTCGCGCCACAGGCGGTCGCCCTCGGCCTCGTCGAGCTCGGCGGCGGGGCGGCGTGGGTCGATGTGTGCGCGCCAGAGGATCTCGTCGGCCATGAGGTTGCCGACGCCGGCCATGACGGCCTGGTCCATGAGCCGCGCCTTGATCGGCGCGCGGCTGCGGGCGAGCAGCTCGCGGAAGCGCGCGCGGTCGACCTCGGCGGCATCGGGCCCGAGCGCGCCGATGTCCGGCTCCAGGCGCGCGCGGCCGAGGCGGCGCTTGTCGCGCAGGGCCAGCGTGCCGCCGTCCTCGAAGTGCAGGACGAAGCGGTCCCAGTTGCGCTCGGCGGGCTCCTCGTCGATGGCGATGCGTCCCGCCATGCCCAGGTGCAGACCGAGGATCGGCCCGTCCTCGGAGGTCTCGATCCACATCGCCTTGCCGCGGCGGTGGGCGGCGACGAGCTCGCGCCCGACGAGCGCGTCGGCGATCTCGCCGGGCGCGTGCGGGCGCGACACGTAGGTGTCGCCGTCGTCGACGGCGGCGATGCGACGTTGCAGCCCGCGGGCCTCGATGTGCTTTCGGGCGGACTCGACGTCGGGGAGCTCGGGCACGGGCGGGTGGGATCCCCCTCTTATGTGCGCTGCAGCTCGGCGCCCTCGTCGTAGAGCTTGAGGACGCGCACGGCGCCCGGCGGGGTCGCGTCGAGGCACAGCCCGCAGAGCACGCACTCGTCGAGGTTGTCCTCGTGGAGCACGAGATGCCCGGGTGGGCGGGATGAGGTTCCGTAGATGTCCACGGGGCAGACCTCGGTGAGCTTCGCGGCGAGCGCGGAGTCGCGTGCGGTGGCGTCGTCGACCTCGACGCCGATGAACGTGGCGTCGACCCTCACGCAGCCACCTCCAGCCGCTCGCGGATCAGCACCGGGATGTCCTCGATGCGCTCGGCCACCGTGATCCCGGCGGCGGCCAGGCGGGCGATCTTCTCGCTCGCCGTGTCCTCCTTGCCCTCGACGATCGTGCCGGCGTGGCCGAAGCTCATGCCCGGCATCTCGTCCATGAAGCGCCCGGCCATGAAGGCGACGATCGGCAGGCGCGAGTCGTGCTCGGTGACCCAGCGCGCCAGCTCGGCCTCCATGCGGCCGCCCGGCTCGGTGTAGATGACGATGCCCTCGGTCTGCTCGTCGGCCTCGAAGAGCGGCATGAGCTCCGCGTAGCTCGAGCCGATGATCGCGTCGCCGCCGATCGACACCGCGGTCGACTGGCCGAGGCCGGCGGCGCTCAGCGTCGAGGACATCTCGGTCGTCATGCCGCCCGAACGCGAGATCACGCCGATCGGACCCGGCGTGTAGGCCTGGCGCGCGTTCTTGGCCGGGCCGCCGATGCCACCCATCTTGATGACGTCCGGGACGATGATGCCCAGGCAGTTGGGGCCGATGATGCGCGCGCCGCGCAGGTTCGCCGCCTCGACCATCTGGGCCACGTCGCCGCGCGGGATGCGCTCGGTGACGATGACCACGAGCTTGATGTCGTTCTCGATCGCCTCGACCACGGCGTCCTTCGTGAAGGCCGGCGGAACGGTGACCACCGAGCCGTCGATCGCGCGCCCGTGGTGCGCTATAGCCTGGTCGACGGTGTCGAAGACCGGCACGCCGTGCACGTCG
>DATBKW010000125.1:0-6568 GCA_036555665.1 Solirubrobacteraceae bacterium | reverse complement strand
ACCAGCAGGCCGGTGATGGCGCCGCCGCGGAAGGCCGCGGCGAGCGCCGGCGGAACACCGCCGCGCGCCGCCTCGGCCACGCGGGCGTTGGCGCGCACCGACACGTTCATGCCGATGTAGCCCGCCGACCCGGAGAGCAGGCCGCCGATCGCGAAGCCGACCGCGACCGAGAAGTCCTGGATGAAGATGAGGGCGACGAAGAGGACGACGCCGACGAGGGCGATCGTCGTGTACTGGCGGTTCAGGTATGCCCGCGCGCCCTCCTGCACGGCACCGGAGATGCGCTGCATCTCGGCGTTGCCCGGCGAGAGGGCCAGAAGCGACCGCGCGGTCAAGATGCCATAGGCCACGGCGCACGCCGCACAGACAAGCGCGATGACGACCCCGTGGTCGGTCAGGAAGTCACTCAAGTTCGGAAGTCCTTGGGGATGTGATCGGTGGCGCGTCGCGGCTTTGTTTCAGCACACGGACGCGTGAGCGAACGGCAATCGGCGCCCGAAAGGGCGCCACGCCCGGCTCAGGGGCGGGCATGCTATCGAGGTCGGCGGTCGAAACGCGCTGACGTTGCGCGCTAACGCCCCGGAACCCAGAGTCGTCCGCTTGTCTCGGCGGGCCCGGGCCCCTCGGGCTTCGGTGTCTGCCGCTCGGCCTCGGGCGCGGGCTCCCCGGGCTGCGTCGGCTCCTGCGTCGCCGCACCGGCGAGCCGGGCGTACTCCATCTGCAGCCGCGAGACCGCGTCGCGGATCTGGCGCGCGTCGGCCCCGAGCGCGGGCTCGACGAGCGGCAGCAGCGCGCGCACGCCCTCGATCGCCTGGCGCAGCTGGGCCGGATCGGCCTCGCTCTCGTTGCCGGGCACCAGCCCGGCGCGCAGGCTGCCGAGGTTGATGAGCGACAGCACGGTCTGCACGAGCACGTCGTCGACGCGGATCTGCTTGAGCTGCTCCTCGTAGGCCGCCCGCAGCTCGTCCTCGGTGGGCTGTCGGGGCTGCTGCTGTTGCTCGCTCATGCCGTCTCGGCCTCCTGGACGTAGGTCTGGCTGGTCTCGCGCACCGCGGCCGCGAAGACCTCCTGCATGGTGGCACCCGCGTCGATCGCGCGCCGCTGGCGCTGCGCGCCGTTGAGCGCGGGGAACGACGGCTCGATGCCGATCTCGGCGCGCACGGGCGCCGTCCACTGCAGCAGCCGCTCGACGACCGCGGCGGCGGGGAACAGCTCGCCACGATCGAGGTCGATCAGCGTGCCGTCGAGCCCGTAGCGGATCGCGCGCCAGAAGTTCTCCTCGACCAGCCGGCGGGGCGGATCGGCGAAGGGCACGCGCTCGTCGAGGTCGCGCAACGCCTGGCCCACGCAGGCCACGATCAGCGCCGCGAGCGCCTCGGACTCGGTGGCGCTGGTCTGCGCGTCGCAGATGCGCACCTCGACCGTGCCGAAGTCCAGGTGCGGGCGGATCGACCACCAGACCTGCGTGTACTCGACGATCGAGTCGGTGCGAATGAGGAAGTCGACGTACTCGCGGTAGGCCGCCCAGGAGCCGTAGGCGTCGGGGATGCCGCAGCGCGGGAAGCTCTTGGTGAACGCCTGCGAGCGAGCGGAGTGCAGGCCGCTGTCGCGGGCGTCGAGGTAGGGCGAGTTGGCGCTGAGGGCGAGCAGCAGCGGAAGCACCGGCCGCAGGCGATCGCAGGCGCGGACCGCGCGATCGACGTCGCGCGCGCCGACGTGGACGTGCAACGAGAAGGTGTTGTTGCGCCGCGCCACGTAGCGCAGGCCGTCGACGACGCGGCGGTAGTGCTCGGTGTCGATGTTGCGCTGCTCGCGGTAGTCCGCCCAGGGATGGGTGCCGGTCGCGCCCAGCGCGATCCCATGGCTCTCGGCCAGCGCGAAGAGGCGGGCGCGCATGTCGCGCTGGCGGCGCAGCGCGTCGTGGACGTCCTCCCCGCGCCCCGAGCGGATCTCGATCTCGCTGGAGATCAGCTCGCCGGCGATCGATTCGGCCAGCGCGGGGTCGTCGGCGATGGCGGCGTCGCGCAGCTCTTCGAAGCGGGGCACCATGTCCAGCGACGCCGCGTCGAGCACCGCGAACTCCTCCTCGATGCCCACGGTGCAGTCGCTGGAGCCCGCGAACACCTCGACGGCCTGATCGAGGTCGATTGGCATGAACTACGTGAGGTAGAAGTAGAGCGCGTAGAGGAGGTCCACGGCGGGGCTCGACGTGTGGACGGTCACCTCGGGCGGCACCTGCAGCAGCGCCTCGGAGTAGTTGAAGATGATCTTGACGCCGGCGTCCACGAGGTAGTCGGCGAGCTCCTGGGCGGCCGCGTTGGGGACGGCCAGCACGCCGACGACGATGTCCTCGTCCTCGACGATCTGCTTGAGGTCGCGGACGTGGCGGATCGCCAGGCTGCCGATCGCGTGGCCGACCTTGCGCGGGTCGACGTCGAAGATGGCCACGACGCGGAAGCCGTGGTCGGCGAAGATGTCCGAGCTGGCGATCGCGCGGCCGAGGTGGCCGGCGCCGAACAGCGCGATGTTGTGCTGGCCGGCGGTGCGCAGGATCTTGCGGATCTGCGAGACCAGCGAGTCGACGTTGTAGCCCACGCCGCGCTTGCCGAACTTGCCGAAGCCCGACAGGTCGCGGCGGATCTGCGTCGAGTTGACGTGCGTGTAGTCGCTGAGCTCCTGCGAGGAGATGGTCTCCTTGCCCATCTTCTTGGCCTGCGTGAGGACCTGCAGGTAGCGCGACAGGCGCGCCGCGACGCCGAGCGAGAGCCGCTCGGGCATGGGCGCGGCGTCGCCGGTGTCGGCCGCGGTGGGGTGGATGGCGTCGCCGACGCTCATGGCTCACGGACTCTAGCGTCGAGGCGCGCGCGCAGGTCGCTCTCGTCCACGAAGAAGTCGTAGAGCTCGGCCCCGTCGAGCGCGACGACGGGGATGCGCTCGACGTAGCGGGCCAGCAGCGCGTCGTCGGCCTCGATGTCGACCTCCTCGAACGGGTGGCCGACGCGCTCGAGCACCGCCCGGGCGTCGTCGCACAGATGGCAGCCCGCGCGCCCATAGAGGACGAGCGTCACCCGAAGCCTCGCTCGCCGCTGGCGTAGGCGTCGAGGTCGCCGAACTCGTGCAGCGGCGTCACCCAGCGCGCGGCGGAGCCGATCATGGCCGCGTTGTCGGTGCACAGCGTGCGGTCGGGCACGTGCAGCTCGGCCCCGAGGCCGGCCAGCCGCTCGCGCAACGGGCCGTTGGCGGCCACGCCGCCGCCGATCGCCACCCGTCCGAGGCCGGTCTCGCGCAGGCCGCGCTCGACGCGCAGCGCCAGCGCCTCGACGATCGCGCGCTGGTAGGAGGCGGCGAGGTCGGCGCGGCGTTCATGCGCCTCGTCCTCGCCCAGGTCGCGGACCTTGTAGAGCAGCGCGGTCTTCAGGCCGGCAAACGAGAAGTCCAGGCCCGGTACGCCGGCGGCGATCGGGAACGCGAAGGCCTCGGGGTCGCCGTCGCGGGCCAGCCGCTCGAGCGCGGGGCCGCCCGGATAGGGCAGGCCGAGGAGCCGCGCGCCCTTGTCGAAGGCCTCGCCGGCGGCGTCGTCGAGGGTGGCGCCGAGCACCGTGTAGCCGACGTGGTCGTCGACGCGGGCCAGGAAGGTGTGGCCGCCCGATGCCACCAGGCACAGGAACGGCGGCTCGAACGGACCGCCGTCGGTGACCAGGAAGTTGGCCGCGACGTGGCCCTGCAGGTGGTCGACCGGGGCCAGCGGCAGCTCGCGCGCCAGCGCGATCGCCTTGGCCGTCGCGACGCCGACCAGCAGCGCGCCCACGAGGCCGGGCCCCTGGGTGACGGCGACGACGGTCACGTCGTCGAGCGTGGCATCGGCCGTGCGCAGCGCGTCGTCGACGACGTCGTTGATCAGCGCGACGTGGTGGCGGGCGGCGACCTCGGGCACCACGCCGCCGTAGCGGTCGTGGACGCCCTGCGAGGAGATCACGTTCGAGCGCGGCTCGCCGTCGTCGGTCACGACGGCCGCGCAGGTGTCGTCGCAGCTGGTCTCGATGGCCAGGATCACCGCACGGGGCCCGCGTTGGGCACGTCCTCCAGCGAACCGTTGAGGGTCGCCGGCGTGCGCCACATGATGAGCGCGTCCTCCCCGTTGTCCTGGTAGTAGCGCCGGCGCGTGCCCGCCGAGCGAAAGCCGAACCGCTCGTAGAGGGAGATCGCGGGGGCGTTGGAGGTGCGGACCTCGAGCGTGAAGCGGGCCGCGCGGTCGCCGACGCGCTCGAGCAGCTGCAGCAGCAGCGTCGTCGCGATGCCCGTGCGCCGCAGGTCGGGGTCGACGGCAACGTTCATCACGTGCCAGACCGTGTCGTAGCGCGAGCAGATCAGGTAGCCGACGAGCGCCCCATCGCGGCGCGCGGCGAGGCAGATCCCGCCGGGCTTGCTCAGCTCGAGCACGAACATCGCCAGCGACCACGGGGTCGGGAAGGCCCGGCGCTCGATGGCAATGACCTGCGGCAGGTCGGCGTAGGTCAGCCTGCGAACCTCGAGCGGAGCGGTCGTCGGGATGTCGGCTGCGGTCATCGGCGGGGAACGGCGTCTGGCGCTCGCACGTAGTCCGGAAGGAGCGCGGCACGGTCGACGGGACGGGCGACCCCCGCCAGCCGGCACACGGCCAGCGCGCTGACGCGATGCAGCGCGGAGGGGTCCGCCGGGACCTCGGCCGCCGGCTCCAGCCTGTCTCGAAATCGTATCGCCCCGTCCCCCACGGCCAGCCAGGGCGCGAGGGCGGGATCCAGCAGCTCGGCGAGGTCGTCGGGGGGGATCGCGACCGGCTTGGCGAGCTGCTCGCCCGCGCGGTAGGCGGCGGCGAAGGCCTCGCCGCGACGCGCATCGAGGACCGCCAGCACCGCCCGGTCGCCGTCCGCCGCGTACGCCAGCGCCGCGAGCGTGGAGACGGGCGCCAGCTCGGCGCCGATCGCCTGGGCCAGACCGCGTGCGGTGGCGACGCCGATCCGCAGGCCAGTGAAGGTCCCCGGGCCGACGCCGACGCCGATGCGGCGCACGTCGGCGAACGTGGCGTCGGCGGCCTGCAGCGCGCGGCGCGCCAGCGGCAGCAGCTGAGCGGCGTGGCCGGGGCGCTCGCCCAAGGCGGGCTCGTGGCGCAGCTCCACGGGCTCGCCGTCGTCGGGCAGCACCGCCACGGCAGTTGCCGGCGTCGCGGTGTCCAGGCCCAGGATCACGTCTCGATGATGACGCGCCGGCGATCTCCGCCGAGGTGCTCGAGGTGCACGCGCGCGGCCACGGTGAAGTCGCCGAGATCGAGCGCGCCGTGCTCGGGCCACTCGACGAAGCCCACGCGATCGCCGCCGAGCTCGTCGGCCAGCAGGTCGGGCTCCTCGTCGTCGAGCCCATCGAGCCGGAAGAGGTCGAGGTGGCTGACCGGAAGGCGGCCGTCCTCGTAGCGGCGCGCGATCGTGAAGGTCGGGCTGGTGACCGGGAGCGAGACGCCGAGCGCGCGCGCCGCCCCGCGCACGAAGGTCGTCTTGCCGGCCCCGAGATCGCCCGACACGAGCACGACGTCGCCCGGCTGCAGGTCGTCCGCGAGGCCGGCGGCCAGCGCCTCGGTCTCGGCCGCCGACCCGGTCTCAGTCGCGCTCATGGGCCGCACGCCGGCGCAGCAGCAGCCCGGCGGCCACCAGCGCAACGCCCGCGATGGCCAGCGGAACGACGTCGAAGCCGGTTCGCGGCAGCTCACCGCCCGCGCTGGTGGTGCTCTGCGTCTGCGGCGCGGACTGCTGAGCGGTGCTGGGCGCGGCCGGAGTGGTGCTGGGCGTGGTCTGCTGCTGCGTCGTGGTCTGCTGCACCGGCGCCGGTTGCGGCTTGGGCTTAGGCTTCGCGGGCTGCTGGGACTGGTTGGCGAAGGGATCGGTGTACTGCTCGTCGCCGGCGCCGTTCTGCGCGTACGCGGCAGCCGGAGCGAGCGCGAGGGCCGTGGTGACGGCGAAAGCGGCGATGCGACGCGGGGCAGGCACGCCGGGCGATGGTAGCGTCGCCCCCCGCGTGAGCGCCCCACGGCACATCCTCGTCCTCACCGACCGCGACTGGACGCATCCCGAGGCGGGCGGCACCGGCACGGTGCTGTACGGCCAGATCAGCCGCTGGGTGGCCTGGGGCCACACGGTCACCGTGATCGCCGGCGACTACCCGGGCGCCGAGCGCGTCTCGCGGCTGCACGAGCGACTGACGGTGCACCGGATGGGCTCGCGCCTGACCGTCTTCCCGCGCGCGGCATGGGCGACCTTTCGCGGCCTCGGACGCGACGCCGACGTCGTGCTCGAGGTCGTCAACGGCATCGCGTTCTTCACGTCGCTGTGGCGGTGGCTGCGCAAGCCGCGCGTGCTGCTGATCTTCCACGTCCACCAGGAGCACTACGTCACCGAGTTGGGCCTGCGCGGCCGCGTGGCCGCGTTCCTGCTCGAGAACCTGCCGCTGCGGGTGCTCTATCCGGGCGTGCCGGTGGTCACGATCTCGGAGTCCTCGCGCGAGGACCTCCTTGCGCTCGGCATCGAGCGCGACCGCATCC
>DATBKW010000124.1:0-17889 GCA_036555665.1 Solirubrobacteraceae bacterium | reverse complement strand
CTCGCGACCGGTATGACCGTCAAGGAGGTGGCGCGGCGATTCGGCGTGAGCGTTTGGTGCGTCTACGACCTCCGCCTGGGCCGCACGTTCAAGCACCTCGACCGCGAGCGCGAGCGGATAGTTGGTGAAGTCGCCGATCGTCCGCCATGACCGAGCCGTGGTGCGCTACCAGCCTCCATAAGCCAGCCAGCCGCCGTCGACCGCGATCTCGCTGCCCGTGATGAACGAGGCGGCGTCGGATGCGAGGAAGGCGACGGCGCGGGCGATCTCGGTCGGCTCGGCATAGCGGCCCATCGGCGTGCGACGCTCGATGTCGGCGTCGGTGTAGCCGCCGGCGCGTTGGTCGGCGTCGTCCAGCGCGGTGCGGATGTAGGCAGGGTCGATCGCCACGACCCGGATGCCGCGAGGCGCCCATTCGACGGCGAGCGCCTTCGTCAGGCCGACGACGGCGTGCTTGCTTGCGGCGTATGCGGCGCGCCTCGGCATGCCGGTGGCCGCGAACACCGAGCCCATGTTGACGATCACCCCGGGGCCGGCGGGGAGCATGTGGCGTGCCGCCGCCTGAGCGCAGAGAAACGTGCCGGTGAGGTTGACGGCGAGGGTGCGCGACCACTGCTCGTGGGTCAGCTCCTCCGACGCCACCACCGCGCCGATGCCGGCGTTGTTGACGAGCATGTCCAGGCGGCCGTGCGTCTGGAGCAGCTCTTCGAACAGCGCGGCGACCGGCTGCGGGTCGGAGACGTCGGCGATGTGGGCCGTTGCGCGCCCGCCGCCCGAGGCCATCCGCTCGGCAGTCCCGCGCGCGAGCTCAGCGTCGCGGTCGACCACCGCGACCGTGGCGCCCCGCGCGCAGAGCTCCTCGGCGATCGCCGCGCCGAGGCCGCGTCCGGCGCCGGTGACCACCGCGACCCGGCCGTCCAGCGCGCTGACCGCTATCCGGCCGTCCATCGCGCTGACTTCTACCATCAGCCCGGTGATCGCACCCACCGTCGTCATCCTGGCCGCCGGCGAGGGCACCCGCATGCGCTCGCGCCTGCCCAAGGTCCTGCACCAGATCTGCGGGCGGCCGATGATCGCCTGGCCGGTGGCCGCCGCGCTCGAGGCGGGCGCGGCGAAGGTCGTCGTCGTCGACGGGCCAAAGCGGCCGCTTGACGGCTGGCTGCCCGACGGCGTCGAGCTCGCCGTGCAGGCCGAGCCCAACGGCACGGGAGGCGCCGTCCTCGCCGCCGTCGACCACCTCGGCGAGGGGCCGGTCGTCGTCGTCAACGGCGACGCCCCGCTCGTGACCGCCGACACCCTCAAATGGCTGCTCGAAGCCCACGCGGCCCAGGGCGCGCAGGCCACGCTGGCCGCCATGGAGCTCGACGACCCCGGCGGCTACGGCCGAATCATCCGCCGCCCCGACGGCAGCGTGGCCCGCGTCGTGGAGACGAAGGTCGCCGGCGACGCGACCGCCGAGGAGCTCGCCATCCGCGAGGTCAACGCCGGCCTCTACGCCTTCGATGCGGCCGCGCTCAAGGATGCCCTGCAGCGCCTCACGCCCGACAACGCCCAGGGCGAGCTCTACCTGCCCTCGACGGTCGATCTGCTCGAACGCGTCGCCGCGCACACGCTCGAGGACCCGACCGTGATGCTCGGCGTCAACGACCGCGCCGAGCTCGCCCGCGTTCGCGCCCTCGCGCAGGCGCGGATCCACCGGGCGCACATGCACGCCGGCGTGACGATCATCGACCCCGCGAGCACGCTCATCGACGCCACCGTCGCGATCGGCCCGGACACCGTCGTCGAGCCGTCGTCGTTCCTGCGCGGCGTCACCACCATCGGCGAGCGCTGCACCGTGGGGCCGCTGACCACGCTCATCGACACCGCGCTCGGCGACGAGGTCCGCGTCCTGCACTCCTACCTCGTCGAGTGCGAGGTCCGCGATGGCGCGGTCATCGGGCCGTTCGCGTACCTGCGCCCGGGCACGCTCATGCGCGAGCGCTCGAAGGCCGGCACCTTCGTCGAGATCAAGAACTCCGACATCGGCGAGGGGACCAAGGTCCCGCACCTCAGCTACCTCGGCGACGCCGACGTCGGGCCGAACACGAACATCGGCGCCGCCAACGTCACCGCCAACTACGACGGCACCCGCAAGCACCGCACGACGATCGGCGCGAACGTCAAGACCTCCGTCGACACGACCTTCGTCGCGCCGGTCAAGGTGGGCGACGGCGCCTACACCGCCGCCAACTCCGCCATCACCGACGACGTGCCGCCCGACGCGCTGGGGATCGCCCGCCCGCGCCAAGAGAACATCGAGGGCTACGCGGAGCGCAAGCGGGCGCGCGAGGCCGCGGACGCGGGCAGCGGCTCCGCACACGCGGGCGGTGAGTCGTCGAACGCGGCCCGCGAATCGTCGGACACACCGTCATGACCCCCGCGTAGACTGAGGTTCGTCGTGAGCGTCCAGGTGCAGCCGTCCATGGCCACGAGCCTCCCGATCGACTACGACAAGCGCCTCATGCTGTTCTCGGGGCGCGCGAACCCCGAGCTGGCGGCGAAGATCGCCGACAAGCTGGGGGTCGATCTCGGCCCGATCACGCTCAAGACGTTCTCCAACGGCGAGGTCTACTGCCGCTTCGAGGAGTCGATCCGCGGGGCCGACGTCTTCCTCATCCAGCCGACCTGCGCCAACCCCGAGCTCGGTCTCAGCGCCAACGACGCGCTGATGGAACTGCTGTTCATGATCGACGCCGCGGTCGGCGCCAGCGCGCACCGGGTCATCGCGGTCACGCCGTGGTTCGGCTACAGCCGCCAGGACAAGAAGTCCGCCCCGCGCGAGCCGATCTCCGCGCGCCTGGTGGCGCGCATGCTCGAGGCCGCCGGAGCCGACCGCGTCCTGACGATGGACCTGCACGCCGGCCAGATCCAGGGCTTCTTCCGCAACCCGGTCGACCACATGACCGCGCTGTTCATGCTCACGCAGTACTTCGACGACCTCGGCCTGACCGACCTCGTCGTCGTCGCGCCCGACGCCGGCCGTGTCAAGCTCAACAAGAAATTCGCCTCGAAGGTCGGCGCCGAGCTCGCCATTCTGGACAAGGAGCGCCCCGCGCAGCAGGTGGCCGAGATCGGTTACGTCATCGGCGACGTGAAGGGCAAGACCGCCGTCCTCGTCGACGACATGATCGACACCGCCGGCACGCTGCGCGCGGCCGCCCAGACTGTGCTCGACGAGGGCGCCTCGCGCGTCTACGCAGCCGCCACGCACCCGATCCTCAGCGGCAACGCCTACGAGAACCTGGCCGCGTCGGGCTTCGAGCAGATCGTCGTCACCGACACGATCCCCCTGCGCCCGGGCGCGCCCGACAACCTGCGCGTGCTGAGCTGCGCCGAGCTCCTCACGGACTCGATCCGCCGGATCTTCACCGACGACAGCGTCAGCGAGGTCTTCGGCGGAGAGAACCAGCTGTTCTGATTCCTCATTCTCTACCTACGGAATCACCTACTTGGTGACTCCTCACTCGTTTCCTACGGAGTCACCTACTTGGTGATTTCGAGCGTTCGCCACCTGGACTGGGACGGCTGCTTCAACGTCCGCGACCTCGGCGGCCTTCGCGCCGCGGACGGCCGCCAGACGCGCTGGGGCGCCGTCGTGCGCGCCGACGCGGTCGACCGCCTGACGGCCGACGGCTGGGCGGCGCTGTACGCCCACGGCGTGCGGACCGTCATCGACCTGCGCAACGACGACGAGCTCGCGCCGGACATCGCGCCGCGGCCGCGCGACGTCAAGACGCTGCACGTGCCGCTCGACGGCGTCGAGGACACCGAGTTCTGGGACCACTGGAAGAACCAGGCTCCGCCGCTGTACTACGGCCCTTTCCTGCGCCGCTTCCCCGGACGCGCCGCGGACGTCGTGGGCGCCGTCGCGCGCGCCCGTCCCGGCGGGGTGGTGATCCACTGCGTCGGCGGCCGCGACCGAACGGGGCTCGTGACCATGCTGCTGCTCGCGCTGGCCGGCGTCGCCCCCGCCGACATCGCCGACGATCACGCGCTCAGCACCGAACGGCTCGCGCGCCTCTACGCGCGCTCCGGAGAGCCCGACCAGGGCGCGATCATCGAGAGGTTCCTCGACCGCGAGGGAACCACCGCCCGCGAGCTGATCCTCACGACGCTGGCCTCGCTCGACGTCCCCGGCTACCTGCGTGAGGCCGGTCTGCGCGAAGCCGACCTGGCCGCCGTGCGCGACCGGTTGCTGGCATGACGTCGACGGCGGCGGCGCTGCTGATGGACCGGCTCGGCCTCAGCGAGGACGAGCTGTGCACCGCGCTCGACGTCGACCCGCTGACGCTGATCGCGGGCGAGCTCGACCACAAGCCCCAGCTCGCGATCCTGCTCGCGCTCACCGAGGAGGCGGCCGAACGCCTGGCCCTGGGCGTCCTCGCGCGCTGGGTGCGGTCGACCAGCCCGAGCGGCCGCCCGCTCGACCACCTGCTCGCGCGCGACTACGCGGCCTTCGAGGACGACCTGCAGACGCTGGCCGCGCGCGGCTTCGTCCTGCGCGGAGGCGGGCGATGAAGGTCCGCCGCGTCAGAGCCGACGAGGTCGAGCCGATGCGCGATCTGCGCCTGCGCGCGCTGCGGGATGCGCCGTTGGCCTTCGGCTCGACCTACGCGCGCGAGCTGGCCTACGAGCCCGAGCTGTGGGAGCAGCGCACGCGCGAGAACGCCGCGGGTGAGCGCAGCGTCGCGTTCGTGCTCGAGCCGTGGACGGGCATGGCGGTCGGCGCGATCCACGAAGACGAGCCCGAGGTCGCGCACCTGTACGCGATGTGGGTCGCGCCCGAGGCCCGCCGCGCCGGCGCCGGGCACGCGCTGGTCGACGCGGTGATCGCCTGGGCGACCGAGCGCGGCGCGCAGCGCCTGATGACGTCGGTCGAAGCGAGCAACGCGGCGGCCGGCTCGCTCTATCACCGCGCCGGCTTCGCCGACACCGGCCGGCGCGAACCGCTCGGCCACTCGGCCGCGACCGTGATCATCCTCGAGCGGGCGCTGCCCTAACGCGCGGCGTCGGCGGCCTGGCTCTCGTCGGGCACCTTCTCGCCGGGCCACGTGCCGGTGAGGTGGTGAAAGCTCTTGGCGCCGGCCCGATCGACGGCGGCGCGCGTCACCTTGAAGGTCACTCCCTCGACGACCGCGGCGCCGAGCACCTTCGGCCACGTCGTCTCGAGCGTGGTCGGCTTGGGCGGCTCCTCCTTGTCGAAGACGCCCCAGACGGCCTCGAACAGCTTCTTGGAGAGGATGCCGGCGAGGATGCCGATGACGATTCCGAAGGGCTTGTAGAGGAGCTTCATGAGGTTGAGGCTATTCGACTAGGTGGTATGGGATTTCCGCCGTGGTGTCGATAATGATGGGTACCCCGATGGTGCAGGGTTCGCACCATCGGTGCGAAGACGGAAGGAGGGATCGGATGGATGAGCAGCACGGAACGGGCGGAGACAACTCCGAAGAGCTGCTGCGCCGCGCCCTCATCGATCCCGAGGCGTCGATCGCCGTCGCCCTACGCGTGGGCGGCCTGGCCCTCATCGAGGCGCTGACCATCGTCTTCCACGGCCGCGCCGACCTCGGCACGATCCAGACCTACGTCGCCCACGGGCCGCGCGGCGCGGGCAGCGCGATCGGCGCCGACGAGCTGCTGCGCGTTCCCTGCGACCTCGACCTCGGCGACGCCGAGACCCGCGACCAGGCCGAAGAGGCCTACGCCGAGCAGGCCCGCACGCTGCGCGACGCGCTGCTCGCGGCCGACACTGTCCTGTCGATCTGGCGCGAGCCGCTGCAGGCGCTGGCCGAGACACCCGTCGGGGTCGACCGCTCCGTCGAGCTGGCGGTGCGCCTGCCCGCCCACCGGCTGATGCCCGTCGCGTTGGTCGCCCCCGAGAAGCACCTCACCGTCGCGCCCGTGTGCGGCGCGCGCACGCTGGCCGAGGGCCGCCCGCCGATGGGCATCGCGTGCGCGCAGCAGGACATCGCGCGCATCTACCCGCTGCCCGACGACCCCGAGCACTGCCTCGAGGACTTCGCCGAGCAGGCCGCCGACCACGCGCGGCGCATGGCGGAGCGCCTCGATCACCAGGAGGCGTCGGTCCGCCGCTTCCTGGAGCTCAGCGGCGAAGACCTGCCCGAGACCGGCTGACCGCCCGTGGGCGCCGGCGCGTTCGGCGACCTTTGGCCCTGCCCGCGGTGCGGGCGGCGCTTCGCCAACCGCAACCAGACGCACACCTGCGGTCGCTGGACACTCGAGCACCACCTCGACGGCCGTCCGGAGAACGTCGTCGCGATCGTCGACAGGGTGCTCGCGACCGCACGCGAGCTCGGGCCCGTCGACGTGATCCCCGAAAAGACGCGCATCGCGCTCGCGGCGAGGATGAGCTTCGCTGCGCTGACGGTCCGTGCGCGCTGGGTCGACGGCCACGTCGTCCTCGCGCGGCGCCTGGAGTCGCCCCGCTTCCAGCGCGTCGAGACGTTCTCGCCGCGCAACCATCTGCACGCCTTTCGCCTGCACGCGCCCGACGACGTCGACGACGAGTTCGTCGCCTGGCTGCGAGAGGCCTACGAGGTGGGTCTGCAGCACCACCTGGCGAGGCATGGCTAGCCTGCGGCGCCCGTGTCGCGCCGTGTCAAGCTGCTCATCGCCGTGGGCGTCGTCGCCTTTCTGGCGATCTCGCTCGAGCTGGCGCGCTACCTGACCACCGAGAACCGCGAGCGCGACGCGGTGTACGCGCTGCTGCGCGACCAGGCGCGCGGCGACGCGCGCGCGATGCTCACGCGCCTCGACGGCTGCGACCCGCGCTGCCGCGCGGCGGTGGAGAGCAACGCGCGCCGGCTCAAGCGGCCGGGCGACGTGAAGATCCTCGCCTACGACTCGTCGACGGCGTACTCGCTCGGCAGCGCGACCGGGCCGACGCGCGTGGCGTGGACGATCGTCGATCGCCAGCTGCCGGTGGTCCAGTGCGTCGCCGTGCATCGCGGCGGCAACGTGCTGACCGGCGCGACGATTAGTCTGCGCCGCCTGAGCGTCCCGATCGACTCGCAGGGCACGTGCTGACGCGCATCATCCCGGCCCTGCGCAACGTCGATGGTCCAGCCGTGTTCTGAAGCCTTCTGCATGCGCCTTCTCGTCACAGCCGTCGCCGTCGCCGCCCTCGCCTTCGCCCTCGCGGCGCCGGCAGGCGCCCAGTCGGTCGTCTCCACGCCGACCCACAAGACGCTCTACAAGACCGGTCCGTCGGGGCGCTATCTCATGGACGGCACGTGGCTGTTCAAGCTCGACAACCGCCAGAGCGGCCCGCAGCTCGAGAACGGCACCGCGGGCTGGAAGCCGGTGACGGTCCCCAACGCGTGGAACGTCGGCGACGACTCGCCCCAGTCGTTCCTGGGCGGTGTCGGCTGGTATCGCAAGGACTTCAGGTTCCCCGCCGGGTCGAAGGGCGCCTCGTGGGTCGTGCGCTTCGAGTCGGTCAACTACCGCTCGAAGATCTGGCTCAACGGCAAGCCGATCGGCAAGAACCGGGGCGCCTATCTGCCGTTCGAGATCCGCCTACCGGCTGGTCTGATCAGGCGCGGGAAGGTCAACCACCTCGTCATCCGCGTCGACTCGCGGCGCAAGCAGACCGACTTCCCACCGTCGGGCCTGTCGATCGTCGGCAAGCCGACGGGCGGCTGGTGGAACTACGGCGGGCTGCTGCGCGAGGTCTACCTGCGCAAGATCAACGACGTCGACTTCAACACGGTCGCCGTGCAGCCCGACCTGCCGTGCGCGACGTGCGCCGCCACCGTCCGATACCGGGTGGTGCTGCGCAACTACGGTGGCCACGGGCGGCGCGTGCACGTCACCGCGCGCTTCGGCAACCGCTCGGTCAACCTCGGCACGGCCGCGGTCGGGCCCAAGCGCTTCAAGACGTTCACCGCGTCGCTGCGCGTCGCGCATCCGCGGCTGTGGTCGCCCGCGACGCCCAACCTCTACGACGCGTCGCTGCGCGCGAGCTCGGGCGGGCATGTCCTGCAGACCTACACGCTGAAGACCGGCATCCGCTCGATCAAGGTCGTCGGCGGCCACCTGTTCCTCAACGGCCAGCCGATGAACTTCCGCGGCGTCGCCCTGCACGAGGACTCCAAGCAGTTCGGCTTCGCCATCAACAACCAGATCCGCGACCAGCAGCTGGCGTGGGTCAAGGAGCTCGGTGCGACCGTCATCCGCTCGCACTATCCGCTCGCCCCGTACACGCAGGAGCGCGCCGACGAGCTGGGGATCATGCAGTGGTCGGAGATCCCGGTCTATTCGATCAAGACGCAGTACCTCAAGCAGAAGCTCGTGCGCCAGCTCGCCGCCCGCGAGCTGGCATCGAACATCCAGACCAACGGCAACCACCCGTCGGTGATCATCTGGTCGATCGGCAACGAGCTCAGCGCGCGGCCGGGGCCGGTGCAGGGCGCCTACATCAAGGCCGCGGTCGACACCGCCCACTCCCTGGACCCGACGCGCCCCGTCGGCCTGGCGGTCGCCGGCTACCCGTCGGCCGGCTGCCAGCCCGAGTACGGCCCGCTCGACGTCATCGGCATCAACGACTACTTCGGCTGGTACCCGGGGCCCAACGGCCAGATCGCCGACCGCACGCTGCTGCCCGACTACCTGGACTCGGTGCGCCAGTGCTATCCGAACAAGGCGATCGTGGTCAGCGAGTTCGGCGCCGAGGCCAACCGCGACGGGCCGGTGGAGGAGAAGGGCACCTACGCCTTCCAGCAGGACTTCGTCAACTTCCACCTCGGCGTGTTCGCGACGAAGCCGTGGCTGTCGGGCGCGATCTACTTCGCGCTGCAGGAGTTCCGCGTGCGCCCCGACTGGGACGGCGGCAACCCACGGCCCCAGCCGCCGCTGCACCAGAAGGGCCTCGTCTCCTTCGACGGCGTGCGCAAGCCGGCGTTCTTCGACGTCGAGCGCATCTACAAGGCGACCAAGCAGTTCCGCGCGGCGCCGGGCGTGTAGCGGCTCCGCGTGGCCGCGAACGTCCGTGCAGCGGCTCCACGTGGCGACGAACGTCCCTGGCGTGGGAATCTAGTTCCCACATGAGGGACGTTCGCGTGACCATCGGCTTGCTGCATCCCGGCGCGATGGGCGCCGCGGTCGGCGGGCGGCTCGCGCGGGCTGGGCGCGAGGTGCTGTGGGCGTCGGAGGGGCGCAGCGAGGCGAGCGCCCAGCGGGCGCTCGCGGCCGGACTACGGGACGCGGGCGCGGTGGCCGAGCTGGCGTCGCGCAGCGACGTCGTGCTGTCGATCTGCCCGCCGCACGCGGCGCTCGACACCGCGCGCGCGGTGGGCGCCTTCGACGGCATCTACGTCGACGCCAACGCGATCTCGCCCGCCACCGCCGCCGAGGTCCACGCGATCGTCGGGCCCCGTTACGTCGACGGCGGCATCATCGGGCCGCCGTCCGAGCCTCGTCTCTACCTGTCCGGCCCCGAGGCGGACGCCGTCGCGGCGGCGTTCGCCGGCACCGGGCTCGCCACGCCGGTGCTCGGGCCCGACCCGACGACCGCCTCGGCGCTGAAGATGGCCTACGCCGGCTGGACGAAGGGCAGCGCCGCGCTGCTGCTCGCCGTTCGCGCCGCCGCCCGCGAGCACGGGGTCGAGGAGGCGCTGATCGCCGAGTGGGAGCAGTCGATCCCCGCGCTGCCCGAGCGCTCGCGCCAGGCCGCCCACGCGGCCGACGAGAAGGGCTGGCGCTGGGTGGCCGAGATGGAGGAGATCGCGGCGACGATGGCCGCCGCGGGCCTGCCGGCGGGCTTCCACGAGGCGGCGGCCGAGGTGTTCAGGCAAGCCGGAGCGACAGCGCCCGGCGCAGCCCCGCCCGCCCGTCGTCGGTGATCAGCAGCGCGCGCGTACCCCGGACCCGCGTCACCCAGCGGCGGGCCAGCAGCGTGTCGGCCACCGCGGCGCCGAGCGCGCCGGCGAGGTGCGGCCGGCGCTCGCTCCAGTCCAGGCACCAGCGGGCGTAGGCGCGCCCGCACGCCCGCCACCTTTCGATGGGAGTCGAAGCATCGCCGGGCGGGCGTCGCGGCGCGCGGCGCGCGGCGGGCTGCGCCGGGCAGCCGCTACCATCAATCGCCGCCCATGGCCAGCCAGTCCACGAAGCTCACCATCTCCGAGCGCGAGGTCTCCAACTCGCGCGCCACCCGCCGTCTGCGCCGCGAGGGCCAGGTCCCCGGCGTCCTCTACGGAGGCGATGCCGAGCCGCTCGCCTTCACGGTCGACGAGCGCGAGCTGCGTCACGCGCTGGCCGGGACCGGCGCCGTGGTGGAGCTCCAGCACGGCAAGGAGGCGACGCCGGCGGTCCTCAAGGACGCGCAGCGCCACCCCGTGCGCGGCACCACCCTGCACGTGGACTTCCTGCGCGTGCGCCTCGACGTGGCCATCCACTCCATCGTCGCGCTCGAGCTCGTCGGCGGCGAGGACGCGCCGGGCGCGAAGGAGGGCGGCGTGCTCGAGCACGTCACCCGCGAGGTGAACATCGAGTCGCTCCCGACCGACATCCCCGAGCGCCTGTCTGCCGACGTGTCCGCCATGAACGTCAACGACACGCTGTTCCTGTCCGCCGTGGCCGCTCCGCAGGGCGTCACGATCCTCGACGACCTCGACGAGACCGTGGTCGCCACCCTCACCCCGCCCAAGCTCCAGGCCGAGCTCGAGGCGCTGGACGAGGAGGCGCTCGAGCAGGAGACCGCCGTCGTCGGCGAGGGCGAGGCCCCCGCCGCCGCGGAGGAGGGCGCCGAGGAGGCGCCCGCCGAGGGCGACGCCGAAGAGACCGCCGAGTAACCGAGCGCCATGCGCCGCCTCTTCGGCGGAGGCTCGGCCCCGGTCGACTGGCTCGTCGTGGGCCTGGGCAACCCGGGCGAGCGCTACGCGCGCACGCCGCACAACGTCGGCTTCGCGGTGGCCGAGGAGCTCGCGCGCCGCTGGGAGCTGCCGAAAGCCAAGCAGCGCTACGCGGGCCTGTTCACCGACGGGCGCACGGGCCCGGGCGGCCCGCGCGTCGCGCTCCTGTGGCCGCAGACCTACATGAACGAGGCGGGCAACTCCGTGGGCCCGGCCCGCGGCGCGCTGCACCTCGACCTCGATCGCGTGCTCGTCGTGCACGACGAGATCGACCTGCCCTTCGGCGAGGTCCGCACGCGGACAGGCGGCGGTCTGGCCGGCCACAACGGCCTGAAGTCGCTGCGCCGCGGTCTCGGCTCGCCGGACTTCGCCCGCGTGCGCGTCGGCGTCGGGCGCCCCGATTCGACCGATCCCGACATCGTCGCGGCCTACGTCCTCGGCCGCTGGCGCCAGCCGGCCGACGAGGTTCGCGCGCTCGTGGAGCGCGCCGCCGACGCCGCCGAACGGATCGTCGACGGCGAATCGGCTCCGTAGCGACACCGCGTTCGCGCGGCGCACACTTGTGCGCGCGCAACGACTGTGGATAGGCTCGGGACATTCCGCGTCCGAGCTGAGAGGAGAGGTATGAGCACTGTTCCCGTGCGCCTCACCGTGAACGGTCAGCAGCACGAGGTCGAGGTCGAGCCACGGCTGCTCCTCGTGCACCTGCTGCGCGACAAGCTCGCGCTGACCGGCACCCATGTGGGTTGTGACACGACGAACTGTGGCGCGTGCACGGTGCACCTCGACGGCGATGCGGTGAAGAGCTGCACCGTCCTTGCCGTGCAGGCCGACGGTTCGGAGGTCAAGACCATCGAGGGGATGGCCGACGGCGACAACCTGCATCCGCTCCAGGAGGCCTTCTGGAACGACCACGGCCTGCAGTGCGGCTACTGCACGCCGGGCATGATCATGGCCGCCGCCGACCTGCTGAACCGCAACCCGAACCCGACCGAGGCCGAGGTCCGCAAGGGGCTCGAGGGCAACCTCTGCCGCTGCACCGGCTATCACAACATCGTCAAGGCGGTCCTCGACGCGGCCAAGGAGGGCGGCGGGCGGATCGAGGTTCCCGCGCCGTCGCCGGAGGGCGTCGAGGCCGGCGAGGCCGTCGCGGGGGAGATCAAGCCATGAGCGCGACGGCCGAGACCACGACGGGCGGAAACGGCCACGTCGGCCGCGCGCTGCGGCGCAAGGAGGATCCGCGTCTCATCACCGGCCGGGCGTCGTACGTCGACGACATCAACCTGACCGGCCAGCTCTGGGCCGCCTGGGTGCGCTCACCCGAGGCGCACGCCAAGATCGTCTCGATCGACACCTCCGCGGCGAAGGCCCGCGACGGCGTCATCGCCGTCTACACCCACGAGGACCTCGACATGGAGGCGGCCCTGCCGATGGCGTGGGTCCCGCCCGGCGTCGACGTCAACACGCCCGACCACTGGGTCCTCGCCAAGGGCGAGGTCAAGCACGTCGGCGATCCCGTTGCGTTCGTCGTGGGCGACGACCGATACGCGGTGGTCGACGCGGCCGAGGACGTGCTCGTCGACTACGACCCGCTCCCGGTGGTCACCGATCCGGAGGCCGCGCTCGAGGAGGGCTCGGCACTCGTCCACGAGCAGTTCGGCACCAACAAGATCTGCGAGTGGTCGCTGGGCGGCGGCGACCTCGAGGCTGGCTTCGCCGAGGCCGACGTGGTCATCGAGCGGCGCATCGTCAACCATCGCATCGCCGGCGGGGCGATCGAGCCGCGCGGCGTGCTGGCCGAATGGCGCGCCGACAAGCTCACCGTGTGGAGCTCGACCCAGGTCCCGCACTTCCTGCGGCTGTTCCTGTCGATGCTGCTCGAGATCAGCGAGGATCGGGTGCGCGTGATCGCCCCCGAGGTCGGCGGCGCGTTCGGCTCCAAGCTGAACATCTACGCCGAAGAGATCGGGTGCGCGTGGGCGTCGCGCAAGCTCGGGCGCCCGGTGAAGTGGATCGAGACGCGCTCCGAGGGAATGATGGTCACCCATCACGGGCGCGACCAGATCGACAAGGTCCGGGTTGGCGCCAAGCGCGACGGCACGATGACCGCCTTCCACACGACGATCATCGCCGATTGCGGTGCCTACCAGATGCTGCTCACGCCGATGATCCCGCCGCTGAGCGCGTTCGTCATGTGCGGCGTCTACAAGACCCCGGCCGTCCAGACGGACATCATCGACGTGATGACCAACAAGTTCCCCACGGACGCGATCCGCGGGGCGGGGCGGCCGGAGGCGACGCACCTGATCGAGGTCATGATGGACCAGCTCGCCGCGGAGCTGGGGATGGACCCGCTCGAGGTCCGGCGCAAGAACTTCATCCCGCCGTTCACCGAGCCCCATGAGACCCCGATCGGCGTCGCCTACGACTCCGGCAACTACGCGGCGGCGCTCGACAAGCTGCTCACGCACGTCGATCCCGCGCAGGTCCGCCAGGAAGCGGAAGGCCTCCGCGAGAAGGGCATCTACCGCGGCATCGGCTTCTGCACCTACACCGAGATCTGCGGCAACGCGCCGTCGCGGATCGTCGGGCCCGGCGGCTTCGGCCTGCAGGGCGGCGGCTGGGAGTCGGCCACCGTGCGCGTCCACGCCACCGGCGCGGTGACGCTGTACACCGGCACCTCGCCGCACGGCCAGGGCCATGAGACGGGCTTCGCCCAGATCGTCGCCGACCGGCTCGGGATCGATCCCCAGCAGGTCGACGTCATCCACGGCGACACCCAGACCGGGCCCTTCGGACTCGACACCTACGGCTCGCGCACGCTGGCCGTCGGCGGCGAGGCCGCGGCGCGGGCGGCCAAGAAGGTCGCCGACAAGGCCAAGGCGATCGTCGCCCACCAGCTCGAGGCCGACCCGAACGACATCGAGCTCAGCGACGGCAAGTGGATCGTGCGCGGCTCGCCCGAGAAGGGCATGGCGCTGGGCGACGTCGCCGGCGCCGCCTACGTGCCCGAGAACCTCCCCGAGGGGATGGAGCCCGGGCTCGACGAGCAGTCGTTCTACGACCCCGACAATTTCGTGTTCCCGTTCGGCGCGCACGCGTGCGTCGTCGACGTCGACGCGGAGACCGGCAAGATCGACATCGTCCGCTACGTCGCGGTCGACGACTGCGGGCCGCCGATCAACCCGCTGCTGATCGACGGGCAGGTCCACGGCGGCATCACGCACGCCTTGGGCCAGGCGCTCTTCGAGCGGATCCACTACGACGAGTCCGGCCAGCTCGTGACCGGGTCATTCGTGGACTACGCGCTGCCGACGGCCGCCGAGCTGCCCAGCTACGAGACCGACCGCACGGTGACCCCGTCGCCGGTCAACTCGCTGGGCGTCAAGGGCGTCGGCGAGGCGGGCACGATCGCCGGTTCGGCTACCGTGACCAACGCCGTGATCGACGCGCTGCGCCCGCTGGGCGTGACTTTCATCGACATGCCGCTCACGCCTCTGAGGGTGTGGGAGGCCATCAACAAGGCGAAGGGAGGGTCGCAGTGATCCCGCCCGAGTTCGACTACGTCGCGCCCGAGTCGCTCGACGAGGTGCTGTCGGCGCTGCGCGACGGCGGCGAGGACGCCAAGGTGCTGGCCGGCGGGCACTCGCTGCTGCCGCTGATGAAGCTGCGCCTGGCGGCGCCGACGCTGCTCGTGGATCTGCGCAAGCTGCCCGGCCTGCGCGGTGCGCAGCGCGAGAACGGCCAGTGGAAGATCGGCGCGATGACGCGTCACGTCGACCTGCAGGGCAACCCCGACCTCGGCCCGGTGGGCCAGGCCACCGCGCTGATCGCCGATCAGCAGGTGCGAAACCGCGGCACGATCGGCGGCTCGCTGGCGCACGGCGACCCCGCCTCCGACCTGCCCACGGTGCTCGTCGCCTGCGAGGGCTCGGTGACCATCACCGGCTCGGACGGCACGCGCGAGGTCGCGGCCGGCGACCTGTTCCAGGACTACCTCACCACCGCGGTGGGCTCGGGCGAGGTGCTGACCGAGGTCCGCGTGCCGGACTTCGCCGGCTGGGGCTCGAGCTACAAGAAGTTCACCCGGCGGGCCGAGGACTGGGCCATGGTCGGCGTCGTCGCCATGGTCAAGAAGGCGGGCGACGGCTCGGTGGAGGACGTCCGGGTCGCGTTCACCAACATGGGCTCGACACCGATCCGGGCCACCGCCACCGAGGAGGCGCTGCGCGGCAAGGGCGTCGACGGCATCGCCGCCGCGGCCGAGCAGGCCGCGGAGGGCACCGATCCGCCGGGCGACCTGAACGCCACGCCGGACTACAAGCGACATCTGGCGCGGGTCCTGACCCGCCGGGCGCTTGAGGAGGCGGCTGCCGGCTGACCCGGCACGCGGCCCTGACATCACCGGACGCGGTCGGCGAGGCGCTCGCCCAGCAGCGCTACCTCGCTGACCGTGCTCTGGCCACCGCGGTCTTCCTGTCCGCCGAGCTGGGCCAGCCGCTGCTGGTCGAGGGCGAGGCGGGCGTGGGCAAGACCGAGGTGGCCAAGGCGCTGGCCGCCGCCACCGGCGCGCGGCTCATCCGCCTGCAATGCCACGAGGGCATCGACGTCCACCACGCGCTCTACGACTGGGACTACGCGCGCCAGCTGCTGGCGCTGCGCGCGGCGGAGGGCGGCATCGACGAGGGCGACCTGTTCTCGCGGCGCTTCCTGCTGCGCCGGCCGCTGCTGGAGGCGATCGAAGCCGACGAGCCGGTCGTGCTGCTCGTCGACGAGATCGATCGCGCCGACGACGAGTTCGAGGCCTTCCTGCTCGAGCTGCTCTCCGACTTCCAGGTCACGATCCCCGAGCTGGGGACGATCGCCGCGCGCGAGCGGCCGCTCGTCGTGCTGACGTCGAACCGCACGCGCGAGCTGCACGATGCGCTCAAGCGCCGCTGCCTGTACCACTGGATCGACTACCCGACGCCCGAGCGCGAGACGGCGATCGTGCACACGCGCGTGCCGGGCGCCGAGGAGGCCGTGGTCGCGCGGGTCGTCGAGGCGGTCGCGAAGCTGCGCGAGACCGACCTCTACAAGCAGCCGGGCGTGGGGGAGACGATCGCGTGGGCGCAGGCGCTCGGCGCGCTGGGCCCCGAAGGCTCGCTCGACGACACGCTCGGCGTGGCGCTGAAGGTCCGCGAGGACCTCGACCGCGTGCGGGCGACGGGAGTGCTCGATGGTTGAGCAGGTCGTCGCCGTCGCGCACGCGATGCGCGTCGGCGGTGCGCGGGTGGGAACCGGGGAGGTCGAGGCCGCGACGCGCGCGCTCGGCGTGGTCGGCGCCTCGCGGGAGGACTCGTACCTGGGCATGCGGGCGGTGATGTGCTCGCGCCGCGAGGACCTGGCCGTCTTCGACATCGCCTTCGCGACGGTCTTCGGCACGCGCGAGATGGCACTGACCACCGCGCCGCCGCCGATCCCGCCCGGCGTCGAGCTCGCGCTCCCGAAGACCCCGTTCGGCGAGGGCCCGCCCGTCGTGGCCGGCGAGGAGCCCGAGGTGCGCCCCGCGGCCTGGAGCGAGATCGAGCTGCTGCTCCACAAGGACTTCGCCGAGTACTCCGACGCCGAGCGCGCGCTGGCGCGGGCGGTGGTCGCGCAGCTGGCCCGCCGCGGCCCGCGGCGCCGCTCGCGGCGCCTGCACGCGGTGCGCACGCGCGGCGTGCGGCCCGACCTGCAGCGCACGCTGCGCGCCTCGCTACGCTGGGGCGGCGAACCGCTGGACCGCCGCTGGCGCGCGCCCTCGTCCAAGCCGCGCAAGCTCGTGCTCGTCTGCGACGTGTCGGGGTCGATGGCCACCTACGCGCGCGTGCTGCTGCAGTACATGCACGCCGCCGTCGCCACGCACCGGCGTGTCGAGGCGTTCGCCTTCGGCACGCGCCTGACGCGGCTGACGCGCGAGCTCGACGTGCGCGATCCCGACCGCGCGCTGCACCGCGTTTCCGAGACGGTCGAGGACTGGTCGGGCGGCACGCGCATCGGCCACTCGCTCAGCGTGCTCAACCGCGAGTACGGGCGTCGCCTGGGCCGGGGTGCCGTGGTCGTCATCCTTTCGGATGGATGGGACCGCGGAGAGCCCGAGCTGCTGGCCGACGAGATGGCGCGCCTGCGCCGCTCGGCGCATCGCGTCGTGTGGCTGAACCCGCTCAAGGCGGCGGCCGGCTACGAGCCGCTGGCGCGGGGCATGTCCGCGGCCCTGCCGCACACCGATCACTTCTTGGCCGGCAACTCGCTAGCGTCGCTTGCCGAGCTGGCCACGATTCTCGAGGAGACACGATGAAGGACGTATTGGAAGACGTCGACGCCTGGACGGCGCGCGGCGACAGGGTGGCGCTGGCCATGGTGGTCGGCGTCAAGCGCTCGGCGCCCCGGCCGCAGGGCGCCAAGATGGCGATCAGCTCCAGCGGCGACGTGTCGGGCGCGGTGAGCGGCGGCTGCGTCGAGGGCGCCGTGATCCAGGTGGCTGAGGAGGTCATGGCCGGCGGCGAGCCTCAGCTGCTGCACTTCGGCATCGCCGACGAGGAGGCGTGGGACGTCGGGCTGCCGTGCGGCGGCGAGATCGACGTCTGGGTGGAGCGCTACGAGCCGTGACGGAGCTTTCGCCGCAGGGACGGTTTGCCGAGCTCGCCCGCCAGGACGAGCGAGGCGCGCTCGTTACGGTGTTGGAAGGCGCGGGCGCCGGCGCAAAGCTGCTCGTGCTGCCCGACGGGTCGCGCTTCGGCTCCCTGGGCGCGCCCGAGCTCGACGACGAGGGCGCGCGCCACGCCGACGAGCTGATGTGGTCCGAGCGCTCGGAGAAGCGCGGCACCCTGTTCATCGACGTCACCTTCCCGGCTCCGCGGCTGATGATCTTCGGCGCCATCGACTTCGCCGCGCAGCTGTGCACGCTGGCGCGCGTGAGCGGGTGGCGGCCGTACGTGATCGATCCGCGCGGGTTCTT
>DATBKW010000123.1:0-2483 GCA_036555665.1 Solirubrobacteraceae bacterium | reverse complement strand
GCCGAGCGCCGCCAGCACGCCGAGGACGCGGCGGGCCCGCGCGGCGAGGCCTCCGACGAGTGGCTGGCCGCCCACGAAGCGCTCCTCGACGAGCTCGAGACGGTGCGCGCCCACCGCGAGGAGCTGCTGCGCCAGGTCGAGGAGCTGCGCGAGGCCGCCGCGCAGGACGCCAAGGCGATCGCCCGCCTGAGCGCCACGCTCGGCGAGGCCGCCGCCGGGGCGGAGGGCAACGGCGCCGGCGCGGCGGCCGAACCGGAGGCGCCGCCGTCGACGGTGGCCGAGGCGGTCCAACGCGCGGCCGAGCGCTCCGAGTACCTCGTCTTCACCGATGCCGCGCATGAGGCCGCCGCCGACAGCCCCTATCGCCGCCCGGCCGAGATCCTCGACACGCTGATGCGCCTCGACGAGCTCGCGGGCCTCTACGCGGACCCCGACGGCTTCGGGCGCTCGCTCAGCCAGGCCGCCGAGGACCTCGGGCTCACCTGGCGCCAGAACGTCTCCGAGCTGGCCCGCAGCCGCAAGCCGCACGCCTACACGGTCACCCACGACGGCGAGCGCCTCGAGCTCGGCCCGCACGTCGCGATCGGCTCGGGGTCGGGAGCGGGCTTCATCGCCCGCATCTACCTGCACGTCGCCGACGGCTCCGGTGACATCGCGCGCGGCCTGTACGTCGGGCACGTCGGCAGGCATCTGCCTGATACGACGACGGCGTAGTGTAAGAACCGCCCCGCTCCCGACGCAGAGGACAGCATGACCAGCACGTTCGTCATCGTCGGCGCCGGCATGGCCGGCGGCAAAGCCGCTGAGACCCTGCGCGAGGAGGGATTCGACGGGCGCATCGTCCTGCTCGGCGCCGAGGCCGAGCGGCCCTACGAGCGCCCGCCGCTGAGCAAGGACTACCTGCGCGGCGAGACCGAGCGCTCCGGCGTCTACCTGCAGGAGGACGGCGGCTGGTACGCCGAGAACGACGTCGAGCTGCGCACCTCGACGGCGGCCTCCTCGCTGGACCTTGCGGGCAACGCGGTCGTGCTCGGGGACGGCGAGCGCGTCGACTACGACGCCCTGCTGCTGGCCACCGGCGCCGAGCCCAAGCGTCTGCCGATCCCCGGCGCGGACCTCGACGGCGTGCATGTCCTGCGCACCTTCGAGGACTCCGACGCGCTGCGCGCGGTGTTCGACGGCGGCGGGCGGCTGGTCGTCATCGGCGCCGGCTGGATCGGCTGCGAGGTCGCCGCCTCGGCGCGCCAGCGCGGCATGGAGGTCACGGTCGTCGAGCCGCTGTCGGTGCCGCTCGAGCGCGTGCTCGGGCCCGAGCTCGGCGCGGTCTATCGCGATGTGCACCTCGACCACGGCGTCGAGCTGCGCCTCGGCGACGGGATCGAGGCCATCGAGGGCTCCGGGCGCGCCGAGCGCGTGCGCACGAGCGACGGCGCAGAGCTCGACTGCAGCGCGGTCGTCCTCGGCGTCGGCGTGGCGCCGCGCACCGGTCTGGCCGACGGCGTCCTCGACGTCGACGACGGCATCCTTGTCGACGCCGGCCTGCGTACGAGCGCGGAGAACGTCTTCGCGGCGGGCGACATCGCCAACCACGACCACCCGCTCCTCGGCCGCCTGCGCGTCGAGCATTGGGCCAACGCCCTCGAGCAGGGGCCGGCGGCGGCGCGCGCGATGCTCGGCCAGGACGTCACCTACGACCGCGTGCCGTACTTCTTCTCCGACCAGTACGACGTCGGCATGGAGTACGCCGGCCACTCACGCCCCGGCGACGAGGTCGTCTTCCGCGGCGATCCCGCGACGCGCGAGTTCATCGCCTTCTGGCTGCGCGACGGGCGCCTGGTGGCGGGGATGAACGTCAACGTCTGGGACGTCAACGAGCAGATCCAGGCGCTCGTGCGCGACGGCGCCACCGTCGACGCCGCCCGCCTGCGCGATCCCGACGTCGCGCTCGACGCGATCGTCACCGGCTAGTCCTACAGCCGCTTCTCACCCCAGAAGGCGGCCATCGGGTTCGCGTTGAAGTTGCCGATCGGCGCGTAGCCCGACGCCTCGTAGAGCGCCTGCGCATGCGGCTGGCGGGCGCCGGTGTCCAGGCGAACCACGGCGTAGCCGCGCGCCCGGGCCGCGTCCTCGAGCGCGCCGAGCAGCGCGCGCGCCAGGCCGCGCCGGCGCGCCGCCGGCACCACGTACATGCGCTTGATCTCGGCGGCGCCGTCGGGCAGGCGCTTCAGCCCGCCGCCGCAGACCGGCTCGTCGTCCTCGAAGCCGACCAGGAAGGTGCCGTGCGGCGCCGCGAAGTCGGCGGCGGTCGCTCGAGGCGGCGGCGCGCCGTAGAGCTCGTTCATCTCGTCGACCATCGCCGCCAGCAGCGCGCTGGCCGGCGGTCGGGTGGCGTCCATGGCCCGGAACTCGATCTGCACAGCAGGTATCGTCGCGCACCGCTCATGCCCCGCGACTGGACGGACGTCTTCATCACCGGCGACGGC
>DATBKW010000122.1:0-4457 GCA_036555665.1 Solirubrobacteraceae bacterium | reverse complement strand
CGGCAGCGGCGTAAGCGCGCGACCCTGACCGCGCCACTGCGCGCCAGTGCGAAAGGCTTCGGCGATGAGCGCAGCCGATCGCCGCTTCGAGCACCTGGGCGGACGCACCGTCTACGACGGGCGCATCGTCAGCCTTCACGTAGAGCGCTATCGCTATCCCGACGGCGAAGAGGTCGAGCGCGAGGTCATCCGCCACCAGGGCGCCGTCGCGATCGTCGCGCACGACGGCACCGACCTGTTCCTCGTGCGCCAGCCGCGCGAGGTGGTCGACGATCCCGACTTCCTCGAGATCCCGGCCGGCCGCCTCGACGTCGAGGGCGAGGCGCCGCTCGCCGCCGCCCAGCGCGAGCTGGCCGAGGAGATCGGCAAGGCCGCCGACGACTGGCGGCCCGTCGCCGCGTACGTCTCCTCGGTGGGCGTCATGGACGAGACCGTGCACGTCTTCCTGGCCACCGGCCTGCGCGACGAGCACGCCGAGGCCGAGCACAACGAGCGCATCGAGATCGTCCGCTGGCCGCTGGCCGACCTCGACGGCGCGATCGCGGCCACGCGTGACGCCAAGACGCTCGTCGGGCTGCTGTGGCTGAAGGCAGAGCGCACGTAGCCTTGCAGCGCCAAGGACGGCCGCGCCGGGGCGCGAAGAAGGTGAGCGACCATGGCCGTCACTTCTACGCACCTGCCCGCGGCCGCGCCCGGAGTCAGTGGGGCCCCGCCCGCTGATGTGGCGGGGATCGGCGCTGCCGATGGCGCGGGCGCCGCGCCCTCTGCCGACGGCGGCATGAGCGGCCGGATGCTCGACTTCCTCGCCTACCTGGAGTTCGAGCGCGGCCTGTCGCGCAACACGCTGGAGGCCTACCGGTCCGACCTGCTGCAGCTCGGCTCGTTCCTCGGGCGCCGTGGCGTCGACGTCGTCGCTGTCGAGCCCGCGGACCTTGGCGCCTTCCTCGCCGAGCTGGCGGCCGGTGGCGATGGGCGCCCACCCGTCGCGCCGGCGACGCTGCAGCGCAAGGCGGCCTGCCTGCGCTCGTTCTATCGCCACCTGCGCCGCGATGGGGTGCTCGACCACGATCCGACGGCCGAGCTGCGCGCGCCGCGCAAGAGCCAGCGCCTGCCGGAGGTCCTCACGCGCGACGAGGTCGCGCGCCTGCTCGGAGCGCCCGGCGGCGACGACCCGGCGGCGCTGCGCGACCGCGCGCTGCTCGAGCTGATGTACGCCTGCGGCCTACGGGCGTCGGAGGCGATCGGACTCGACGTCCGCGACGTCGACTTCAAGCTCGGCGTCCTGCGCGCCCGCGGGAAGGGCTCCAAGGAGCGCCTGGTGCCGATCGGCCGCGAGGCGGTGGCCGCGACCGCCGCCTATCTCGAGCGCGGCCGGCCCGCCTTCGTCGGGCCCGGCGACGAGCCGCGCCTGTTCGTCAACCGCCGCGGCGGCGGCCTGACGCGCCAGGGCCTCTACAAGATCGTCCAGCGCCACGCGCGCGCGGCGGGCCTCGACGACCGCATGAGCCCGCACACGCTGCGCCACACCTTCGCGGTCCACCTGCTGGCGGGCGGCTGCGACCTGCGCTCGCTGCAGGAGATGCTCGGGCACGCCGACATCGCCACGACGCAGATCTACACGCACCTGTCGGCCGAGCGGCTCAAGGACCACTGAGCAAGAATGCGCGCGTGAGCCGCCGCGCGTTCGTCGTCGTGCTCGACGCCTGCGGGGTGGGCGCGCTGCCCGATGCGGCCGACTACGCGGGCGACGAGGGCTCCAACACGCTCGTGCACGTGGCCGAGGACGCGGGCGGCCTCGATCTGCCGGTGCTCGGGCGCCTCGGCCTGGGGTCGATCGTGCCGATCGAAGGCGTGCCGCCCGCCGCCCATCCGGTCGTCCACGGCCGGCTGCACCCGCTCGGTCCGGGCAAGGAGTCGACGACCGGGCATTGGGAGCTCATGGGCGTCGTGCCCGCCGCGCCGCTGCCGACCTACCCCGGCGGCTTCCCGCCCGAGGTTGTGCAGACGCTCGAGCGCGTCACCGGGCTGCGGTTCTGCGCCAACACGCCCGCCAGCGGCACCGAGGTCATCGAGGAGTGGGGCGAGCACCACCTGCGCACGGGCGAGGTGATCCTCTACACCTCCGCCGACTCCGTGCTGCAGCTCGCCGCCCACCACGACGTGCTCAGCGAAGACGAGCTGCTGGCCACGTGCGCCGCCGCGCGCGAGGCGATGACCGGCGAGCACGCCGTGGGCCGGGTGATCGCGCGGCCGTTCGAGGGCGAGCCGGGCTCGTTTCGCCGCACCGAGGGGCGCAAGGACTTCTCCGTCAGGCCGCCGGGGCGCTCGTACCTCGACGAGCTGCAGGCCGCCGGCGTGCCGGTCCACGCGGTCGGCAAGGTCCGCGACCTCTTCGCCGGGGTGGGGATCGACGACTACCACCCCGCGGCGACCAACGAACGCGGCATCGAGGAGCTCACGGCGCTGGTCAGGGACGTCGACGCGGGGCTGGTCTTCGCCAACCTCGTCGAGACCGACCAGATCTACGGCCACCGCCATGACGTCGAGGGCTTCCGTCGCGCGCTGCGCCAGATCGACGCCGCCGCCGGGGAATGGCTGGCACTGCTGCGCGACGACGACCTGCTCGTCCTCACCGCCGACCACGGCGTCGACCCGCGCGCGCCGCACACCGACCACACGCGCGAGTACGCGCCCCTGCTGGCGACGTTCTCCGGCCAGGACGGCCGGCGCCACGACGGCCCGCTGGCCGATGTCGGGGCGTCGGCGCTGAAGTGGCTGGCGGGCCGGGCCGCGCCGGAGCTGCCGGGCACGCCGTTCCTCTGAGGCAGTTTCGCAACGCGCCGTACGCTCTGTCTCGTGCCAGAGCTCCCCGAGGTCGAGACGATCCGCCGCCAGCTCGCGCCGCTCGTCGACGGGCGCGTCATCGAGCGCCTCCAGATCGCCGACCCGCGATGGTGCCTGCCGCTGGTGCCCGGGGCGGTCGTCGACGCCGTCCAGGGCAGGCAGGTGACGCATCTGCGCCGCCGCGGCAAGTACCTCGTCTGGGAGCTCGAGGACGACGTCTTCCTGTTCATGCACCTGCGCATGACCGGCACGCTGCTCTACGACCCGGCGCCCGGCACGCCCTACCAGCGCGTGCGCTGGCAGCTCGACGACGGCCACGAGCTGCGCTTCTGCGACCCGCGGCGCTTCGGAACGGGCGAGCTCGCGCTGGGAACAGCGGCCCGCGACGCGTTCTTCGCCGCCCGCCTGGGCCTCGAGCCGCTCGACGGCGAGCTCACCGGCGACGCGATGCGGCGCATGGCCCGCGGCCGCCGCGCGCCGGTGAAGGCCTTCCTGCTCGACCAGCGCCGGATCGCCGGGGTGGGGAACATCTACGCCGACGAGGCGCTGTTCCGCGCGCGCATCCACCCGCTGCGCCCGGCGGGCAATCTCACGCGCGCGCAGTGGGACGCGGTCGCGGCGGGCGTGCGCGAGGCGCTCACGGCGGGGCTGGCCGCGGGCGGCGCGACGATCGACGACTTCCGCCACGCCGACGGCGTGCGCGGTTCGTTCCAGGACGAGTTCCTCGTCCATCGCCGCGGCGGGGAGCCATGCCCGAGGTGCGGCACGACGGTCGTGAAGTTCGTGGCCGCCGGGCGCGGGACGTACGCCTGCGAGCGCTGCCAGCCGCGGCCCCGGCGCCTGCGCCGGCGTCAGGCCGCTGCTAGCTCGGTGAGCCTGCCCGCCTGATCGGCCTCGACGAGCTCGGAGAAGCCGCCGACGATCTCGCTCCCGATGATGATCTGCGGGAAGCTCATCATCCCCGTGCGCTGGACGAGCTCGGTGCGTCCGACCGCGTCCTTTGCCAGATTGATCTCCTCATAGGGGAGGCCACGGCTGTCGAGCAGCGCCTTGGCGCGGACGCAGAACGAGCAGGGCTCGGTCGAGTACACGGTGATCTTGGGCATTACTTCATTGAGGATAGCGGGGGGTCTTTGCCGGGTCCGGTGAAGACGGAGGGCGTCGTCCTGCGCTCGCTGCGCTACGGCGAGGCCGACCGCATCCTGCACCTGTATACCCCGCGTCGCGGGAGGATCGGCGCGATCGCCAAGGGGGTGCGCCGCGCGCGCAGCCGCTTCGGCGGCCGGCTCGAGCCGTTCTTCCGGCTTGACCTCGTCCTGCACGAGGGCCGTGGCGAGCTCCTCACCGTGACGGCCGCCGCGACGATCGCCGGCTACCCGCGCCTGCGCGAGGATGGCGTCGCGCTCGACACCGCCGCCCGCGCGTGCGACGCGGTCGCGCGCCTCTTCGACACCACCGAGCCCCATCCCGATGTCTACAACCTGCTCTGCAACGAGCTCGCCCTGCTCGATGCCGATCCCACGCGCGCCGGCCACGCCAACCAGCTCGCCTTCCGCCTGAAGCTCCTGCTCGCCGCCGGCTTCGCGCCGCAGCTCGCCGCGTGCGCCTCGTGC
>DATBKW010000121.1:0-10353 GCA_036555665.1 Solirubrobacteraceae bacterium | reverse complement strand
ATCTGCGTGCTGTTCGGCGGCGCGGTCACGCTGGCCTACGGGCTGGCCTTCGGCCCGCCGCTGGCGGCGCGTGACCCGCTGGTCAAGGCGACCGCGTCGCTGGGCCTCGCGCTGATCCTGCTCGGCGCGATGTCGTGGATCTGGAGCGACAAGGCGCGGTCGCTGAACCTGCCGACCCAGAACCACACGTTCGAGGTCGGCGGCGTGCTGGTCAACTGGACGCAGGTCGTCGCGTTCGCCCTCGGCGTGGCGGCCGCGGTCGGCACCGGGGCGTTCCTGCGCTACACGAAGACCGGGACGGCCATGCGCGCCTTGGCCTCCGATCGCGAGATCACGGCGACGCTGGGCGTCCCCGTGCGGCGCGTCGAGGCGATCGCGTGGCTGTTCTCGGGGCTGTTGTCCGGCGCCTCGGGCCTGCTGCTGGCCAACCTCATCGGCCTCGACGCGGCGACGCTGACCTTCCTGTTCATCTCGTCGCTGGCGGCGACGCTGATCGCGCGCCTGCAGTCGATCGTGGTCACGTTGATCGCCGCCATCGTCATCGGCCTGGTCAACGCGCTGATCACACCGATCTTCTCGATCTCGCAGTACCGCGACATGGCACCGTTCGTGCTGGCGATCGTGGCGCTGCTGTGGATGTCGCGCCGCCGCGAGATCTCCTTCGCGCGAGGCGGGGTCCACTAACCCGTGGCGACGGTAGGGGCCACGACCGAGCAGACCGCCGCGCGGCGCGCCCCGCGGCTCACGAGCGGCGACGGGGTGCGCGTCGCGGTGATCGTCGTCTTCCTGCTCATCGTGCTGTTCGGCCTGCCGCCGCTGCTGAGCACCTACTGGATCGACGTGCTCACCGCCGTGGCGATCTACTCGGTCGTCGCGCTGGGACTCAACGTGCTGATGGGCCGCGTGGGGATGGTCTCGCTCGGCCAGATCGCGGTGCTCGCGCTCGGCGCGTGGATCGGCGCCCGCCTGCTCTTCGCCACCGGGCTGCCGTTCCCGATCGTGCTGCTGCTGGCTGGACTGCTCACGATGGTGCTCGGCACGCTCATCGGGTTGCCCGCGCTGCGCCTGAGCGGCCTGTATCTCGCGCTCATCACCCTGATGCTCGCGGGCGCCATCACGGTGGTGCTCACCGCGACGAACTTCCCCAACGGCGGGAGCGGGTTCAAGGGCTACACCGACACGCTCAAGGGCAGCACGGCGGTGCGCAGGCCGGCGATCGCGACCACCGACCTGGCCTATTACCGCTACACGGTGATCGTCGCCGTGGTCATGTTCGGGCTCGCGCTGTGGCACGTGCGGTCCAAGGCGGGGCGCGCGTGGGCGGCGATCCGCCAGAGCGAGCCCGCGGCGCTCGCCGCCGGCGTCAACATCACGCTCTACAAGCTGTGGGCCTTCGCGCTGGCGTCGTTCATGACCGGCGTGGCCGGCGCGCTGCTCGCCGCCCAGGTCAACCACCTCTACACCTTCCAGTTCAAGACGAGCGACTCGATCGCCCTGCTGGCCACCGTGCTGATGGGCGGCATCTACACCCTCTGGGGCGCGATCGTGGCCGGGGCGTTCATCAAGCTGCTGCCCGCCCTGCTGGACAACTGGGGCCTGCCGGCCGACCTGCTGACCATCCTCTTCGGCGTCGGCATCTTGCAGGTGCTGCTGACCGCCCCCGCGGGCGTCGCGGCCCAGTTCCCGAAGGACATGAAGCGCCTCGGCGGCGCGATCGCACGGCTGTTCAGACGGGGCGAGCCCGCGCGCGAGGCCGCGAAGTGATCGCGGTCGAAGACCTGACCGTCCGCTTCGGCGGCGTCACGCCGATCGACGCCATGAGCGTGGAGTTCCCGGGCGGCACGTGCGGGCTCATCGGCCCCAACGGCGCCGGTAAGACGACGTTCTTCAACGTGCTCAGCGGCTTCGTGCGCCCGGTGTCGGGCAGCGTCCACTCCGACGGCGAGGACCTGCTGGCCATGGCCGACTACCGGCGCGCGCGGTGGGGCCTGCGGCGGACGTTCCAGACCGAGCAGGCGATCGAGGAGCTGTCGGTCTACGACAACGTCGCGATGGTGCACGAGCACTCCAAGCTCGGCCGCGCCGACCGCGCCCACGACGTGCTCGGCGCCATCGGCTTTGTCGGCCTCGACCTCGATCCGCAGGTCAAGGTCGGCGGGCTCGGCGCCCGCGAGCGGCGCCTGGTCGAGGTCGCGCGCGCCGTGGTCGGCAAGCCGCGGCTCGTGCTGCTTGACGAGCCCGCGGCCGGCCTGCCCGACGAGGAGACCGAGCACCTCAGCCGCGTCATCCGCAAGATCCCCGAGGAGTTCGGCGCGCTGGTGATCCTCGTCGACCACGACATGAGCCTCGTCTCGGCCTGCTGCGAGATCACGGCGGTGCTCGACTTCGGCAAGCTCATCGCGTCGGGGCCGACGGGCGAGGTGCTGCGCGACGAGCAGGTCATCCGGGCGTACCTGGGGACGGAAGACGAGAAGGCGGCGCTGTGAGTTTGCTGCGGCTTGAAGAGATCAGCGTCGCCCGCGGCGGGCGCACCGTCGTGCGCGAGGTCTCGCTCGACATCCCGCCGGGCGAAGTCACCGCGCTGCTGGGGCCCAACGGCGCGGGCAAGTCGTCGCTCGTGCTGGCCGTGGCCGGCGTGCTCCGCCCGACCGGCGGGCGGGTGCTCCTCACCACGGGCGAGCAGGCGACCCGGAACGGCTCCGTTGCCGAGGAACGCGACCTCACGCGCCGCCGGCCCGAGCAGATCCGCGCCGCAGGCGTGGCGATCGTCGCCGAGGGGCGGCGGCTGCTGCCCGAGCTGACGATCGAGGAGAACCTGCGGGTTGCGACGTACGCGCTGTCGCGCGACGAGGCGAGCGCCGGCATCAGGTACGCGCTCGAGCTGTTTCCCGAGCTCGAGAAGCGCTGGGACGTCCAGGCGCGCTCGCTGTCGGGCGGCGAGCAGCAGATGGTCGTCCTCGCGCAGGCGCTGGTCTCGCGCCCGACCACGCTGCTGGTCGACGAGCTGTCGCTGGGGCTTGCGCCCGTGGTCGTCAAGCGCCTGGTGCCGACCCTGGGCGACGTGGCGCAGACCGGGGTCGGGGTGCTGCTCATCGAGCAGTTCGCCCACGTGGCGCTGTCGCTGGCCAACAGCGCCTACGTCCTCGAGGCCGGGCGCATCCGTTACCACGGCACGGCGGCCGAGCTGCGCGACAACCCGGAGCTGCTGCAGTCGGCCTACCTGCTGCGCGAGATCGCCGGCTGACGCGTACCCTCGGGTGCGATGAAGCCCCGCCTGCGCGGAGTCAGCCATCAGTACGCCTTCTTCGCGGCCATCGCGGCGGGCGCGGCGCTCGTCGTGCTCGCACAGGGGGCGCAGGCGCGCGTGGCCGTCGGCGTCTACGCGCTGTCGCTGTGCGCGATGTTCGGCGCCAGCGCGCTCTACCACCGCATCGATTGGCCGCCGCGCCCGAGCGTGTGGATGCGCCGGCTCGACCACGCGATGATCTACGTGCTGGTGGCGGGCACCTACACGCCCTTTGCGCTGCTCGTGCTCGCGCCCGCCCTGGGCTGGACGCTCCTGGGCATCGTGTGGGCGGGCGCGCTCGCGGGCGTCGCACTGAGCCTCGTGTGGATCGACGCGCCGCGCGCGCTGAGGGCCCTGCTCTACGTCGTTCTCGGCTGGATCGGGCTCGTCGCGCTGCCGCAGCTGTGGAATCGCGCCGGCGCGATGGCCGTCGCGCTCTTGGCCACCGGCGGGCTGCTCTACACGCTCGGCGCCGTCGTCTACGCGCGCCGCCGGCCCGATCCGGCGCCGCGCGTCTTCGGCTACCACGAGGTCTTCCATGTGCTCGTGATCGCGGCCGCCGCGGTCCAGTTCGCGGCCGTGGCGCTCGCCGCTGTGTGATTCGCTCGGCCTGCCCCGGGGTACTCAGCCAGCGACTCAGGAGTCACGGGTCACCCAATGGGAGGACGACCCGCGAGGTACATACCGGTCCTGGAGGACCGAGGAGGAGGGTACGCTCGGATGGTTTCTCGGAAGAGGTTCGCGGCCGCTTTTGTCACCGCCCTCGCGCTGTTCATCGTCGCGTGCGGCAGCAGCAACAACAGCAGCACCAGCGGTGGCGGCGGCAGTTCGACAGGTGGCGGCGGCACGGAGGTCAAGGGCGCCAAGGTCATCGACCCCGCGTCGATGAACAACCCGCCCAAGGGCACCGTCAAGTACTGCCAGGGCAAGGACACGACGGGCATCGGCAAGCAGCTGATCAAGGACTTCAACGCCAAGTACGGCGGCCAGGGCTGGAAGGCGACGATGACGGAGTTCCCGGCGTCGGCCGACGCGCAGCGCACGCAGTTCATCCAGCGCCAGCAGGCCAAGTCCGACGACTGCGACGTCTTCAGCTCCGACGTGATCTGGACGGCGGAGTTCGCCAGTCAGAAGTGGCTCTACGACCTGACGCCATACATCAACCAGGCCAAGTCGAAGTACATCCAGGCGCCGCTCGAGACGGTCCACTATGGCGGCAAGTACTGGGGCGTCCCCGAGACGAGCGACGCTGCCTTCATCTACTACCGGACCGACAAGGGCGGTGGCGCTCCGCCGTCGACCTGGCAGCAGCTCTACGCGGACGCCAAGCAACAGGGAGGCATGGTCTATCAGGGCGCGCCCTATGAGGGCCTGACCTGCGACTTCCTCGAGCTGGGCTTCGCGGCCGGCGGCCAGGTGCTCAACGACGACGGCACGAAGTCGGCCTTCAACTCGCCGGCGAACGTCAAGGCCCTGCAGCTCATGGTCGATGGCATCAAGAACGGCTCGGCTCCCAAGGCCGTGACGACCTACATGGAGCCGGAGACCGACCAGGCGTGGATCAGCGGCCGCTACGGGTACATGCGCAACTGGACCTACGCCTACGCCGCCGACAACAAGGGCGACAGCAAGGTGAAGGGCAAGTACAAGGTCGCCCCGCTTCCGACCTTCGAGGGCGCCGGCAAGGCCGGCATCCTCGGCGGGCACAACAGCGTGATCAGCGCCTACACCAAGAATCCCGGGCTGGCCCTGAAGTTCGCCGACTTCTACGCCTCGCCGGCGTTCCAGAAGAAGGCGATCCTGGACTTCTCGCAGGCAGCCGTCATCCCGGCCGTGTACGCGATGTCCGACGTCAAGAAGGCCATCCCGTACGCCCCCGAGCTGCTCCAGGCCCTCAGCCAGGCCAAGGCGCGCCCGGTGTCGCCGGTCTATCCGCAGATCTCGCAGGCGATCTACAAGAACGTCAACGATGCGCTCGCCGGTCGCGTGAGCGCGCAGGACGCCATCAAGAAGGCGGACTCGCAGATCAACGCAGCGCTCTCGACATTCTGACCTGAGGAAGGACCATGGAAGCCGCGTCTCTTGAAGCAGTAGGCGCGCCCTCGCAGCAGCGGCGCTCCCGGGGCATGCCGGAGCGCCGCCTTGCGAAGCTGATGGTCGCGCCGTCGATGATCCTCATCGCGATCGTCGCGGTGTGGCCGATCGTCTACGCGATCTGGCTGTCGCTGCACGAGTACAGCGTGCGGGTCGCCGGCCTCTCCCGGTGGGCGGGGCCGATCGGGCTGCGCAACTACTCCGAAGCCATCCAGGACCCCGACTGGCGGGCGGCGCTGGCGCACACGCTCATCTTCACGGTGGCGTCCGTCTCGCTCGAGCTCGTCATCGGGCTCGGGATGGCGCTGGCGATGCACGCGGCCTTCCGTGGTCAGGGACTGCTGCGCACCACCGTGCTCGTGCCGTGGGCCGTGCTCACGGTCGTCACGGCGGTCATGTGGCGGACGATGTTCGTCTCGCCGTATGGCTTCGTGAACACGATCCTCGGCACGCAGACGGTGTGGCTCGGCTCCGAGCCACAGGCGCTGATCATCATCATCCTCGCCGACGTCTGGAAAACGGCGCCGTTCATGGCGTTATTGATCCTCGCCGGGTTGCAGGTGATACCCGGGGAGGTCTACGAGGCGGCCAAGGTCGACGGCGCGACGACCTGGCAGCGGTTCGCGAAGATCACGCTGCCGCTGCTGATGCCGGCGATCCTGGTGGCGCTGATCTTCAGAACCCTGGATGCGCTCCGAATATTCGACCTGCCATACGTGCTGACCAACGGTCAGTTCGGGACGTCGACCCTGTCGACGATCGCCCAGGAGACGTTCGCGACCAACCGGATCTACGGCCTGGGGTCGGCGATGGCGGTGCTGACGTTCATCATCGTGATGATCGTCTCCTTCTCGTACATCCGCTTCGTCGGCGGGAACATCCGAGGACTGGCGGAGGACTGAGCCATGGAAGCCGGAGCTGCCACCGCCCCCGTCGCGACGCAGGCGCGCGCGAG
Organism: Solirubrobacteraceae bacterium; assembly: GCA_036555665.1. GTDB lineage: Bacteria > Actinomycetota > Thermoleophilia > Solirubrobacterales > Solirubrobacteraceae > JAOPZW01. The sequence goes on along the minus strand of DATBKW010000121.1, from coordinate 4,018 downwards.
GACCAAGAGACGCAAGACCAGCGGACCGAAGACGCCATGGTGGATGTGGCTCGCTGTCCTTGCGATCGTCGTCTTCTGCCTGTTCCCGTTCTACTGGCTGATCAACATCTCGCTGAAGACGCCGACCGATCTGCAGTCGTCGTCGTTCATCCCGCCGAACCCGACGCTCGCCAACTACAAGGCGATCTTCAACAACCCCGACTTCGTGAAGTCGCTGCGCAACAGCGCGATCGTGTCCCTGTCGACGACGGTGATCGCGTTGTGCGTGGCCTCGTTCTGCGCCTACGCACTCGCGCGCCTGAAGATCAAGGGCAAGTACATCATCCTCGGCATCGTGCTGTCGATCTCGACTTTCCCGCAGATCGCGATCGCGGCGCCGCTGTTCAAGCTGTGGTCGGACATCGGGATCTTCAACACCTACATCGGCCTGATCATCCCGTACCTCACGTTCGCGCTGCCGCTGAGCATCTATATCCTCGTCTCGTTCTTCAGGGAGATCCCCAAGGACCTCGAGGAGGCGGCGCTGGTCGACGGTGCGACGCACTTCCAGGCCTTCCGTAAGGTCGTCGTGCCGCTCGCGGCTCCCGGCCTCGCCACCGCCGGGATCCTGACCTTCATCGGCGCATGGAACGAGTTCCTGCTCGCGGTCACGCTGACCTCGTCGACGGCGGCGCGCACCGTGCCGGCTGAGATCTCCTTCTTCACGGGGGCGACCGAGCACGAGATCCCCTACGGCAGCATCTCGGCGGCATCGGTGGTCATCTCGATCCCCCTGATCATTCTCGTGCTGCTGTTCCAGAAGCGGATCGTGGCCGGTCTGACCGCGGGCGCCGTCAAGGGGTGAGCACCGATCCATCGGCAGTGCCCGGCCTCGCCGAGGTGCTGTCCCCTGCGGGCTGGCCGAACGCATCCAGCGCCTCGGTCGGCGCCGGCGACCCGGGGCGCTACAACTGCCTGTTCGGGCGCGACTCGCTGATCACCTCGCTGGCGGTGCTGCCCGCGCGCCCGGAGGTGGCGGCCGCGTCGCTGCGCGCGCTGGCCGCGCTGCAGGGGGCGCGCGAGGACGTCATGTGGGACGAGGAGCCCGGCAAGATCGTCCACGAGGTCCGGCCCGGGATCTCGCTGGAACGCCAGGACTACCTGGGCCTCGAGGTCCCCGACGGCGAGCTGCGCTACTACGGCTCGGCGGATTCGACGCCGCTGTTCCTGCACGTGCTGGCGACGACCGGCGACGCCGCGCTGGCCGGCGAGCTCGAGCCCGCGTGGCGCGCCGCCGGCGACTGGCTGGTCGGGGCGCTGGAGCGCGGGGGCGGGCTGCTGCGCTGGGAGCGCCGCGCGCCGGGCGGCCTCGTGCAGCAGGGCTGGCGCGACACCGCCGACCCGCTGCAGGCCTACGGCGGCGGCATCCTGCACGAGGACGGCAGCGTGCCCGAGCCGCCGGTCGCCGACGCCGATACCCAGGCGGCCGCGCTTGCGGGGCTGCGCGGGCTGGCGCGGCTGTCCGGCGATCCCGCGCACGCGGCGGCCGTCGAGGCGCTCGAGGCCCGCATCGCCGGCGCGTGGGATCCCGACACGATGGCGCTCGATGGTCACGACCGGCGGGTGCGCGGCGCCGGATCGCAGCTCGGATGGCTGCTGTGGGCGGGGGCGCCGGTCGAGGGCGCCGCCGAGCGTCTGTCCGAGCGCGATGTGCTCACCGATTACGGGCTGCGGACGCTGTCGGACCGCCACCCGCAGTTCGCGTCGTCGTCCTATCACCGCGGCTCGGTGTGGCCGTTCGACTCGTGGCTGGGCTGGGGCGGGCTGCGTGGGGCGGGGCGGGTCGAGGAGGCCTCGCGGGTGCGCGCGGGCGTGCTCGCCGCGGTCGAGCGGCTCGGGCGCTACCCCGAGCTCTATGCGGTCACCCCGGCGGGGGACGTCGAGGCGATCGCCATCTCGAACTTCGTGCAGGCCTGGACGGTGGGCGCCGTCTGGGCGCTGCGTCACGAGTGGGACGGAGGCGCCCATGTGGTGGCGTGACGGCGTCCTGTACCAGATCTATCCGCGCTCGTTCGCCGACTCCGACGGCGACGGCGTCGGCGACCTTCGCGGGATCATCGAGCACCTCGACCACCTCGCGTGGCTGGGCGTCGACGGGCTGTGGATGAACCCCACCTTCCCCTCGCCCAACGCTGATTGGGGCTTCGACGTCTCCGACTACCGCGGCGTCCACCCCGAGCTGGGGACGCTCGAGGACCTCGACGAGCTCGTGGCCCGCGCGGGCGAGCTGGGCATCCGCGTGCTGCTCGACCTCGTTCCCAACCACACCAGCGACGAGCACCCGTGGTTTCGCGAGCGCCGCGACTACTACGTCTGGCGCGACGGCCAGGACGGCGCGCCGCCCAACAACTGGATGAGCCTCTTCGGCGGGCCGGCGTGGACACGCGACGAGGCGACCGGCCTGTGGTACCTGCACAACTTCGACCCCAAGCAGCCCGACCTCGACTGGTGGAACGAGGACGTCCGCACCGAGTTCGACGACATCCTGCGCTTCTGGTTCGACCGTGGGATCGCCGGGTTCCGGATCGACGTCGCGCACGGGATCGTCAAGGACCGCGAGCTGCGCGACAACCCCGAGGCGACCGCGGACGACATCGCCCACTACCGCCAGCTCGGCCAGCGGCCCGTGTTCTCCATGAACCGGCCGGAGGTCCATGACGTGCTGCGCCACTGGCGCGAGGTCAGCGACCCGTACGGCGCGGTGCTGGTCGGCGAGACCTACGTCCACGACCTCGAGACGCTGGCGAGCTTCTACGGCGGCGACGGGGTCGACGAGCTGAACCTGGCCTTCAACTTCGTCTTCCTCCTCGCCGACTTCGACGTCGAGACCCTCGCGCCGATCGTCGCGCGCACCGAGGAGCTGCTCCCCGAGCACGCATGGCCGGTGTGGACGCTCGGCAACCACGACGCGACGCGCTTCCCCACACGGTGGGCGAAGGGCGACGCGGACCTCGCGCGCTGCGCGCTGATGCTCCTGCTCACCCTGCGCGGCACGCCGGTCCTCTACTACGGCGACGAGCTGGCGATGCAGGAGACGCCGGTCCCGCCGGAGCGCGTCGTCGACCCCGAGGCCAAACGCGACCCCGGCGGCGGCTCGGGGCGCGACGGGGCGCGCACGCCGATGCCGTGGAGCGACGCGCCGGGCCTGGGGTTCACCGATCCGGGGGTCGAGCCGTGGCTGCCGTTCGGGGATGCCACGCCGAACGTCGCCGACGCGCGCGCCGACCCCGGCTCCGCGCTGCACCTCACTCGCGACCTGATCGCCTTGCGACGTTCCGAAGCCGACCTGCTGGCCGGCGCGTACGCCGAGGTGGTCGCTGTGGATGGGCTGTGGGTCTACCGCCGCGGCGAGCGCCACCTCGTGGCGCTGAACATCGGCGATGAGGAAGCGGTAATAGAAGCTTCTGGCACGGTCGCGCTGTGCACGAACCGCGAGCGCGACGGCGAGCGGGTCGCGGGCGGGCTGCACCTGGCGCCCCGCACCGCCGCCGTGGTCCACCTGGGGCGATGAACGTCCATCGCGTATGTCCCCAGGCATACGCCATGGACGTTCGTGCGCTTTGAGCGGACGCGGACGACCGGCTGCGGCGGCTCCGCCGCTCGCTGCTTCCCCTCATTGCCCTGCTTTCGACCCGCGACAAGCGCCTGCGGTCAGACCCCCGCCGCGAGCTTGAGCGCGAGCGCGAGCACGAGCACGCGGCCGGCGATCGTGGTCCAGGTTCGCGCGCGCGAGGGCAGCCCGTGGCGCATGAGCGCGCCGCCGCCGGCCAGCGTGCTCTGCCACGCCAGTGAGGATCCGAACGCGCCGATCACGAACGCGGCCTTCCCGGTGCCCGACGCGTGGGCGACCGCGGGCAGGCCGACCATGAGGCCGGCGAAGGTGACCGCCGTCGTCGGGTTGATCGCCGTCAGGCCCAGGAAGCGGGCCACGAGGCGGTGGTCGGCGGCGGGCAGCGGCCGGTGCGCCGCCGGCTTGCGC
>DATBKW010000120.1:0-42092 GCA_036555665.1 Solirubrobacteraceae bacterium | reverse complement strand
CTCGCCGATCCGCAGGCTGGTCTCGGTCGTCGCGCTCATGACTTCGGCCTCAGCAACGACACGACGGCACCGACGACGGACGTCGCCGCCAGCACCCACAGCGCGGTGTGCATGTTCTGGATGAACGGTTCGAGCTGGGCGTCGGTGAGCCCCGACGCCAGCCCGGAGAAGATCTTGAACAGCACGTCCTTGGGCACCGCGGAGGTCACGATCGCCAGGACGAACGCGATCGAGAGGACGGCGCCGGTGTTCTGCAGCATCATCCGCGCGCCGGCGGCGACGCCGCGGCGGTTCGGCGGCACCGTCCCCATCATCGCCGCGGTGTTGGGCGAGTTGAACATGCCCGAGCCGATGCCGACGAGCCCGAGCCACAGCGTGCTCTGCCAGTAGGGCGAGTCGGCCTCCAGCGTCGTCATCGCGGCGAGCGCGATCGCCGAGACGAGCATCCCGAGCGCGGCGAGCATGCGCGATCCGCGGCGGTCGGCGTACATGCCCGCCAGCGGCGAGGAGATCAGCATGCCGACCGCCATCGGCGTGAGCTTGATGCCGGCGGTGATCGGGTCGTCGCCCTGGGCGCCCTGGAAGAAGAAGACGAACACGAAGAGCAGCGCGAAGCGCGAGAGGCCGTTGATGAACGCCGCGGCCGTGGCGGCGGCGAACAGGCGGTTCTCGAAGATCGTGAGGTCGAGCATCGGCGCGCGCCCGTGGCGCTCGATGACGACGAACAGCGGCAGCAGGACGACGGCCGCCGCGAGGCCGATGATGACGACCGGGTCGTTCCAGCCCGAGATCCCACCCTTCGAGATGCCGAGCACGAGGCCGGTGAGGCCGGTCACGAACGTCGCGGTGCCGAGCAGGTCGTAGCCGCGTTGGACGTCGCGCCGCGCGAGCTCGTGGAGCACGAGCGCGCCCCACGCGCCGCCGGCGAGGCCGAGCGGCACGTTGAACCAGAAGACCCAGTGCCACGAGATCGACACGAGCGCGCCGCCGAGGACCGGGCCGATGACGAGCCCGACGGCGGCGATCATGGTGTTCGTGCCCATCGCGAGGCCGAGCTGCTCGCGCGGGAAGGCGTCGGTGACGAGTGCGGCCGCGTTGGCGAAGAGGAAGGCGCCGCCGACGCCCTGCACGATCCGCCACAGGATCAGCTCGGTGCCGTTGCTGGCGAAGCCGGCGCCGAGTGACGCCAGCGCGAAGACGATGAAGCCGCCGACGTAGGCGTGCTTGCGCCCGAAGAGGTCCGACAGCCGCCCGGCCGTGAGCACCAGCACGGTCGAGGCGATCATGTAGGCGAGGATCACCCAGACGAGCTCGAGGATGCTCGTGTTCAGCGCGCGCTCGAGGTCGGGCAGGGCGATGATCAGCGTGCCCGAGTTGACCGTCGCGAGCAGCATCCCGAGGCCGGTGCACGACAGCGCCCACCACTTGTAGTTCGCGTGCTCCGAGGTGACGCCGACGCGGCGACGCGGCGCCTGCCCGACGGTCGCGGTGGGAATGTCGGCCATCGGTTCGATGATAGCCGAACTGAATGTTTACGTGAACGTCAGGTTCGGGTTGGTCCTCCGCGTGGAGTGGTGCGGCGCCGCGCGACCAGGGGCAATGAGGGGAAGGAGTCCGCTGCTACTCGTGCGGGGTCGGGCTCCGCGGGCGGAGCGGCTGGGCGCCGATTGAAGGATTGTGGTGGCTATAGCGACCACAAACCTTCAATCGATGCCGCCAACGCCTCGGGCCACCCGCCCTCAGCGCCGCCTACTCAGCCGACAGCAACCACCAATACGCCGCCTGTCCCCCGTCCTCCAGCTCGAACTCCACCCCCGCCGGCGCCAGCGCCGCGACCGCCGCGCCGTCGAGCGGCGCACCCTCCCCCGCGAGGCAGGTGACCAGCTCGGCGTCGGCCGCCAGCGCGTCGAGGACGGCTTCGAGCGTCGGGGCCGCGTCGCCCCACGCGACGAGCTCCTCGTCGACGAAGCCGACCGCGTCGCCGACGGCGAAGCGGCCGGCGACGTCCTCGCGGGCGGCGGGCGCGACTGCGCCGGTGCGGACGGCGGCGATCGCCGCCTCCATCGCGGCGGCGTTGTCGTCGGCGCCCGCGGCGGTGTTCAACGCGAGCGCCGCGGCGAGCCCCGCCTGCTGCGAACGCGAGCCCACCACGCGTACCGCCTTCTCGGCCAGCTCGGCGGCGCGCTCGGCGGCCATGATCACGTTCGGGCTGTTCGGGAGGACGACGACCTCCTCGGCCGGGACCGCGTGGATGCCTGCCAGCAGCTCGTGCGTGGAGGGGTTGAGCGTCGGCCCGCCGTCGAGGACGTGGCAGCCCAGCGACTCGTACAGGCGCGCGATGCCCGCGCCCGACACGACGGCCAGCGCACCGGCGAGCGCGGCGCGCGCTGCGCCGTTGCCCGCCAGGCGCGCCTCACGGCGGCCGATCTGCGCGCGCATGTCGGCCACGTCGAGGCGCGATACCTCGCCGGCCCCGTCGAACAAGGCGATCGCGCGCTCCGGATCGTCGATGTGGACGTGCACCTTCAGCGTGGTGCGGTCGCCGACCACGAGCACCGAGTCACCCATCGCCTCGAGCGCCGCCACGTAGCTGCCGGCGTCGAGATCTGCGCCGGTGACGGCGAAGTTCGTGCAGTAGCGGTAGGTCGACGACGCGTGCTCGGGGTGGGTGACGCGCGCGGGCGCGTGGTGGGCCACCGCAGGTGGCGCTTCGCCGCGCAGCGCCGCGATGACGCCCGCGAAGATGACGATCACGCCGTAGCCGCCGGCGTCGACCACCCCTGCGTCGCGCAGGACGGGCAGCAGCTCCGGCCCCCGGCGCAGCGACGCCTCGCCGGCCGCGATCGCCTCCTCGAGCACGTCGGCCAGCACGCGCTGCTGCTCGGCGCCCTCCGCGTCCGGCCCCAGGCGCGGCCCCGGCTCGTGGGCCAGCCGCGAGGCCACGTGCGCGGCCATGTCGCGCATCACGGTGAGCATCGTGCCCTCGGCCGGCGCGCGGACCGAGGCGTAGGCGCGCTGGGCCGCGCGCGCCATCGCGGCGCCGAGCAGGACCGGGTCGACGAGCTCTCCGGGGCGCGAGATCAGCTCCTCGGCGGCGCCGCGGATGAGCTGGGAGAGGATGACGCCGCTGTTGCCGCGCGCGCCCAACAGCGCGGCGCGGGCGACCGAGTCGACGATCTCGTTGCGCCCGATCTCGTCCAGCGGCCGGTCGACGGCCGCCAGCCGGTCGACCTCCTCCAGGCAGGCCCGCAGCGTCAGGGCCATGTTGTCGCCCGTATCGCCGTCGGCGACCGGAAAGACGTTGAGGTCGTTGATCTCCTGGCGGCGCGATTCCAGGTGCGCCAGAGCGCCTTCGAGCGCGACGCGGAAGCGGACGAGGCTCGGGTCGGACACTAGGCGCTAGAGCGCCTTGGTGACCTTGCCGGCCTTCAGACAGCGCGTGCAGACGTACACGCGGCGCGGCGCCTTACCGACCATGATGCGGACCTTCTGCAGGTTCGGGTCGAAGCGGCGCTTCGTGGCCACCATCGAGTGGCTCCGGCTGTTGCCGAATGCCGGACCCTTTCCACAGCTGTGACAGACCTTCGCCATCGCGGGCAGCAGTGTAGCGGGCCGACCGCTCGGGTACCGTGCCGTGGAATGCCCGTCAGCGAGCATCGCGTCGCGCTGCCGCCCCGGTACACGGTGCGCCACCACATCGCGAACGGGGGCATGGCCTCGGTCTGGGCCGCCGAGGACGAACGTCTCGGCCGGCTCGTCGCGGTCAAGGTTCTTTCCCCCGCCTATGCCCAGGACGAGCGCGCAAATCGCCGCTTCCTGCGCGAGGCGCGGGCGGGCGCGCGGCTCTCGGACTGCCGCCATGTCGTCACCGTCTACGACATCGGCGAGCACGACGGTCGCCCGTTCATGGTCATGGAGCACATCTCCAACGGCACGGTCGCCGATCGCCTGCGCAGCAGCAGGCCGATCGGCCGCGCGCTGGCGATGCGCTGGCTGCGCGAGGCCGGCGAGGCGCTGGACTGCGCGCACCGCCACGACGTCGTGCACCGCGACGTCAAGCCCGCCAACCTGCTCATCGACGAGCGCGGGCACCTCCATGTCGGCGACTTCGGCATAGCGACGGTCGCGACCGAGGCGTCGGTGACCCAGACCGGCCAGGTCCTCGGTACCGCCGCCTACATCTCCCCCGAGCAGGCGCGCGGCGAGCCGGCCACCGCCGCCAGCGACCGCTACGCCCTGGCCTGCGTCGCCTTCGAACTGCTCACCGGCCGCCGTCCCTACAGCGGCGAGCACCCGGCCGCGCAGGCGCGGGCGCACGTCGAGGCGTCCGTTCCGTCGGCCAGCGCCGTCGGCGACCTGCCCGTCGCGGTCGACGACGTCATGCGCCTGGCGCTGGCGAAGGACCCCGCCCGGCGCCCCGCGACCGCGGCCGAACTGCTCGACTCGCTCGAGAACGCGCTGGACAGCGACGACTACCAGCCCGCGGCGCCGCCCACCGCGGTCACCGCGCGGGTACCCCCCGCCCGCCCGACAACCGGCTCGCTGCGCCCGCAGCCCGTGCCGGTGCGCCGGCGCTGGCCGGGCGTCGCTGCGCTTGCCGCGCTCGCGGTCGTCGCGGGCGCCGCGATCGCGATCGCGTTGGGCACCGGGGGCATCGGCGGCGGAACCACTCCCACGACGCACGCACAGACCACGCACACCACCAACAAGCCGAAGACCCAGCCGAAGGCCGTCCAGCCGGCCACGACGCAGACCCAGCAGACACAGCAGACCCAGGCGACCCAGCAGACCCAGACCGCGCAGACCGCAACGCAGTCGCCGAGCGACAATCCCGTCGCGCTCAACAACACCGGCTTCTCCCTGATCCAGCAGGGCAAGCCGAACGAGGCCGTCGCGCCGCTGCAGCGCGCGGTCTCCGCGTTCCGCACCCAGGGGCGCACCGGCGAGGTCGACTACGCCTACGCGCTCTTCAACCTCGGCAACGCCCTGCGCCTCAGCGGTCAACCCGCCGCGGCGATCCCGTACCTCCAGGAGCGCCTGCGGATCAGCAACTACAAGCGCGGCGTCGTCAAGAAAGAGCTGAAGACGGCGCAGAAGCAGGCCTGAGGGGCGCCCACCGGGCACTCATCCGATCGGGGGAGGCGGCGTTCACCCGCGCGACCGCACGGGCGGGTGGTGGCCGATCCGACGCATCCATCCGACCGTCAAGGGCGTAGGAGTCAATGATGGTCACTCCCAAGGTCAACGAAACGAAGCGCGGTTCGGCCCACAAGCAGGGCAAGACCGCCGCCCCCTCCGGCACGAAGCCGCAGGGCTGAGCCCTTAGGACGGGTCGCGCGTCGGGGTGCGCTGCGGCGCGTGCGCCGGACGGCGCGCCGGCTTCGGGTGACCGTCGGCCAGGCGACCCGGCTCGCGCATCCGCACGCTGCTCGGCTCGGCGTCGCTGAGCGGCAGCCCGTCGCGCGGGCCCGGCGGAGGCGTCGGCGGCTCGTCGTCGGCGTCCGGCCACCAGCCACGCCAGTCCGGCCGGTTCTCGTCGTCGAGGAGCAGCGCCCAGACCAGGGCGGCCATCCCGATCACGTGGACGAGCACGGTGAGCGCAAGGGCCAACACCTCCTTGGTCACGCCCCAAGCGTACCCCTATGGGCGCGGCTGTCTAGCCGCCCAGTTCCGCGCGCAGCCGCGCCAGCGAAAGCACGGCCTCCGCGGCATGGCGACCGGAGTCGCGCTTGCCGCCGCCCGAGCGCTCGAGAGCCTGCTCCATCGTGTCGACCGTCAGCACGCCGAACGCGCACGGCACGCCCGTCGTCAGCTGCACATCCTGGATGCCGCGCGCGGCCTCCGCGCAGACCCACTCGTAGTGGTCGGTCTCGCCGCGGATGACCGCGCCGAGGCAGACCACGCCGTCGTAGCGGCCGCTCTCGGCCGCGTAGCGCGCGGCGAGCGGTAGCTCGAAGGCGCCAGGCACGTCGAAGACGTCGGCCTCCTGCACCCCGGCGTCACCGAACGCCGTCTGCGCCCCGCCGACCAGGCGATCGGCCAGGTGCTCGTAGAAGCGCGCGACGACGATAGCGAAGGTCACCGCTCGCCTTCGCCCCAGCCGCTGCCCTTCCCCGGCCGCGTGCGCGCGTGGAGCATCTCCTCGTCGAGGTTCGTCCCCTGGTGGTGCAGCATGTGGCCCATGCGCTCGGCCTTGGCCCGCAGATAGCCCTCGTTGTGAGGGTTGGGCATGTGCTGGATCGGGACCTGCTCGGTCACGCTCAGCCCGTAGCCCTGCAAGCCGTGGATCTTCTTCGGGTTGTTGGTGAGGATGCGGATCGAGCTCAGACCGAGGTCGGCGAGGATCTGCGCGCCGATGCCGTACTCGCGCAGGTCGGCCGGCAGGCCGAGCTGGAGGTTCGCGTCGACGGTGTCCAGCCCCTGCTCCTGGAGCTTGTAGGCCTTGAGCTTGTTCAGCAGCCCGATGCCGCGCCCCTCCTGCGCCAGGTAGACGAGCACCCCTCGGCCTTCGCTCTCGATCATCGCCAGCGCCGACTCGAGCTGCTCGCCGCAGTCGCAGCGCAGCGAGTGGAAGACGTCGCCCGTCAGGCACTCGGAGTGCATGCGCACCAGCACGTCCTCGGCACCGGCGACGTCGCCCTTGACCAGCGCGACGTGGTGCTTGGAGTCGGTCAGCGAGCGATAGCCGACGACGTCGAAGTCGCCGAACGTCGTCGGCAGGCGGGCGGTGACGACCCGCTCGATGAGCTTGTCGTTGCGGCGCCGGTAGGCGATGAGGTCGGCGATCGTGATCATCCGCAGGCCGTGCTTGAAGCAGTAGGCCTGTAGGTCGCCGACGCGGGCCATCGACCCGTCCTCGTTCATGACCTCGCAGATCACGCCGGCCGGGCTGCAGCCGGCCAGGCGCGCGAGGTCCACCGACGCCTCGGTGTGGCCGGTGCGCTCGAGAACGCCGCCGGGCCGGGACTTGAGCGGGTTGACGTGTCCGCCCTTGACGATGTCATCGGGCCCCTTGCCGGGATCGACGGCGACGCGGATCGTGTGGGCGCGGTCGGCGGCGCTGATGCCGGTGGTGACGCCCTCGCGCGCTTCGATGGTCACCGTGAACGGCGTCTGGTGGGCGGTCTCGTTCTTCAGCGACATCAACTCCAGGCCGAGCTCGTCGCAGCGCTCGCCGGTCAGCGCCAGGCAGATCCAGCCGCGCGCATGCGTGGCCATGAAGTTGATGTCGTCGGCCGTGACGAACTCGGCCGCCATCACGAGGTCGCCCTCGTTCTCGCGGTCCTCGTCGTCGACGACGACGACCATCTTGCCCTCGGCGATGTCCTCCAGCGCCTGCTCGACGGTGGCGAACTTCGTCGTCTGCGTGCTCACCGATTCACCAACTTCTCCACGTACTTGGCCAGGATGTCCACCTCAAGATTGACAGGCACGCCTGGCGCGGCCGATCCGAGGTTGGTGCGCTCGAGCGTCTCGGGGATCAGCGACACGTCGAACGAGGTCTCGCCGATACGCGCCACGGTCAGCGAGACGCCGTCGACCGTGATCGAGCCCTTCTCGACCACGTAGCGCAGCAGCGCCGGGTCTGCCTCGACGGTCACGACGCGCGCGAACCCGTCCTCGCGGACCGCGCTGATCGCGCCCACGCCATCGACGTGGCCCTGCACGAAGTGGCCGCCGAGCCGTGCGTCGGCCGTCAGCGCCAGCTCGAGGTTGACCCGCGACCCGGGCCGCACCTCGGCCAGCGAGGAGCGCCGCAGCGTCTCGTTCATGACGTCGGCGCCGAAGCGGTCGCCGCAGAGGCCGACCGCGGTCAGGCAGACGCCGTTGACGCTGACCGAGTCTCCCTCGGACAGCTCGCGCGCGAGCTCGGACTCGATGGCCAGCCGCACTCCGTCGTTGGTGGAGTGCACCTCGGCGACCGTTCCGAGGTCGGCGACCAGGCCCGTGAACAACCGTCTACCACTCCCGTAGCCGCGCCGACAGCAAGACGTCACCCGCGACGCTCTCGCACTCGAGCGTCAGCGCGCGCAGCGCATCGGAGATCGCGTCGACGCCCTCGCCTTCGAGCGGGTCGCGAGCCGAGCGCCCGCCGAGCAGCAGCGGCGCCATGAACAGGCGCAGCTCGTCGATCTCGCCGGCGTCGAGGAACGCGCCGGCCAGGTGCGGGCCGCCCTCGAGCAGCACCGAGGTCACCGGCGGGTCCAGCGCGCCGAGCTGGTCGAGCGCCGAGCGCACGCGCGCGGGCTCGTTCTCGCCGGTGGCAACGATGACCTGCGCGCCGGCGTTCTCCAGCGCATCGGTGTATGTGCGCGGAGCGGCGCGCGAGACGACGACGAAGAGTGGCACCTCGTTGGCCGCCGAGACGAGCTTGGAGTCCAACGGCAAGCGGGCGGTGGCGTCGAAGACGACGCGTCGCGGCTGGTGGCGCACCCCGTCGATGCGCGCCGTCAGCTGCGGGTCGTCGGCCAGCGCCGTCCCGATCCCGACGGCAACCGCATCGCAGGCGGCGCGCCACCGGTGGGCGACGAGGCGGCTGTGCTCGCTCGAGATCCACTTCGAGTCGCCCGTCTTGGTCGCGACCGTGCCGTCGAGGCTCATCGCCGACTTGAACAGAACCCACGGCCGGCCCGTCCGCGCGTGCTTGCGGAAGGCCTGGTTCTGCTGGCGCGCGCGCGCGGCGAGCTCGCCGCCCGCCATGTCGACCTGCACGCCCTCGTCGCGCAGGATGCCCGGGCCGCGACCGGAAGCCTTTTCGGTGGGGTCGTCGCTGGCGATGACCACCCGGCCGATGCCCGCCTCGACGATCGCGTCGGTGCACGGCGGCTGCTGGCCCTGATGGCAGCACGGCTCCAGCGAGACGTAGAGGGTCGCACCGCGCAGGTCGACGTCGCCGGCGGCGGCAATCGCGTTGACCTCCGCGTGCGGACCGCCGTACTCCTCGTGCCAGCCCTCGCCGACGACGCGACCGTCCTTGACCAGGACCGCACCCACCACCGGGTTGGGGCTCGCGCCCCCCACGCCGCGCTCGGCGAGCGCGATCGCCCGCTCGAGGTGCTCGTGATCGGTTTCGGTCCGCTGCATTAAACGTTGGAGTTTAGGGACGGTCGCGTCGCCCTAGCCAAGGGGCTAGCCACACTTCCCCCCGCTCAGGCGGTAGACCTGCATCACGGGGCCCGGGCGCGCGTAGGCCAGCGGATAGAAGTCGAAGGTCCAGTCGAAGTTGAACTTCACCGGACCCTTGCCCTTGGCGTAGGGCGTGGCCTCGAAGGCGAGCTTCGCGCGCCGGTCGAGCGCGCGGTAGTAGGCAATCGCGTTGGGCACGACGTCGGGCTGCGCCTCGGCGCGGCCGCGTTGCGTCGAGCCGACGACGACCCAGCAGTACCCGCGCCGCGCGTACTCGTCGATCAGGCCGGGATAGAGCGTGCGCTCGTAGTCCTCGATGTTGACGATCCTCCCGGGACCTGGAATCCGCGACCCGTCGTTGGCGATGTTCGAACGGCTCGTGGGGAACTTCGACCAGCGCGCGCCGTTGGCCGTGCCGGGGTTCGGGTGGGCGATGTCGGTCGCCCAGGCGTCGGGGACGACCGGCTCCACGACGATCTTGGTGTTCGCCGGCACATGCGCCACGAGCCAGTCACGCGTGGCGTTGCGGGTGTCGGTGCGCGACAGCGTCTTCGCGCTGTGCAGCGAGTAGACGAGGCCCTGCCCCACCAGCACCACGGCCCCGAGGGCAGCGAGCGCGGGCGCGAGCACGGGCAGCCGCCGGCCGGCGAGCTGGGCCAGCCGCACCACCGCGTATGAGGCGAGCAGGCACGCGATCGGGAAGACGGGCAGCAGCCAGCGCCCGAAGTAGCGCGCCTGGGTGCCCATGAAGAGCACGTAGAGGATCGGCGCCGGGCCGAGCACCAGCAGCGCCCGACGGTCGTCTACGGCGAGCAGGCCGATGCCGATCGCGCCCGCCACGAGCGGCGCCCACCCCAGCCCCCACGTGAACGTCCACAGGTAGTAGAGCTGTCCGTTGGACTGCGTCAGGCCGAGCTTGCCCAGTGCGTCGTCGGCGGCGTCGGCCTGGTGGTGCAGGCCGTCGCGGAAGGTCGACAGGTCGAGCAGCGCGTAGGGGTTGGCGACGAGGAAGGCGGCAATCGCCACCACGCCCGCGAGTACGAGACCGCGCGCCGCGGCGATGCGCTGTGTGCGATCGGCCAGCGCGATCCCCGCGGCGCCCAGCAGCGGCACGAGCACCACACCGCCGGTGTATTTGGTGGCGCACGCCAGGCCGAGGCCGACGCCGGCCAACAGGTAGTAGCGCAGCCGCCCGTCGCGCAGCACGCCCGCGGTCCCCCACAGCGACAGCGCGATCGGCGCGAGCGTGGGGACGTCGTTGAGAGCCAGGTGCGAGTAGAAGACCGGCAGGAACGACACCGCCAGCAGCGCCGCGGCGAGCAGCCCGACCGCGCGGCTGAAGAGCTTGGCGCCCGCGATGTAGAGCAGCCAGACCGCCAGCGTGCCGACCGCCGCCGCGGTCAGGCGCGCGACGACGAAGACCTCGGTGGGGTCGGTCGCCATCGCCTTGGAGACGCCCTCGCGCCCCCCGAACCACACGGCGAAGACGATGTGCAGCAGGTACGTGTAGGCCGGCGGGTTGACGAAGTAGTGCGGGTTCCAGCCGTGCCCGAAGAGCCCGATGGCGTTGGGGACGAAGTGCGCGTTCTCGTCGCTGTTGTAGGCGAACGGCATCCCCTGCTTGACGCCCCAGACGCGCAGGCCGAGCGCGACGGCCAGCACGAGCCCGAGCCCCACCCACCACGGCCACCGGCGCTCACGAACGGCCGCCGGCCGCGCCGCCGGCCCCGTGATCAGCGTCGGCCGCTCAGCAACGGACATACGCGCTGTAGAACGGCGTCACCGCCAGCCGCGTGAAGCCCGCCATCGGAATCGAGTTGAAGGTGTCCTGCGCGGACTGGTCGCCGTCGGTGAAGCTCGAGCGCAGCAGGGCCGTGCGGTTGACCGCGTAGATCGCCACGCCCCGGCCGATCCGGTTGCGCTGCTTGGGGTCGCTGCGGGCGATGACCTCGCTGGCGGAGGCGTCGAGGATCCAGCGCGAGTCGGGGATCAGCTTGTGGTTGGGGGTCGAGATCGGTCCGCACCGGCGCGCGGCCTGCACCTTGGGGTTGTCGAGGAGAGCCTTCAGCGAGTCGTGCGAGTCGCCGCGGAAGACCAGCTCATTGGTGAACGTGCTCAGGTTCACATGGGTTGCGGTGTAGACGACCCCGTAGACGATGAGCAGCGCCGACGCCGCCGCCCACGACTTGCGCGCGACGCCGTTGCTCAGCATGTTGAAGCCGCCGAGCGCGAGCCCCGCGAAGATCATGACCATGAGCGAGGGCACGAGCAGGTAGCGGTCGATCACGCTCAGCCCGGCGACGCCGACGAGCACGAACGTCCCCAGCCCGATGACGAGCAGCGCCAGCGGCATGCGCGCGCGACGCGGCGTGAGCACGATCGCAATGAGCAGCCCGAGGATGCCCGCGTAGAAGACCGGGACCTTGTCGAGGTTCTTCAGGAAGCGCACGGTGGCGCTGGGGACGTCGGAGAGGCCGGCAGTGCGCCCGAGCTCCTCGGCCAGGCCGCTGGTGTGGGTCAGCGAGAACTTCGGGTCGCCGGTCGCCCAGTAGTCCAGGGCGGTCCAGAGGATCGGCGGCGCGGCGGTCAGCGCGGCGTACTTGATGCGCGCGGGCCAGGGGGCGGGCAGGAAGCACCACAGGAAATACAGCCCGCTGAGCAGCCACGCCTCGGGGCGCATCAGCCCCGCGCAGGCCAGCAGGACGAAGACGATCGTGCCGCGCCGCGGGCGCTCGGCCTCCAGCGCGGCCGCCCACACCACGAACGCGAGGTAGGGAATGTCGATGTAGGCGCGCGCGGCCAGGAACGGGAAGTCGAAGCGCGTGCACAGCAGGCCCGCCGCGGCGACCCCGACGAGCGTGCCGAACGACGCGCGGCCGAGCCGGTACAGCCCCGCTGCCAGGACGACGAAGGACCCCAGCGTGGCGCCGACCATGATGCGGTCGGCGGGATCGCCGACGATCGACAGCAGCGCGCCGAATGCGACGGCGAGCGGGTGCTCGGTCGGCGTGCGATAGCCGTCGAACGAGGGCTTGACGCCGTGCAGCAGCTCGCGGCCCCAGATCAGCGAGTAGTAGCTGTCGTAGTTGGGATAGGTCGGGTAGACGATGAACCCGATGACGGTGCCCAGCACGAGGGCTCCGAGGAGCAGCAGCGGCCATGACCAGCGGCGCGGGGTCCGGCCGGTGGCAGGGTCCGGGCCCGGGGCCGGCCGGGTGATCGTCGCGCTCGCCATGTGGGATACTGGGCGTCAGCGAGTGTACGGCGTCGACCTCTCTGAACGCCCCGTCGCCCCGGCCCGCCCGCGCATGAAGCTCATCATCCAGATCCCCTGCCTCAACGAGGAGGCGACGCTCCCGGCAACGCTCGCCGACCTCCCACGCACCGTCGACGGCTTCGACGCCGTCGAGTGGCTGATCATCGACGACGGCTCGACCGATCGGACGGTCGAGGTGGCGCGCGCCAACGGCGTCGACCACATCGTCCGCCTGACCAACAACAAGGGTCTCGCCGCCGGCTTTCAGGCCGGCCTCGACGCCGCCCTGAAGCTCGGCGCCGACGTCATCGTCAACACCGACGCCGACAACCAGTACTCCGGCCACGACATCCCCAAGCTCGTGCAGCCGATCCTCGCCGGCAACGCCGACATGGTCGTCGGCGACCGCGAGACCGATCAGATCGAGCACTTCTCGCCGATGAAGAAGCGCCTGCAGCGGCTGGGGTCGTGGGTCGTGCGCCAGGCGTCGAACACCGACGTGCCCGACACCACCTCGGGCTTTCGCGCCTACAACCGCGAGGCCGCCATCCAGATGGCCGTCGTCTCCAAGTACACCTACACGCTGGAGACGATCATCCAGGCCGGCAAGCTGCTCGTCGCGACCGACCACGTCCCGATCGCGACCAACGCCCAGACGCGCGAGTCGCGCCTGTTCCCGTCGATGGGCTCCTACGTGCGCCGCAACGCTGTCGCGATCGCGCGCGTCTACGCGCAGTACGAGCCGCTGAAGGTCTTCATGCTGCTGGCGAGCATCGCCTTCGTCGCGGCGCTGATCCCGTTCGGGCGCTTCGTCGTCGCCTACATCGGTGGAAACGGCGCCGGCCACGTGCAGTCGCTGATCTTCGGCGCGGTGCTCTTCAACGCCGCCGTCGTGCTGGCCGCGCTGGGTGTGCTCGGCGACCTGCTTTATGGCCAGCGGATCATGGTCCAGCGCATCTTCGAGCGCATCCGTCGCATCGAGCTGCAGCTCGACGTGCCGCCGTCGCACTACGAGCCCGGCGCGCACCCGACCGGCCAGGAGGCGACGACAGGCGCGCGCGCCGGACAGAAGACCGAGGAGCGGGAGGCCCTGAAGCTGTGAGCAGCACCGTCACCGTCGACCGTGAGGGAACGGTCACCGGCAACACCTACGACAAGTACGGCTCGACCAACCCCGTCGTCCGCCGCCTCATGGCGGGCTTCGAGGGCACGCTCGACGAGCTGTTTCGCCAGGCCGATCCGCAGTCGCTGCTCGACGTGGGCTGCGGCGAGGGCGTGCTCACCCACCAGTGGGCGCAGCAGCTCGGCGAGGGCCGGCGCGTCGTCGGCATCGACCTCGACGACCCCGCCCTGCACGCCGAATGGGCCAAGCGCACGGCGCCGAACCTCGAGTATCGCGTGATGAAGGCCGAGAACCTGCCGTTCGCCGACGACGAGTTCGACGCGGCGGCGGCCATCGAGGTCCTCGAGCACGTGCCGGACCCCGAGCACACCGTTGCCGAGATGGCGCGTGTCGCGCAGCGCCGGCTGCTGGTCTCGGTGCCGCGCGAGCCGCTGTGGCGCGCGCTGAACATGGCCCGCGGCGCCTACTGGAAGGACCTCGGCAACACGCCGGGCCACGTCAACCACTGGTCCAAGCGCTCGTTCGTGGCGCTGCTGGAGCGCCACGGCGAGGTCGTGGAGGCGCGCTCGCCGTTCCCGTGGACGATGCTGCTCGTCCGTCTGCGTGACTGAGACCGCAGCCGCCGCCGACGAGACACTCGGCGCTCCGCGGGCGGGGGGGCCCAATTCCTACGCGCGCGGCGCGCGCATCCTGTCGATCGGCATCGCCGCGACGGGCATCTTCACCTTCGCCTACTTCGCGGTCGCCAGCCACGTGCTCGCCGCCGGCCCGTACGGCGCGATCTCGCTGCTGTGGGCGGTGCTCTTCGTCGTCATCTCGGTCATCTACCGGCCGGTCGAGCAGCTGCTGTCGCGCACGATCGCCGACCGCCGCGCGCGCGGCCTGCACGCCGGCCATCCGCTGCGCGTGCCGCTGCTCGTGCAGGCGAGCTTCGCGGTCGTCTTCCTCGTCGTCGCGCTCGCGCTGCGCGGACCGATCGAGGACGCCTTCGACTCCGCCACGCTGTACTGGATCTTCGTAGGCGCCACGCTGGCCTATGCGGCCAGCTACTTCGCCCGCGGCTACCTGGCCGGCCACCAGTGGTTCGGCCTCTACGGCGCGCTGGTGCTGTTCGAGTCGATCTCGCGCTTCTGCTTCCCGGTCGCGGTGGCGGTCGGCCTGGCCAGCGGGCAGTCAGCGGTGGCGATGGGGATCCTGGCCGCGCCGGTCGCCTCGCTGCTCGTCGTCCCGTGGGCGATCGCGCGGCACACGAGCGCCGCCGAGCCGGCGCTCGACGAGCGCGCGCTGACCCTGCGCGCGGGCGCGGGCTTCGCGCTGTCGGTCGCGGCGATCCAGCTGGCCGAGCAGACGCTGCTCAACGCCTCGGTGCTGACGGTCAGCGCCACCGCCACCACCGCGCTGGCCGGCGTGGTGTTCAACGCGCTGCTCATCACGCGCGCGCCGCTGCAGCTCTTCCAGTCGATCCAGACCTCGCTGCTGCCCCACCTCAGCGGCCTGGAGGCGACCGAGGGCCACGATGCGTTCGCGAAGGCCATCCGGGTGACGATCCTGGCCATCATCGCGTTCGCCGGCGTCGTTGCCCTCGGCCTGCTGCTGATCGGCCCGTGGGCGATGGACGTGGTCTTCGGGCAGGGCTACGACTACGGGCGCTTCGGCCTGGCGGTCATCGCGATCGGGATGGGCTTTCACCTGTGCGCCGGCACGCTCAACCAGGCCGCGCTGGCGCGCGGCCACGCCCGCGCCGCGGCGGCGCTGTGGCTGGTCGCCGCGGCGGCCTTCGTGGTGTGGATGGTGCTGCCGATCGTCGACGATCAGCTCGTGCGCGCGGAGATCGGCTACGCCGGGGCGACGCTTGTGCTGTGCGCGATGCTGCGCGCGCTGTATCGCGCCTGAGCCTGACAGCCCGTCAACCCACTCGGCAACTACAGTGCTGGAACGGCAGGTTCTCCCCCCTTTGCATGACCTCGGCGACGAGTCAGA
Source organism: Solirubrobacteraceae bacterium (assembly GCA_036555665.1). Classification (GTDB taxonomy): domain Bacteria; phylum Actinomycetota; class Thermoleophilia; order Solirubrobacterales; family Solirubrobacteraceae; genus JAOPZW01. The sequence continues at coordinate 26,607 of DATBKW010000120.1, read as the reverse complement.
TCGACCGGCTGACCGCGGACGCGGCACTGGCGCGCGCTCGGGACCACCTCCTCGCGCGCCAGCACGCCGACGGCTGGTGGAAGGGCGCCCGGGACACCAACGTCACCATGGACGCCGTGGACCTCCTGCTGCGGGAGTGCCTCGGCGTCCGCGGCGAGCGCGAGACGCGGATGGCCGCCGCGTGGATCCGCTCCCAGCAGCGCGACGACGGCTCCTGGGGCCTGTTCCACGGCGCCGACGGCGACCTGTCGACCACCGTCGAGGCCTACGCGGCGCTGCGGCTGGCCGGCGATCCGCCCGGGGCCGCGCACATGCGCAGCGCGTGCGCCTTCGTGCGCGCCGCGGGCGGCCTCGAGCACAGCCGCGCCTTCACGCGCATCTGGCTGGCGCTCTTCGGCCTGTGGTCGTGGGACGAGCTGCCCGCGCTGGCGCCGGAGATCATGCTGCTGCCCGACCGGGCGCCGCTGAGCATCTACCGCTTCGGTTGCTGGGCACGCCAGACCATCGTGGCGCTCGCGATCGTGATGGCGCAGCGTCCGGTGCGCCCGGTCACCTTCGACCTCGACGAGCTCCACGTCGGCGAACGTCCCGGACGTAACAATCCTGTTGTTACGTCACGGACGTTCGGCGCCGCAGCGCGGCGGCGAGTGCTCTCCGCGGTCGACCGGGCAGCGCGCGCGTACGACCGCCGGCCGTTCCGCGCGCTGCGCGAGCGCGCGCTCGCGCGCGCCGAGCGCTGGATCGTCGCTCGTCAGGAGGCGGACGGTTCTTGGGGCGGAATCCAGCCTCCGTGGGTGTACTCACTCATGGCCCTGCACCTGCGCGGTTACGCGATCGACCATCCGGTCATGCGCGCGGGCCTGCAAGGACTCGAGGGCTTCGTCATCGAGGACGGCGACACGCGGCGGCTGGAGGCCTGCCAGAGCCCGGTATGGGATACCGCGCTGGCGGTCATCGCCCTCAGCGACGCCGGCGTGGCCGCAGACGACCCGGCGCTGGTGCGCGCGGCAGAGTGGCTGCTGGGCGAGGAGGTGCGGGTGCGCGGCGACTGGGCGGTCACCCGCCCCGATGTACGGGCCGGCGGCTGGGCCTTCGAGTTCGCCAACGACAACTACCCCGACGTCGACGACACGGCCGAGGTCGTGCTCGCCCTGCGCCGCGTCGCGCACCCCGATCGCGCGCGGGTCGACGCCGCGATCGCGCGCGGCGTGCGCTGGGTACTGGGCCTGCAGAGCGCCGACGGCGGCTGGGGCGCCTTCGATGCCGACAACGCGAGCACGCTCGTCGCCGACCTGCCCTTCTGCGACTTCGGCGAGGTGACCGACCCGCCGAGCGCCGACGTCACCGCCCACGCGGTCGAGATGCTCGCCCGCGAGGGCCATGCCGGCGGCGAAGCCTTCGCGCGCGGGCTGCGCTGGCTGCGTGACGCCCAGGAGCCCGGCGGCTCGTGGTTCGGGCGCTGGGGCCTCAACCACGTCTACGGCACCAGCGCGGCGCTGCTGGCGCTCGAGGCCGCCGGCGCGGACGCCGGCGACCTCCAGGTCCGCCGCGCGGCGCGCTGGCTGGAGGACCACCAGAACGAGGACGGCGGCTGGGGCGAGGATCCGCGCTCCTACGACGATCCCGCCTGGATCGGCCGCGGCCCGAGCACCGCCTCGCAGACGGCTTGGGCGCTGCTTGCCCTCGACGCGGCGGGTGAGCGCCCGGCGGCGACGGAGCGCGGCGTCGCCTGGCTGGTCGAGACGCAGCGCGACGACGGCGGATGGGACGAGCCCCAGTACACCGGCACCGGCTTTCCCGGCGACTTCTACATCAACTACGAGCTGTACCGGCTGGTCTTCCCGGTGATGGCGCTCGGGCGGTGGGTGCGATCGCGGGCGTAGCCACCCTGCCGCGCGCGGCCGCGGTCCTCGAGCAGGCCGGCGCCGAGAACTTCCCGGTTGCGAGCCGGCTGCTGTCGCGCCGCGACCGAGAGCACCTGATGGCCTTGTACGGCTATGCCCGGCTGGTCGACGACACCGGCGACGAGGCGGCGGGCGACCGCGCGGCGCTGCTCGACGAGCTCGAGGCCGAGCTCGACCGCATCTACGCGGGCGCGGAGCCCCGGCACGCGCTGACGCGTCGCCTGCGCGACGCGGTCGAGGCCTGCGACCTCCCGCGCGCGCCGCTACAGGCGCTGATCGAGGCCAATCGCCAGGACCAGGTCGTGCACGACTACGCGACCTTCGACGAGCTGCTGCGCTACGGCGAGCTGTCGGCCAACCCCGTCGGGCGGCTCGTGCTGCACGTCTTCGCGGCCGCAACGCCGGAGCGGATCGAGCGCTCCGACCGCGTGTGCACCGCGCTGCAGCTCGCCGAGCACTGCCAGGACGTCGCCGAGGACCTCGCCCGCGGCCGCGTCTACCTGCCCGCCGAGGACCGCGAGCGCTTCGGCGTGAGCATCGAGGATCTGCGGCGATCGCCCGCGCCCGAGCGCGTGCGCACGCTGCTGGCCTTCGAGGTCGCGCGCGGGCGCGAGATCCTCGCCGCGGGCGCGCCGCTCGTGGGCACGCTGCGCGGCCGGCGGCGGCTGGCGGTCGCCGCCTTCGTCGCCGGTGGCCGCGCCGCGTTCGCCGCGATCCAGCGCGCGGGGTGCGACGTCAGCGCCGGCCCGCCGCGTGCCACGCGCGCCGCCCGCGGCCGCGAGCTGCTGGGTGTCCTGGCCGGGAGGAGCGGGCGGTGAGCGCAGTCGACCTCGCCTACCAGCGCTGCGAGGAGGTCACGCGCGCCCAGGCGCTGAACTTCTTCTACGGGATCCGGCTGCTGCCGCCGGACAAGCGCCGTGCGATGTGCGCCGTGTACGCCTTCGCCCGGCGCGTGGACGACGTCGGCGACGGCGACCTGCCGCGCGACGAGAAGCTGCGGCTGCTCGCGCAGGCGCGCGCCGGGCTGGTGTGGAACGGCGGCCCCCCGCCGGCCGACCCGGTGCTCGTCGCCCTGCGCGACAGCCACGAGCGCTTCGGCCTGCCGCTCGATGCGCTCGGCGACCTCATCGACGGCGTCGAGGCCGACGTCCGCGAGACCGTGTATGCGTCGTTCGGCGAGCTGGTCGGCTACTGCCGCCAGGTCGCGGGCTCGATCGGCCGTCTCTCGCTGGCCATCTTCGGCTCCAGCGACCCCGAGGCCGCCGCGCCGCTGGCCGACGACCTCGGCGTGGCCATGCAGCTGACGAACATCCTGCGCGACGTCCTCGAGGACTACGAGCGCGGCCGCGTCTACCTGCCGCGCGACGACTTCGCGCGCTTCGACTGCCCGCCCGACCCGACCACCGCGCCGGCCCCCGCGCTGCGCGAGCTGATCCGCTACGAGGCCGCGCGCGACCGCGAGTGGTTCGATCGCGGCCTGCGGCTGCTGCCGCTGCTCGACCCGCGCAGCGCCGCCTGCGTGGCGGCGATGACCGGCATCTATCGCCGCATCCTCGACCGCATCGACCGCTCCCCCGGCGACGTGCTGCGCGGCCGCATCTCGCTGCCGCCGTGGGAGAAGGCGTGGGTGGCCGCGGGCTCGCTGGCCAGCGCCGCCGGGCGCGCCGCCAGCGCCCGCGTGGAGGTCGGCACGGGATGAGCGGGCGCGTGGCGATCGTCGGCGGCGGCCTGGCCGGTATCGCGGCCGCGCTGGACTGCGCTGACGCGGGCGCGCGGGTGACGCTACTCGAGGTCCGCCCGCGCCTCGGCGGCGCGGCCTACTCCTTCGAGCGCGACGGCCTGCGCCTCGACAACGGCCAGCACGTCTTCCTGCGCTGCTGCACGGCGTACATCGCGCTGCTCGAGCGCCTGGGCTCGCGCGACCTGACGACGTTGCAGCCGCGGCTGGACATCCCGGTCCTCGCGCCCGGCGGGCCGGACGGACGGCTGCGGCGCTCGGGCCTGCCCGCCCCGCTGCACCTCGCCGGCACCCTTGCCCGCTACGCCCACCTGGCGCCCGCCGACCGTGCGCGCGCCGTGCGCGCCGCGCTGGCGCTGCGGCGCCTGGATCCCGAGGACCCCGGGCTCGACGAGCAGAGCTTCGGCGCCTGGCTGGCGCGGCACGGCCAGCGCCCGGCGGCGATCGAAGCCCTCTGGGAGCTGATCGCCCGCCCGACGCTGAACCTCACCTGCGACCAGGCGTCGCTCGCCCAGGCGGCCCAGGTCTTCCGCACCGGGCTGCTGAGCGCCGCCGACGCCGGCGACGTCGGCTGGGCGCGCGCGCCGCTCGGCGATGTCCACGACGTGCCTGCCCGCCGCGCCCTGGCCGGCGCGGGCGTCAACGTCAGGCTCGGCTGGCGCGCGCAGCGCATCGCCCGCGACGAGCACGGCTATTCGGTCGAGGGCGCCATGGGCCGCGTCGAGGCCGACGCCGTGATCGCCGCCGTGCCGCACGACCGCCTCGACGCGCTGCTGCCCGCGGGCGCTCTCGCGCGGCCGGTGAGCGCGCTGGGCGCCTCGCCGATCATCAACCTCCACGTCGCCTACGACCGCCGCGTCACCGACCTGGCCTTCGCGGCGGCCGTGCGCAGCCCGGTGCAGTTCGTCTTCGACCGCACGCGCAGCGCCGGCCTGCCCTCCGGCCAGCTGCTGGCCGTTTCGCTGTCGGCCGCCGACGAGGACATGGAGCGCCGCCCGCACGAGCTGCGCGAGCGCTACCTGCCGGCGCTCGCCGCGCTCTTCCCGGCGGCGCGCGGCGCGCGGGTCGAGCGCTTCGTGGTCACCCGCGAGCACGCCGCGACGTTCCGCGCCGCGCCGGGCGCCATCGCGCTGCGCCCCGGCCCGCGCACGCTGCTGCCCGGCCTGGCCCTCGCCGGCGCCTACACGGCGACCGGCTGGCCGGCCACGATGGAGGGCGCGGTGCGCAGCGGCCACGCCGCCGCGCGCGAGGTCCTCGCGACGCTGCCCGACGCGCACCCGCGGGAGGCGCTGGCCGCGTGACCGTGCTCGTCCTCGCCCCGCTGCGCATCGAGGCACGCGCGCTGGCGCCCCGCCTCGGCCACGACGCCACCCTGCGGCGCACGGGCATGGGCCCGCGGCGGGCGCGCGCCGCCGCGGCGGCCGCCGCCCGGACCGACGCCGACGCGGTCGCGATCGCGGGCTTCTGCGGCGGGCTGGATCCCGCCCTGCGGCCCGGCGACCTCGTCGTCGCGACCGAGCTGCGCGGCCCTGACGGGACCGTCGCCTGCCCGACCGCCACGCTCGTGGCCGGCGCGCTGCGCCGTCGCGGACTGGCCGTCCACGAGGGGCCGCTGGCCAGCACCTCGCGGCTGGTGCGCGGCGCGGCGCGCGCCGAGCTGCGCGCGACCGGCGCGATCGCGGTCGACATGGAGTCCGCCTGGCTGGCAGCGGCCGCCGCTGGACGCCCCCTGGCCGTCGTGCGCGCGGTGCTCGACACGCCGGCGCGCGAGCTGCACAACCCGTTCGCGGTGGCCGGCGGCACCGTGCGCGCCTTCCGGGCGCTGCGCGCGGCGGCGGGCGTCCTCGACGCCTGGGGCCGCGCGGCCGGGCCGCGCACGATCGCGCTGGCCTCGCCGCGCGCGTCGTGTGCCGGCGTCGAGCGCGCGGTGCAGATCGTCGAGCAGGCGCTCGAGCGCCACGGCCCCGGCGTGCATGTGCGCAAGCAGATCGTCCACAACGCGCACGTCGTCGACGACCTCGAGCGGCGCGGCGCGGTGTTCGTCGAGGACGTCGACGAGGTGCCCGTGGGCGCAACTGTCGTCTTCTCCGCCCACGGCGTCTCCCCGGCCGTGCGCGCGGCCGCGGCCCGGCGCGGGCTCAACGTCATCGACGCGACCTGCCCGCTGGTGAGCAAGGTTCACGCCGAGGCGCGGCGCTTCGCGCGCGACGGGTTCACGATCATGCTCGTCGGCCATGGCGGCCACGAGGAGGTCGACGGGACGCTCGGCGAGGTACCCCAGAGCGTGCGCCTCGTCGAAGGCCGCGACGACGTCGACACGCTCGAGGTCGACGATCCCGACCGCGTCGCCTACCTGACCCAGACCACGCTCGCGGTCGACGAGACCGACGACATCGTCGCCGCGCTGCGCGAGCGCTACCCGCGCCTGGCCGGGCCGCGCACCAGCGACATCTGCTACGCCACCCAGAACCGCCAGGACGCCGTCAAGGCGCTGGCGGCCAACAGCGACGTCGTCCTCGTCGTCGGGTCGGCCAACTCGTCGAACTCCAGGCGCCTGGTCGAGGTCGCCGAGCGCCACGGCGCGCCGGCGCACCTGATCGACGACGAGGCGTCGATCGAGCCCGAATGGCTGGCCGGCCGGCGGACCGTCGGGCTGACCGCGGGCGCGTCGGCGCCCGAGACGCTGGTCCAGCGCGTGCTGCTCGCGCTGCGCGCGCTCGGGCCCGCCGACGTCAGCGAGCGTCCGACCACCCGCGAGACCGTCCGCTTCAAGGTCCCCACACCCTCCGAGCGGAGGGAGGACTAGCCGTGCCCGTTCCCATGCGCCAGAGCCTGCGCGTCGGCGCCTACCTCGCGCGCCAGCGCCTCGCCCGCCGCGAGAAGTTCCCGCTCATCGTCGAGCTCGAGCCGCTGTTTCAGTGCAACCTCGCCTGCGCGGGCTGCGGCAAGATCCAGCACCCCGAGCACGAGCTGCGCCGGCGCATGCCGGTCGAGCAGGCGATCGGAGCGATCGAGGAGTCGGGCGCCCCGATGGTCTCGATCGCCGGCGGCGAGCCGCTCATCCACCCCGAGATCCACGTCATCGCCGGCGAGCTGGTCAAGCGCCGCCGGTTCGTCTACCTGTGCACCAACGCGCTGCTGATGGAACGCAAGCTCGAGCTGTTCGACCCCAGCCCGTACTTCGCGTGGGCCGTGCACATCGACGGGCTGCGCGAGCGCCACGACGCGTCGGTCGAGCGCGAGGGCGTCTTCGACAAGGCCGTCGCCGCGATCCACGCCGCCAAGGAGCGCGGCTTCCGGGTGACGACCAACACGACCTTCTTCACCCACGACACGCCCCAGACCGTCCGGCAGGTGCTCGACTTCCTCAACGACGAGCTGCAGGTCGACCAGATGATGATCTCGCCGGCCTACGCCTATGAGAAGGCGCCCGACCAGGACCACTTCCTCGGCGTCAGGCAGACCCGCGAGCTGTTCTCCGCGGCCTTCGCCGACGGCCGGCGCAAGCGCTGGCGGCTGAACCACACGCCCCTGTTCCTGGACTTCCTGGAAGGCAAGGCCGACTTCCAGTGCACGGCCTGGGGCATCCCGAGCTACTCGCTGTTCGGGTGGCAGCGCCCCTGCTACCTCATGGCCGACGGCTACGCGAGGACCTATCGCGAGCTGATCGAGACCACCGACTGGGACCGCTACGGCCGCGGCCGCGACCCGCGCTGCGACAACTGCATGGCCCACTGCGGCTACGAGCCGACCGCCGTGCTGGCCACGACGCGCTCGCTGCGCCAGTCGCTGCGCGCGATGGTCGCGCGCTGAACGGCGCCTCACTCGTAGGCCAGCGCCTCCAACACGTCGAGCTTGGCCGCGCGGCGCGCCGGCAGGACCGCCGCGCCCACGCCGGCCAGGCCGGCCAGGACGAGCACGATGATCAGCGACGGCACCGGGATCGACAGCGTGAAGTCGTCGAGGGGGCGGGTGAACAGCACCGCGAGCACGACGCCCATGATCACGCCGAGCACGCCGCCGATGAGCGCGGTGATGACCGCCTCCCAGCGGATGACGCGCTTGACCTGCTTGCGCGAGGTCCCGATCGCCCGCAGCATCCCCAGCTCGCGCGTGCGCTCGCTGATCGACAGCACGAGCGTGTTCACGATCCCGAAGAGCGAGACGATGATCGCCAGCGCCAGCAGCGCGTAGATCAGCCCGAGCAGCTGGTTGACCTGCCCGGCGATGTTGTCCTTGAACTCCTTGTTGGTGAGGACCTCGGCCTCGGGAAAGCGCTGCTCGAGGAGCGTCTTGATCTGCTGCTTGACCGCGGCCTGGTTGGCGCCCGGATCGGTGCCGACGAGGCCGAAGGCGTCCTTGGGCTCGCCGAACTGCGTCTGGGCGATCGCGTTGGTGACCGTCAGGTCGGCCAGCAGGCCGCCCTTGTCGTCGACGATGCCGGTGACCTTCTGCGCGATGTGCTTGCCGATAGGCGTCGTCATCTGCAGCGTGTCGCCGACCTTCGTGTCGTTGGCGTCGGCGTAGCTCTTCTTGACGAGAACCTGGGCGGGCCCGAGGTTGTTCACCGCGGCGTCGCCCCCCTCCTTCATGTCGAGCTTGTAGAGCCCGAGGAAGGTGCGCGGATCGATCGAGGACACGGACTGGTTGCCGCCGGTGCCCTTGACCTTGGCCTCGGAGAAGCGCACGCCGCTCACGCTGGACACGCCGTCGACGCGGTCCACCGTGCGCAGCACCTGGGGCGAGAAGGGCGAGAAGCCGTCGGTGTTCTGCACCACGAAGGCGCTCTTGAGGTTGGAGTCGATCGCGTTGTTGATCGTGGCCTTCGCGCCGGCGGCGAAGATCGACGCGAAGGTCACGAGCGCGACGCCGATCATCAGCGCCGCCGCGGTGACCGCGGTGCGCCCCGGTTGGCGCACCGAGTTCTCGCGTGCGAGCTGGCCGGTGATGCCGGTCATGCGCTCGATCGGGCGCCCGATGACCGAGGCCAGCGGCCTGACCAGCCGTGGCGAGAGCAGCGCGACGGCCAGGAAGGTCAGCGCGGCGCCGCCGCCCATGAAGGAGATCGCGGCGCTGTCGGAGCTCAGGCTGCCGAACAGGCCCACGCACATCAGGCCGATGCCGAGCGCGAGCAGCACGCCGGCGAAGATCGCCATGCGCCGACGGTGGCCGTGCTGGATCGGCACGGCGCCCTCGCGCAGCGCCTCCACGGGCGGCACACGCATGGCGCGCAGCGCCGGCGAGATGCTGGCGACGAGACTCACGATGACGCCGACGAGGACGGTGATGATCACCGTGCGCCCCTCGATGACCATGCCCTTGCTCGGCAGGTCGGCGCCGAAGGCCTTGAACAGCGCGCGCAGCAGCGCGGCGGTCCCGATGCCCAGCGCGAAGCCGACCACGCCGCCGACGAAGCCCAGCAGCAACCCCTCGCTGACGACCGCGCGCCAGATCTGGCGGCGCGACGCGCCGAGCGTGCGCAGCAGCGCGAACTCGCGCATGCGCTGGGCGACGGTGATCGAGAAGGTGTTGAAGATCAGGAAGGCGCCCACGAACAGCGCGATAAAGGCGAACGCGAGCAGGAAGGTCTTCAGGAAGCCGAGGTTGTCGCGGATGTCCTTGGACTCCTTGGCCGCCTGCTCCTTGCCGGTGCGCACATCGACCGTCGGGCCGAGCGTGCGCTGCAGCTCGGTCTTCAGCTGCTGGGGCGTGACGCCCGGCTTGCCGGCGACCTCGATCTCGTCGAAACCGGTCCCCTTGCCCAGCATGCGCTGGGCCTCGGGCAGCACGAGGTCGAGCACCGCCGCCCCGCCGAACGAGCTCAGCCCGGCGATCTGCGTGGTGCCGACGAGCGTGTAGCACTTGCGCTGCGAGGTGGCGACGGCGCAGACCTTGTCGCCGAGCTTCCAGCCCTCCTTGTCGGCCGTGGCGGCATCGATCGTCGCCTCGTCGGCGTTCTGCGGCTTGCGCCCCTCCTTGACGGTGAAGCCCTGGAAGCGCGGCACCTCGGCGACCGAGGAGATGAAGTTCGGCGCGCCGCCCTTGCCGATGCGCTTGCCGTTCTTGCCCAGGATCGTGGCGACGTCGAAGACCGAGCCCTCGGCGTCGGCGACCTTCGGGTTCTGACGGACCTGCTCGAGCACGCGCGCCGAGACGGTCGGCGGCGTGCCGCCGTTGTTGGACGTGTCGATCGTCTTGTGCGGAGTGATGGCCGCGTCGGTGCCCCGGTTGGACACCGTGAAGATCGTGTCGAACGCGTTGTTGATCGAGTCCGTGAAGACGTAGGTGCCGGCGATCAGCGTCGTGCCGAGCACGACGGCCAGCACCGTCAGCGCGAGGCGCAGCTTGCGGGCGAACAGCCCGCGCATGGCGACCTTGCGCATCGCTAGCCGACCGCCTTCATCAGGTCGAGGACCTCCTCGGGCGTGTGGGCCTCGCCGTCGTGGACGATGCGGCCGTCGCCGAGGACGATCAGGCGGTCGGCGTAGGAGGCGGCCACCGCGTCGTGGGTGACCATGATGACCGTCTGGCCGAACTCGTCGACCGAGCGGCGCAGCAGCTCGAGCAGCTCACCGGAGGACTTCGAGTCGAGGTTGCCGGTCGGCTCGTCGGCGAAGATCACCGCCGGGCGCGAGGCCAGCGCGCGCGCCACGGCGACGCGCTGCTGCTGGCCGCCGGACAGCTCCGACGGACGGTGGTCGAGGCGGTCGCCCAGGCCGACGGCGTCGATGAGGCGCGTCAGCCACGCCTCGTCGGGCTTGCGCCCGGCGATCGATATCGGCAGGACGATGTTCTCGCGGGCGTCGAGGACCGGAAGCAGGTTGAAGGACTGAAAGACGAAGCCCACCTTGTCGCGGCGCAGATCGGTCAGGCGCTTGTCGTCGAGGTCGGCCAGCTCGACGCCGTCGAGCACGACAGAGCCGCTCGTCGGCCGGTCGAGCCCCGCCAGGATGTGCATGAGCGTCGACTTGCCGGAGCCCGAGGGTCCCATGATCGCCGTGAAGCGACCGGCTGGAAAACCGACGGTCACCCCGTCGAGCGCGCGGACCTCGGCCTCGCCTTCGCCGTACACGCGCACGACGTCGGCAGCCGACACCAACAGGGGCTCAGGCAGGTTCATGTCCCGCAATGTGCCACGCGCGGCGGAGATGTGAGGTACGGGTGGCCGTACGCGGTCCCCTAGGGGACGCCCCCTAGCCTTCTGCGTCCATGAGCGACGTCGAGCATCCCTGGTTTGCCCGCATGCTTGCGCGCGCCGCCGCGGTCGAGGAGCGCAAGGGCGGCGCCGAGCACCGCCGCCGCCTGCTCGCCGGCCTGCGCGGACGGGTCATCGAGGTCGGGCCCGGCAGCGGCCTGAGCTTCGCCTACTACCCGCCGGAGGTCGACGAGCTGGTGGCCGTCGAGCCCGAGCCGACCCTGCGGGCGCTCGCCACCGACGCCGCGCGCAGCGCCCCCGTGCCGGTACGGGTGGTCGACGGCACCGCCGACCACCTGCCCGCCGGCGATGTGTCGTTCGACGCCGCGGTGGTGGCCGGCGTCCTGTGCAGCGTGCCCGACCAGTCCGGCGCCCTCGCCGAGTTGCGGCGCGTGCTGCGGCCCGGCGGGGAGCTTCGCTTCTTCGAGCACGTGGCGGCGCGCGGCCGGAGACTGGCGGCGCTGCAGCGCGCGCTCGACGTGACGCTGTGGCCCCGGTTGAACGGCAGCTGCCGGCTGACGCGCGACACCGAGGCGGCGATTCGCGCCGCCGGCTTCGCGGTGGAGCGGCTCGAGCGGTTCTCGTTCCGGCCCACGGTGGTGGCGGTGCCGGTGGCGCCGCGGGTGTTGGGGGTCGCGCGGCGCTGAGCGGCGGGACTGGGCAGTAAGGGATCGAGCGCGGCCGGGGGCGCCGGCGTCCGGGGTCGTCCGCGGACGTCGCGTGAGCTACCCCGGACGGTGGTGAGTTAGTGGGCCAGGAGCCATAAAAGTCACCACAGCTCGCGTGACGGGCCGCTCGCCGCCTGCGGGCCCGCCCTCCCTCACTGCCCAGTCCCGCCGGGAGCGGGCGGTCCTACGCCTTCAGATACGTCAGCACCGCCAGCACCCGCCGATGATCATCCGCCGTCGGGGGCAGATTCAGCTTGTTGAAGATGCTCGTCACGTGCTTCTCCACCGCGCGCTCGGTCACCACCAGCTCGGTCGCGATCGCGTGGTTGGAGCGGCCTTCGGCCATCAGCGCGAGGACCTCGCGCTCGCGCGGCGAGATCTCGGCCAGCGGGTCCTCCTGGCGGCGGCGGCCGAGCAGGCGTGAGACGACCTCGGGGTCCAGGGCGCTGCCGCCCTCCCCGACGCGCTTGACGGCGTCGATGAAGCGCTCGAGGTCGGCCACCCGGTCCTTCAGCAGGTACCCGACGCCCTCGGCGTTGGAGCTCAGCAGCTCCATCGCGTAGGCCTCCTCGATGTACTGCGAGAGGACGAGCACGCCGGTTTCGGGGTACTTGTCGCGGATCTCGGCCGCCGCGCGCAGGCCCTCGTCGGTGTGCGTGGGCGGCATGCGGACGTCGACGATGGCCACGTCGGGCTTGTGGGCGCCGACCTTGCGCATCAGGTCCTCGCCGTCACCGGCCTGGGCGACGACGTCCAGGCCCGCCTCCTGCAGGAGCCGCGCCACGCCCTCGCGCAACAGCAGGCTGTCGTCGGCCAGGACTACGCGCACGGGACCTCCGCTCTCACCGTCGTGCCCTCCCCGGGGGGCGAGTGGACCTCGAGCCGGCCATCGAGCGCCGCGAGCCGGTCGGCCAGGCCGCGCAGGCCCGTTCCGGTGGCCGGATCGGCGCCGCCGATGCCATCGTCGCGCACCTCGACGACCGCGTAGCCGGCGTTGCGCCCGATGCGCACCTCGGCCTGCGAGGCCTTTGCGTAGCGGGCCACGTTGGTCAGCGCCTCGGCCACGACGAAGTAGGCCGCCGCCTCAACCGGCGCGGGCAGTCGTTCCGCTGGCATCTGGTCGAGACTAACCGGTAGAGGGGTCCGCTCGGCAAGCGCCTCGAGCGCGGCCTCCAGCCCGCGATCGGTCAGGACGGCCGGATGGATGCCGCGCGCGAGCTCGCGCAGCTCCTCAAGGGCGCGGTTGAGCTCGTCGCGCGCGGCGTCGAGCATCGCGCCGGCGGCCTGGCCGTCGCCATCCTGCAGCCGCCGCTGCGCGAGCCCGAGCTGCAGCGACAGTGCGACCAGCCGCTGCTGGGCGCCGTCGTGCAGGTCGCGCTCCAGGCGTCTGCGCTCGAACATCGACACCTCGACCAGCCGCGAGCGCGACGTCTGCAGCTCGTCGAGGCGGGCCCGCAGCTCGGCCTCCAGGCGCTCGTTCTCGAGCGCCAGCGCGGCCGACGCGGCGACGGCGCGCACGAGGCCGGGCTCGTCGGCCAGCGACGCGTCGTGGATGATGGCGCCGACGCGGATGCCCTCGCGCTCGACCTCGGTCACCGCGCGGCCCGAGCCCGGCTCGGGGAGCTTGACCGCACGGCCGTCGTAGGTGACGTAGTGGCCGGCCGACGGACGCCAGTAGACGAGCTTGAGCGAGCGATCGCCCAGCGCGTCGGCCAGCGCGAGGCCCAGCGAGCGGTCGGCCTCGGGGTTGTTCAGCCGCTCGATCAGCTCCCCGACGGCGCCGGCGCGCGAATAGCGGCTGCGCACGAGCCCAGCCAGGAACGCGTAGGGCAGCACCGCGAAGGCGACCAGCGCCAGCAGGCCGGCGACGTTGCCCATCTCGTCGGGCAGGCCGAAGAGGTCGAAGAGGAACGCGAGGCCGAGGAAGGCCGCGAGCGCCAGGCCCGTCCACAGCATCGGCGCCAGCGCGCGGCGCTGGGGCGGCGTGGCCGCGCTGCGCTTGCGCACCAGCAGGACCAGCGTCGAGACCAGGATGACGATGGCCAGGAAGGTCGACGTGTAGTCGAAGACGTCGGCCAGGTCGGTATGCCACAGCGCGAAGACGTTGTCGGGCACGGGCCCGCTTTGGCCCGATCCGAGGTCGCCCCCGAGCAGGAAGAACGGCAGCCGCACGCCGAGCACGGTGAGGTAGCCGGCGATGATCGTCACCCGCTGGCCGAGCGTCTCCAGGCGCCCGGTCGGGAAGGCCAGGACCATCTGGATCACGAGCACCAGGTACAGCGGCTGGACGTAGGTGCCCAGCGTGAACACGGTGGCATTGTTCGAGTAGGCCAGGCCCGCCAAGAACCAGGCGAAGCCGACGCCGGTCATCAGCATCCCGAAGCGGTTCAGCGGCCGCCGCCACCAGGCGAAGACGCCGGTGCCGATGAAGCTCAGCCCGATGATGGGGCCGAGGATCGCCGTGGCGACCTTCTGGTCCTCGTGCTGGGAGGCCAGCACGAGCGCCACGTCGAGCCCGGCGAAGAGGATGCCGAGGGCGAACAGTGCGAGCAGTGCGCGACGCAGGCCAAGCATCGCGCGCCCGCTAGAGCAGCTCGGCTATGGCCGCCCCGGAGAGATCGCCCTTGGAGATGAACCCCCGGGCGCCGCTGCCGGTGACGAGCGGGCCGAAGTCGGACGAATCGCGGCTGGAGGTGAGCACGACGGCCGGGGCACCGTCGTGGGCGGTGATCCGCTCGGCCACCTGGAAGCCGTCGAGATCAGGGAGATTGACATCCAGCAGGACCAGGTCGGGGTGCAGGCGGCAGGTCTCCATGATGGCCGTCGTGCCGTCGGGAGCCTCGCCGATCACGTTGTAGCCCTCGGCTTCGAGCAGCATCCGTGCTGTGGCCCGGAATGTCGGGTGATCGTCGACGATGAGGACTGTTGTGACCACTTGTTAAGGGGATTCTCGTCCGTTCAGAATGCGCGGGAGATACGGCTAGCTACACCCAGCCGCGGATGCGACCTTGCGGAAGGCTTCGCCCGGATTCGGGGCTCCGAACACCGATGTACCCGCGACGAAGAGCGTCGCCCCGGCTTCCGCGCAGGGCCCTGCCGTTTCGACGTCGATTCCGCCGTCGACCTCGAGCTCGACGTCCGGGCCGATCAGCGCCCGCAGCCGCCGGATCTTGTCCAGCGACGCGGGGATGAACGCCTGGCCGCCCCAGCCCGGATTGACGGTCATGCACAGCGCCGACCACAGCTCGCCGCGGATCTCCGCCAGTGCCTCGACCGGGGTCGACGGGGTCAGCGCCACGCCGGCCGTGCAGCCGGCCTCGTGGATCGCCTGCACGGCGTAGTGGACGTGCGGCGTCGCCTCGGCGTGGACGATGATGTTGCTCGCGCCCGCCTTGGCGAAGTCGGCGATGTGCTGTTCGGGGCGCTCGACCATCAGGTGGACGTCGAGGAGCACGTCGAAGTCGCGCAACGCCGCGACCGCCGGCGGGCCCATCGACAGCGTCGGCACGAAGTGGCCGTCCATGATGTCGATGTGGATGACCTGCGCGCCGGCGTCCACGACCTCGCGCACCTGCTCGCGCAGGCGCCCGAAGTCGGCCGCCAGGATCGAGGGGGCGATGCGGCGCCTCATACCTCGACGAGCATCGACCCGTTGCAGTGGCTGCAGGTGACCGTCGCGGTGCTCGACATACGCACGATCGTCGAGTGCTCCCCGCAGTCGGGGCAGACCGATCGCAGCTCGAAGCGGTGCAGGCAGTACACGCAGCGATAGCGGCCCGGGAGGTTCGACGGCCGCAGCCACGGCTCCGAGCAGGCGGGGCATTGCAGCCCGAGGTCACCCTCCATCGCGGGCAATATAGAAGCCGTCGGTCCCGTCGCGGTGCGGAAAGGTCCGCTGCACGGTTTTCGTCACCAGCCGCTCCTCGCGCGGCGACAGCGTGCAGACCGAGTAGACGAGCGCGCCGCCCGGCGCCAGCGCGCGGCGCGCGGAGGCCAGCAGCGCGTCCTGCTCGGCGGCCATGCGCTCGATGCCCTCCGGGTTCATGCGCCAGCGCAGATCGGGGTGCGAGCGCAGCGTCCCGAGGCCCGAGCAGGGCGGATCGAGCAGCACGCGATCGAACCCATGGGCGCCGTCGAACGCCTTGGCGTCGGCGGTCACCACGCTGACGTTCGTGGCGCGCAGCCGCTCACAGGTTGCCCGCAGCGCCCGCGCCCGCCCGGCGTGACGCTCGACGGCGACGACCTCGCCGCGGCCCTCCATCAGCGCCGCGAGGTGGGTCGTCTTGCCGCCCGGCGCGGCGCACAGGTCGAGCACGCGCTCCCCGGGCGCCGGCGCCAGCGTCGTCGCG
The DNA here is from genome assembly GCA_036555665.1 of Solirubrobacteraceae bacterium. GTDB lineage: Bacteria > Actinomycetota > Thermoleophilia > Solirubrobacterales > Solirubrobacteraceae > JAOPZW01. The sequence goes on along the minus strand of DATBKW010000120.1, from coordinate 10,753 downwards.
ACGCGCTGGCTGGCCCGCGATTGCGGCGTGAACGCGCCGGCCGCGTAGCCGGGGTGGGCGAGCGCGTCGAAGGGCCCGTCGATCACGATCGCCTCGCCGTCGCGGCGGCCGGGCACGTCGTCGAGGTCGTAGTCGACCAGCGCGTTGACGCGCAGCGCCAGCTCGGCGGGCTCGTTGTCGGCGGCCAGCAGCGCGCGGGTCTCGTCGGCCCCCAGCCATTCCCACCACAGGTCGACGAGCCACCGCGGGTGCGAGTGGCGCAGCGCGGCACCGGCGGGCGTGTCGTCGGCGGGCAGCTCGACCCCCTCGCGCTGCACCCGGCGCAGCACGGCGTTGACGAGCCGGTGGCCCGGGCTCGGCTTGGCCAGCTCGACCGCCTCACCGATCGCGGCATGGTCGGCGACGCCGTCGAGGAACACGAGCTGGAAGAGCCCGAGCTGCAGCGCCGCGCGCACGCGCGGCTCGAGCCTGCGGTCGACGTGAGAGGCGATGACGTGGTCGAGCGTCAGCCGCCGCTGGATCGTGCCGAAGGCGAGCTGCTTGGCGAGGGCGCGATCGCGCGCGTCGAGGCCGCGCGCCTCGCCGTGCAGCGCGCGGTCGGTGTACGCGCCCCCGGCCAGCGTGCGCAGCACGACGGCGTGGGCGGCGCGGCGGGCGGGCGAGACGGGCACGCCGGTCAGGGTACGGGCACCACCCTGGCGCGCTGCTGCAGCGCTGGGCTACCGTCACGCCGTGGCCGTCGCCGCCCCCACCGCTCCCGCGCTGACCCTGCGCGGCATCGTGAAGTCCTTCGGGGGGCGGCTGATCCTCGACGGCGCCGACCTCGAGCTCGGGCCGCGCGCGCGAGTCGGGCTCATCGGCGCCAACGGCGCCGGCAAGTCCACGCTGCTGGCGCTGCTCGCCGGCGAAGAGGTCGCCGACGCCGGCTCGGTCACGCTGCGCAAGGGCGCGGTCGTTGCCCACCTGCACCAGCTCGTCGACGGCGACGATCGCACGGTCCGCGAGGTCCTCGCTGCCGCGCGCCCCGAGCTGGCCGCGCTCGAGGCCGAGCTCGCGCGCGTCGAGGCCCAGCTCGCGGATCCCGCGCTGGCCGAGGACCTCGATCGCATGGCGCGGGTCATCGAGCGCCAGACCGCGCTGGTCGAGCGCCTGGCCGGCGACACCGCCGGCGGCGATGCCATCCGCCACCTGCGCGACCTCGGCCTGACCGACGAGGATCTCGACCGCCCCACCCGCCTGCTCAGCGGCGGGCAGCGCAAGCTCGTCGCGCTCGCCGCGTGCCTGGTCCGCTCGCCCGATGTGCTGCTGCTCGACGAGCCCGAGGCCCACCTCGACGTCTCGCGCCGGCGCATCGTCGAGGAGCTGGTGGGCGACTTCGACGGCGCGGTGCTGATCGTCTCCCACGACCGCCATCTGCTCGACGAGACGGTGACGCGGATCGCCGAGCTCGAGCACGGGCGCATCCGCATGTGGGAGGGCGGCTATTCGGCCTACGCGCTGGCGCGCGAGGTCGAGCTCGTGCGCCGCCAGCGGCAGTACGCGACCCAGCAGAAGGAGATCGCCCGCATGGAGGAGGCGATCCGCCGCTTCAAGGACTGGGCCCACCGCGTCGTCGACAAGCGCCATATCACCCGCGCGCACAACATGCAGCGCCGGATCGACCGCATGGACAAGGTCGAGCGCCCGGTCTTCGAGCGCCGCAAGATGGCGCTGGCCCTGCGCAGCGCCGCGCGCGGCGGCGACCGGGTCATCGCGCTGCGCGGCGTGGACTTCGCTCCGGTGCTGCGCGACGTCGAGCTGGAGATCATGCGCGGCGAGCGCGTCGGGATCGTCGGGCCGATCGGCGCGGGCAAGACCGTGCTCGCGCGTCTGCTGGCGGGCGACCTGCAGCCGACGGCGGGCGAGCGCTGGGCGGGCCCGTCGATCAGCGTTGAGTACGTCAGCCAGGCCGCCACCGAGCTGCCCGGCGACCGCACCCCGATCGAGGTCGTGCGCGCTTCAAAGCCGCTCAGCGAGGGCGAGGCGGTATCGCTGCTCGTGCGCTTCCTCTTCGACTACGAGCAGCTGCGCCGGCCGATCTCGAGCATGAGCGGCGGCGAGCGCACCCGGCTGCGCTGCTGCCTGGTCATGCTCTCGCGGGCGAATTGCCTCATCCTCGACGAGCCGACCAACCACCTCGACATCCCGGCCGTCGAGACGCTCGAATCGGCGCTCGAGGGCTATGACGGCACGGTCATCGCGGTCAGCCACGACCGCTACTTCCTCGAGCGCATCGCCGACCGCGTGCTCGAGGTCGGCGGCGGGCGCGTCAGGGAGCGCCTTCCGACCGCAGTCCCCGAGGGCGCGAAGGCGCGCGACGGGGGGACCCCGTGGGCCTGAACAGCGCCCGCAGTTCGCCGAACGTCCCCGGCGCGGCGGCGAGGTACCAGCTCAGCGGGTCCCCGTCGATGACCGCGGTGCGCCCGCCGGCCTCGTCGACGAGCAGCCGGCCGGGGAGCCAGTCCCACTCGTCGACGTTGGGCTGCGCCCAGCCGTCGGTGCGCCCGGCGGCGAGCCACGCGAGCTCCAGCGAGCCCGCGCCGCCCATCCGCAGCGCCGCGGGCGCGCCCAACAGCGGGCCGAAGCCCTCGATCGCCGCCGACCCGCGCAGCTTGTCGGCGCGAAGGAAGCTCGACACGACGGCCTCGCTCAGCGGCACGCCCTCGCGCACCCGCAGCGGCGTGCCGTCGCGGTGCGCCCCATCGCCGCGTGCGGCGGAGTAGAGCTCGTCGCGGTTCGGATCGAGCACGGCGGCGGCGAGCGGCTCGCCACCCTCCTCGAGCACCACCGCCACACACCACTGCGGGATGCCGCGCAGGAAGTTGACCGTGCCGTCGAGGCCGTCGACCAGCCAGCGCCGCGCAGCGCCGCCCACCGCCGACCCCTCCTCCCCCGTGATCGCGTCGTCGGGTCGCTCGGCGCGCAGCAGCGCGACGATCGCCTCCTCGCTGGCGTGATCGGCGGCCGACACGAGGTCGCCGGCCGAGGACTTGCGCCGCACATCGAGCGCGCGGCCGGCCAGGGCGAGCGCGCGCTCGGCGCCGGCGCGGACGGCGCGCTCGGCGAGGTCGCGGTCGCTTGTCATCGGTGGCCGCGCCGGTAGTCGGCGTAGGCCATCGGCCGCCCGCCCGGGGGCTGGACCTCGAGCAGTTCGAGCGACCCGTCCTCGCCCACGCGGGCGCGCTGCACGCCGAGGAAGGACCCGTCGGGCAGCGGCAGCCGCGCGCCGATGTGCGGGTGCAGCGCGCGGACGATGCGCTCGTTGACCTCCGCGGGCGCATCGGGGTCGAGTGTTCGGTCCTCGGCGGTGATCTTTTCGGCGTAGGTCGCGCCCGCCTCGGATTGCTCCACGCACGGCGGGCGCTCGTCGAGCGCGCGGGCGAGCAGGTCGGCGCCGAGCGGCTGAAGGCGCGCCGCCAGCGAGGCGTAGTCGTCGTCGGAGCGGATCGGCTCGGCTTGCGCGAGGCAAACGGGCCCCGAGTCAACGCCTTCGGTGACGCGCATGATCGACACGCCGGTCTGCTCGTCGCCGGCCATGATCGCTCGCTCGACCGGCGCCGCGCCGCGCCAGCGCGGCAGCAGGGAGGGGTGCACGTTGAGCATCTCGACGCTCGAGAGCAGCGGCTCCTTGATGATCGCGCCGAAGGCGCACACGACCACGACCTCGGCGCCGGTGGCCGCGATCCGGTCGCGCACCTCGTCACTGTTGACCGTCTCCGGCTGGGCGACCTCGAGGCCCAGGTCGCGGGCCACGATCGCCACCGGCGGCGGCGTCAGCTTGCGGCCGCGGCCGGCGCGGCGGTCGGGCCGCGTGACCACCAGGGCCGGCCGGTGGTTGCCGGCGGCGAGGCGGTCCAGGACGGCCGCGGCGAAGGGCGACGTCCCCAGGAAGGCGGTGATCAAGCGGCTTCGACGCGCTCGCGGAGGGCGCGCATGGCCTCCTTGCGCTGATCGCGCGACGTGCGGTCGAGGATGAGGACGCCGTCGAGATGGTCCATCTCGTGCTGGATGACGCGCGCCTCGAGGCCGCTGGCCTCGATGAGGATCGGAGCGCCGGTGGCGTCCTGCGCCCGGACGCGCACGTAGACGGGGCGCTCGACGTCGACGTTCACGCCCGGCAGGCTCAGGCAGCCCTCCTCGAGGACCTCCTTGTCCTTGCCCGACCACTCAAGGACGGGGTTGACGAGCGCGTTGACCGGGCTGTCGTGCTCGACGCGGTAGACGAGCACGCGATGGAGGACCCCGACCTGGGTGGCGGCCAGGCCGATCCCCAGCGAGTCGTTCATGATCGCGCCCATCCGCGCGACCTCGTCGAGCAGGCGCTCGTCGAACACCTCGACCGGGCGGGCCTGCGCCCGCAGCACGGGATCGCCGAAGCTGCGCACGTGGGCCAGCGCGGCCTCGCGCCGCGCGGCGACCTCGGGGTCGAGCGTTGCCTGCTCGGCCCCCGGTTCTTCCACCACCTCGCTGTCGTGCTGCTCGGCTGCCATCCCCCTGAGATTACTGCGGGTCGACGTCCACGCTGAAGGCCGCGGCGCGGTGCGCGCGCTCGCCCGCAACGCCGTGGACCGCGGCGCCAACGGCGGCGATCGCCGGCCCCCGCTCGGCCGCCTTGACGACGACCTGGGCGCGCTCGCGGCCGCGCAGGCGGAACAGCGGCGCGGGCCCCAGAGCGGCGGGCAGGCGCTCGCGCACCGCCGTGGCCGCCGCCAGCGCTGCGCCGGGCTCCTGCGAGGAGCACACGACCCGGATCAGGGTCGAGAACGGCGGGTAGCGCAGCGCCCGCCGGCGCTCGAGCTCGCCGGCCAGGAAGCCGTCGGCGTCGTGGTGGGCGGCGAAGCGGATCGCGTCCGCCTCGGGGTCGAGCGTCTGCACGAGCACGCGGGGGTGGGTGGGTCCGTATTTCGCACGCCCGGCGCGGCCGGCAAGCTGGGTGACCAGCGCGAAGGTGCGCTCCTCGGCGCGGAAGTCGGGGAAGCGCAGGGTCGCGTCGGCGTCGACGACGACGCCGAGGTCGACGTCGGGGAAGTCGTGGCCCTTGGCCACCATCTGCGTGCCGACGAGCACGCCGCGCGGCGCGGCCTCGAAGGCCGCCAGCACGCGCGCGGGGTCCGCAATGCCCGCGTCGAGGCGGAAGACGTTGCCTTCGAGCTCTGCCTCCAGCCGCTCCGTGCCCGTGCCGTGCCGCGCGATCGACACCGAGCCGCACGCGTCGCAGCGGGCCGGCACCGGCTCGCGGTGGCCGCAGTGGTGGCACGCCAGCAGGCCCTCGGCGCGGTGCAGGACGAGGGTGACGTCGCAGTCCGGGCAGCCCCATGCCTGCCCGCACGAGCGGCAGGTCAGGTAGTTCGACCAGCCGCGGCGGTTGAGCAGCACGATCGCCTTGCGCGCGTCTGACAGCGCCTCGTGTGTGCGCGGGTGCAGAGAGCGGCGCGCCTCGCGCATGTCGACGACCTCGACCGCGGGCAGGCGCGCGCCGTCGACGCGCGCGCCCAGGCGCAGGCGCCGCAGCGCGTGGACGGATTCCGGGCGCGGCGTCGCGCTGCCGGCGACGAGCACGGCGCCCGCTTCCCGGGCGCGGCGCTCGGCGACCCGGCGCGCGTCGTAGCGCGGATCGCCCTCGTGCTGCTTGTAGGAGGCGTCGTGCTCCTCGTCGATGATCACGAGCCCCAGGTCGCGCAGCGGCGCGAGGATCGCCGAGCGCGGGCCGACGCAGACGCGCGCCTCACCTACGCGCAGCCGCGTCCACTCGTCGTGGCGCTCGCCCGCCGACAGCTTGGAGTGCAGGACGGCCACCGTGTCGCCGAAGCGCGCCACGAAGCGGGCGACGGTCTGCGGCGTCAGGGCGATCTCCGGCACCAGCACGATGACGCCGCGCCCGCGCCGCAACGTCGCCTCGGCGGCGCGCAGGTAGACCTCGGTCTTGCCCGAGCCGGTGACGCCGTGCAGCAGCAGCCCCTCCCCTGGCTGCGCGCCGGCGATCGCCTCCAGCGCCGCGGCCTGCTCGCCGGTGAGCCGCGGCGGCGGCCCGGCGGCGCCGACCGCCACGTGCTGCGGCGCGCGGCGCACGACCCGCGGCTCGATGCGCGCGAGGCCGCGCGCCTCGAGGCGCCGCAGCCCCGCCAGGTCGGGCCCCGCGAAGCGCGGCAGCGACGCCAGCAGCGCGCGCTGGCGCTCGGTCAGGCGCTCGCCCGCCGGATCGCCGTCCAGCGCGGCCCACAACGCGGTCTTGGGCCGCGAGCCCTTGGGCGGCAGCAGCAGCGACAGCGCCCGGGCGGGGGTCGAGCAGTACTCGGCGGCCATCCACATCGCCAGGTCGACGAGCTCGGGTGCCAGCCGGGCCTCGAGCACGCGGTGCGGTGCGACGGGATCGTGGGCGGACTCGTCGGCCAGGCCGGTGACCACGCCGACCACGTCGCGCGCGCCGAAGGGGACGACGAGCACGGAGCCGATATCGACGCCCTCGGGGCGCAGGTAGTCGAACGGCCCACGCAGCACGCGGGCCGTCGTGAGCGGCTCGACCTGGACTACCGATGACACCGAGGGCCACGATAGTCTCGGTCGGCGATGGACCTTCACCCCGGCGAGCAGATCGTCTTCGAGGGCCGCCCGGTGTGGCGGTCGATCCTCTCCTTCTACATCTTCGGCCTGGTCGGGTCGATCATCATCGGCGTGATCGTCGCGCTGATCGCCTCGACCGCGCTCGGCGTGATCGTCTTCCTCGCGCTCTTCGCCCTCGACGTGCTCATCGGCTTCATCAGGCGCGTCTCGACGCAGTACACGATCACGACTCAGCGCCTGCGCATCCAGCGCGGGATCCTCTCCAAACACGTGCAGCAGACCCGTATCGAGCGCGTGCAGAACGTCAACACCAGCCAGACCTTCGTCTCGCGCATGCTGCGCGTCGGCACCGTCGACTTCGATACCGCGGGCACCGACGACAGCGACTTCACCTTCGTCGGCGTCGGCAACCCGCACGAGGTCGTCGAGGCCGTCGACCACGCCCAGCGCGAGGCCAGCGCGGCCGCACCGCGGTCCGACGGCCTGTGACTGCGAGCGGCGGCGCAGGCGGACGCGCGCCGACCATGGACGAGTTGCGGCGCGCTGGTGGGCGCTGCTTCGGCGACGGCGATCCGCTCTACGCGGCCTACCACGACGAGGAGTGGGGCGCCCCGGTCGCCGACGAGCGCGGGCTTTTCGAGCGCGTGTCGCTCGAGGCGTTCCAGTCCGGGCTGTCGTGGCTGACCATCCTGCGCAAGCGCGACGCGTTCCGTGCCGCCTTCGCAGGCTTCGAGCCCGATGCGGTGGCGCGCTTCGGCGCCCGCGACGTGCAGCGCCTGCTCGGCGACGCCGCGATCGTGCGCAACCGGGCCAAGATCGAGGCGACCATTGCCAACGCCCGCGCGACGGTCGACCTGCGCGACGGCGGAACACCGCTGCACGAGCTCGTCTGGTCGCACCGGCCACCGTCACGGCCGGCGCCGAAGAGCTTCGCCGACGTCCCGGCCCACACCCCCGAGGCGGTCGCGCTGGCCAAGGCGCTCAAGCGCGCGGGCTTCCGCTTCGTCGGCCCCACCACGGTCTACGCGGCGATGGAGGCCTGCGGGCTGGTCAACGACCACGTGGCCACCTGTCCGGCCCGCGAGCGCTTCGAGCGCCTGCAGACGGAGATCGAAGAGGCGTAAAACCCCTGCAAATCGCCCCGTAAGGTGTCGGCCGCAGCAGGTAAGGCATCGCGACCGTGAAGCGACACCATCCGCCCGATGTGCGCGCACCGGTCGCAGTCCATGATGCTGTTCATGTTCAACGACAACCTGCTCCGCACCCTCTCCCGCTACCAGTCCGACGACGCCCAGCGCTTCCGCCGCAGCGCGCACACGACCGACGAGCGCCCCGCTGCTGAGCAGCAGCCGGAGACCGTGACGATCCGTCACGCCCACCCGGCCGACCTGCGTGCACTGGAGCGATTGGCCGCCCTGGACTCAAGGCGCCTCCCCAGCGGCGAGCTGTTCGTCGCCGAGGTCGATGACGAGATCGTCGCCGCCGTCTCGCTCGACACCGGCGCCGTGATCGCCGACCCGTTCGAGCACACCGCCGCGGTCGTCGACCTGCTGCGGGTGCACGCCGAGGCCGTCCGCCCCCAGGTCCCGGTGACGCGCAAGGCGCGCGCCGCCGCCGCTCAGGCCGCCGCCGTCAACTGACGGCGGCCTGATGCGCCGGGCGCTGCCCAACTACCCAGCGCCGTGGCGGATGCGGTCGCGCGCCTCGGCGTAGCGCACCGACTCGTAGCCGATCAAGGCGCAGCACACGAGGGCGACAAGCGCCAGCGCGACGAGCGCCGGGATCCCCGTGGTCACCGGCGCGAGGACGACGAGCACGATGGCCGCCACCAGCCGCGGCTGGTTGAACGAGCCGATGTTGCGGCGCTTGAACGCGCTCAGCGCGAGGAAATACATCGCCGGCCCCACGCACAGGGCCGTTGCGGGCACGGCGTCGAGGTCGGCGTCGACGTGCCCCAGCAGCTTCTTGATCCCCAGCGCGAAGAGCACGATCCCCGTGACCATCGGCAGGTGCAGGTAGGTGTAGGAGTCGCGCGCGATGCGGACCTGCTCGTCGGGCGGCGCCGCCCGCAGCCGGCGCTCGGCGACGCGCGCGACGACGTCGAAGTACGCCCACCACATGGCCGAGGCGACCGCGATGCCCAGCAGAGCCGCGGTGATGATCCCGGCGTCGAGGTCCAGGGCGCCCACGCCGACGCCGACGGAGACGATCGACTCGCCCAGGGCGATGATGATGACCAGGCCATGGCGCTCGGCAAAGTGCCCCGCGACAACGCGCCAGCCCTCGACGCCCCGCACGACGAGCCCGCCGTAGTCGATGCTCAGCGCGGCGATCCAGCACAGTGCCTGCGCCGTCCCGTCGAGGGCCCCGGCGACGACGATGAGCGCCGCGGCCGGCACGATGGTCGTCGCCAGGCGCCCGATGACTCGCTGAAGGTCCGGGTCGTCGCGCGCGACGATGCGGAAGGCGACAAGGTGCATCGCGCGCACCGCGAAGTAGGCGACGCCGAAGACCAGGCCGTCGTCGCCGAAGGCGCGCGGCACGGCCAGCGACGCGATGAGGAGCGCGCCCATCGCCGCCAGCAGCACGACACGCATCGGCCCTTCGTCGGATGCCGCGCGGTTGGCCAGCCACACGTAGGACTCCCAGGCGAACCACAGGGCCGAGAGGATCGCGAGCCCCTCGAACAGCGCTGTCCACGTGGCGCCGTGCGCGATGAAGGTCGTGACCTGGGTGATCGCGAAGACGAAGACGAGGTCGAAGAAGAGCTCGAGCGGCGAGACCTGCTGCTCGGCCTCGACGAGCTCCTCGCGTTGCACGCCGGCGGACAGAGCACTCATGTCCGCCAGCCTAGGCGCTTGCCCTGCTCACCTCCCGCAGGAACGGCCGCATGGCCTCCGCCAGCTCGGGCGCATGGTGGTGGTACGGGATGTGCCCACCCGCGACGCGCCTGACCTCGACCCCGAGCCGCTCGGCCAGGCGCCGCGAGGCCTGCACGAAGAACGGGCGGGTGCTGTCGCCCGCCATCACCTCGACCGGTACGGCGATGCCGGCAAGGGCGTCGTCGGCGGGCACGTCGGCGTCGAAGCGCCCGCGCTCGTAGGTGAAGTACGTGTCCGCGCTCGCGATCATCTGCTCGCGCAGGCCTGGCTCGATGTCCTCCCAGGCGTCATCGGTGACGAAGGCCCAGAAGCGTTCCAGCGCGGCCGGCGGCCCGCCCGCCTGCATCGCCTCGGCCACAGCCTCCCGGACGGCCGCGCGCGTGCCGTCGGGATCGTCGAAGAGGACGAACAGCCCCGGCTCGTGGAGGATGGCCCCTCGCACGGCCTCGGGGCGGTCCACCAGCATCCCGAGCACGAAGACCGCGCCGGTGCTCGTGCCGAAAACGGCCGCCGGGCTCAGCCCGAGGGCCTCCAGCAGCGCGGCCGCGTCGGCGGCCTGCTCCGCGGTCGAGGTCTCCGTCCAGCCGTCGGGGCGGGGGCTGCGCCCGTTGCCGCGGCGGTCGTAGGTGACCACCGTGAACTCGTCGGCGAGCAGCGACGCGACCTGGTCGAAGTGGCCACCGACGCCCGTGGCGCCCATGACGAGCAGGACCGGGGGCCCGCCGCCCCGCACCTCGTAGTGAAGCTCGGCGCCGTTGACGGTCACCGACGGCATGGGAAGACAAGATTCCCAGGCACGGTCGGAGACGTCAAACGGTCGCGCCGGCGCCCAGCCCCGCCGCTTCGCGCAGCTGCGCGGCCTTGTCGGTGCGCTCCCAGGTGAAGTCGTGGTCCTCACGACCGAAGTGGCCGTAGGCAGCGGTCTTCTGGTAGATCGGGCGGTGCAGCTTCAGCGACTCGCGGAAGGCGCCCGGACGCAGATCGAAGTGCTCGTCGATGAGCTGCTGGATCTGCCCGCGCCCGACCTTCTCGGTGCCGAACGTCTCGACCATCACCGACACCGGGTGGGCGACGCCGATGGCGTAGGCGACCTGGACCTCGGCGCGCTCGGACAGGCCGGCCGCGACCAGGTTCTTGGCCACGTAGCGCGCCGCGTACGCGGCCGAGCGGTCGACCTTGGACGGATCCTTGCCGCTGAAGGCGCCGCCGCCGTGGCGGGCCATGCCGCCGTAGGTGTCGACGATGATCTTGCGCCCGGTCAGGCCCGCGTC
>DATBKW010000119.1:0-4114 GCA_036555665.1 Solirubrobacteraceae bacterium | reverse complement strand
CGGCGCGGTCGGCTTCCCGCCTGAGCTCGGTGGCGGGGTGCCGTGGGGCGCCTACGCGCGCCTGGCGGCGCTCGACACGGTCCGCGCGGTGACGGTGACGACGTGGATGCCGCAGATCCTCTTCGGGGCGCTGCAGATGTTTGCCGGGCGCCTGGAGATCGGCATCGGGACGCCGGCCTTGCTCGGCGCGCTGCCGCTGCTGCAGCGCGAGTATGGCGTTCGGTGGCTCTCCCCTTCGCACTGGGAGCTCTGGCAGTCACCCGAGCAGCCGTACATCGTCCGCTATCTCGAGCATGTCGCGGCGGGCCGCAAGGCCGAAGCGCTCGACGTCCACTGGCGGCTCGGTCCTGCGCGCGGTATCGCATTCGGCGCCGGGCTGCTCGAACTCGAGCTCGACGGCATGCCGCACTGGACGATGGCCAAGTACGTCAGCTGGACGGTGGGCGGCAACGGCGGCGTCACCCGCGAGCCGGCCCAGCATGTCAAGCCGCATCAGCTTCAGGCCCGCCAGGCGATGCTCCAGGCGATCGGGATCGAGCCTCGCACCGACGAGACGGAATTCTTGCGCGGCCGATCCGCCGTCAGCTGACGCCCCACACGCGGCGAGCCGGGGCGCGCTCTCTCCTGCCGCCTCGGCTCGCCGGCGGCCGAGGGCGCTACCCGCCCGCGGGATTTCGGCCCTGAACTGGGCGCAGCGCCCGCACGTCGCCCGGCGACTGCGCCTCGTGGCCGGCCATCTCGGCCACCGCGTGCTCGAGCGCCTCGATGCGGCTGGCCAAGCCCTTGATGGCGTCGGCGACCGGGTCGGGAAGGTGGATCCAGTCGGCGTCGGGGCCCTCGACCTTGCGCCCGTCGACGCGCACGACGTGGCCCGGGTTCCCCACGACAGTCGCGTTGGGCGGGACGTCGGTGATGACCACCGAGTTGGCGCCGATCTTCGCGCCGTGGCCGACGGTGATCGGGCCGAGGAGCTTCGCTCCGGATCCGATGGTCACGTTGTCCTCGACGGTCGGATGGCGCTTGCCGGTGGCGAAGCCGGTGCCGCCGAGGGTGACGCCCTGGTAGAGCGTGACGTTGTCGCCGATCTCGGCCGTCTCGCCGATGACGACACCGGTGCCGTGGTCGATGAACAGCGCGTCGCCGATGTTCGCTGCCGGGTGGATCTCGATGTTGGTCACCGCGCGAGTCGCGGTGCTCAGCACGCGCGGCACCAGCGGCACGCCGGCGTGGTGCAGCGCGTGCAGGACGCGATGGGCCAGCAGCGCGTGGACGCCGGGCCAACTGGCGAGGATCTCCACGGACGAGACGCCGCGCGCGGCGGGGTCGCGATCGTGGGCTGCGGCGACGTCGCGGCGGACCTCGCCGGCGACACGACGCAGGGTGCCGAGCCCGAACATGGTCGTACGATAGCCGGGTGCGCTTCCTCATCCTGCATGGATGGCAGGGTTCGGGCCCCGAACACTGGCAGACCTGGCTCGCCGGGCGGCTGCGTGCGGCGGGCCACCACGTCCAGTACCCGGAACTGCCGGCCTGCGACGAGCCCTGCCCCGATCGCTGGGGCATGGTTTTTCGCTCCGAGCTCGGACGGCTGGCCGCTCGACAGGACGACGAGCGCGTCGTCGTCGCGCATTCGCTGGGCTGCGTGCTGTGGCTGCGCGAGGCGGCGCGCCTCGCGCCGTCGCGGCGAGTCGACCGGGTCGCTCTGGTGGCTCCGCCCTGCCCGGGCGCGGCCGTGCCGGAGCTCGCCGGCTTCTACCCGACCGGCGCCGACCGCGAGGCTGTCGCGCTGGCCGCGCGCGAGACCCGCCTGATCTGCACCGACAACGATCCGTACTGCCCCGGCGACAACGCCGCCCGCTACTGGGCGCAGCCGCTCGGGCTGACCGTCGAGCTGCTCGAGGGCGCGGGCCACATCAACGTCGAGGCCGGTTACGGGCCGTGGCCGGAGATGGAGGCGTGGTGCCTGGGCGAGCGGGACGTGCTCGCTTCTCAGCCCGCGGCCGCCTGATCGCGCGGCGCGAAGAACGGCAGCGAGATGTAGCGCTCGCCAGAGTCGGGCAGGACGGTGACGATCCGCTTGCCGCGCGACTCCGGCCGCTCCGCCACCTGCAACGCGGCCCACAGCGCGGCGCCGCACGACACCCCCGCCAGGATGCCCTCGCGCGCGGCAGCCTCGTGGGCCATCGCGATCGCGTCCTCGTCCGAGCACGTCATGACCTCGTCGAGCACCTCGGTGTCGAGCACCGCCGGCACGAAGCCCGCCCCGATCCCCTGGATACGATGCGGGCCCGCCGCGCCGCCCGACAACACCGCCGACGACTGCGGCTCCACGCCGATCACCTTCGCCTTCGGGTTGTGCGCCTTCAGGGCCTCGCCGACGCCGGTGATCGTCCCACCGGTGCCCACGCCGGCGACGAAGACGTCGACCTTGCCGTCGAGCGCCGCCAGGATCTCGGGGCCGGTGCCGGTGCGATGGGCCTCGGGATTGGCGGGGTTGGAGAACTGATCGGGCAGGAAGACGTCGTCGTCGCGCGCGGCGGCGCGGGCGGCGTCCACCGCCTCAGTCATGCCGCCCAGCGACTCGACCAGCTCGACGCGCGCGCCGTAGAGGCGCAGCAGCGCCTCGCGCTCGCGGCTCATGCCCTGCGGCAGGAAGATCGACAGGTCGTAGCCCTTGGCCGCGCAGCAGAAGGCCAGCGCGATGCCCGTGTTGCCGGACGTCGCTTCGACGATCGTCGTCCGGCCCGGCTCGATGAGGCCGTCGCGCTCGGCGGCGTCGAGCATCGCGACCCCGATGCGGTCCTTGACCGAGCCGCCGGGATTGAACGCCTCGAGCTTGCCGTAGAGCTCGGCGTCGACGCCGTCGGGCACCAGCCGCGCGAGCCGGATCATCGGCGTGTTGCCGACGTGGTCGGCGATGTTGACCGGGATCTGGGGCATGGACGAGCCGCACGCAGCCTACCGGCGGCCTGCGATGCCTACGCTTTGGTCATGAGCGAGCGCATCGTGCTTGAGCCCGAGGAGATCGCCGGCCTGATCCGCGGCGCCCGGCTGCTGGAGCTGCGGGTGGACACCCCACGCGAGGTGCGCGAGAACTGGCTGGCGACCGCGAACACGGCGATGGACGCCCTCTGCGGCCTCTGCGACCGCGCCGGAACGGACGGCGTCTGGGACGTCCTCGAGATGCTCACACACCGCGAGCTGCTGGCCTTCTCGACCCTCATGGCGTCGGAGTTGAGCGAGACCTCGTTCAGCGCCGGCGACTGACGTACCAGTTCTTCAGCTCCTCTTCGAGGCGGCTGGTTCAGTCGCCTCATCTTGGCTCGTCATAGATCGATTTCCCGCCGCGCGGCGCGCGTCGTCGCTGGCGCCTGCGTCCTTGTCACCGCCATCGGCGTCGCTGCTTGCGGCAGCGATTCGCCGTCCCCGTCCTCGGCCAACGCCGGCCGGCAGCAGCGCCCAGACGGGGCGCGCGGCGCCTTCCTGCAGGATCCGAAGGTGCAGGCCTGCCTGAAGAAGCAGGGCATCACGATCCCGACCTTCAGGCGCCCGCAGAACGGCCAGCCGCCAAACGGCCAATCGCCGAACCGCCAGGGGCAGCGCCCCAACGGGCAGCGCCCCAACGGCAACTCCGCCCAGTTCCAGAAGCTGCGCGCGGCGTTGCAGAAATGCGGCGTGACCTTCCCGAACGGTGGCGGGCAGGGCGGGGCTCCCCCGAACGGCGGCACCTCGACGACGAACGAGAGCTGAACATGGCGCGCAGGCCTGCCTTGATGACGATCGTGCTCGCCGCGCTCGCGGCGGGTGCCGTGGTCGCCGCGGTCCTCGTCGTCGGGTCGCCGTCGACCTCCAGTGCGCAGGAGCGGACGGTCACCGTCGCGCGCGGCGTCGTTCAGTCGACGGTGTCCGGCAGCGGCAACCTCTCCCCTGCCAACCAGGTCGACGTGGACTTCGCCACCAGCGGCGAGATCACGAAGATCTACGTCAAGGAGGGCGAGCACGTCGGCAAGGACGAGGTCCTCGCCAAGCTCGACGACAGCGCCGCCAAGGTCCAGGTCGCCGAGGCGCAGGCCAACCTCCAATCCGCGCAGGACACGCTCGACCAGGTGCAATC
>DATBKW010000118.1:0-4963 GCA_036555665.1 Solirubrobacteraceae bacterium | reverse complement strand
GTCAATTCCGGCCTGGTCGATCGTGCGACGCAGGCCTTCGTGCAGCGACACTCTCGGCTCCCATCCGAGCAATTCGCGGGCGCGGGTGATGTCGGGCTGGCGGACCTTGGGGTCGTCCAGGGGCAGGGCCTCGTAGACGATATCCGAGCCGGACTCGGTCACCTCGATCACGGCCTCGGCCAGCTGGAGCAGCGTGTACTCGTCCGGGTTGCCGACGTTGACCGGCTGATGCTCGCCGGATTCGGCCAGCGCGATGATGCCGGCGATGAGGTCGTCGACGTAGCAGAAGCTGCGCGTCTGGGACCCGTCGCCGAAGACGGTGAGCGGGCGATCGGTCAGCGCCTGGCGCAGGAAGGTCGGGATCGCACGCCCGTCGTGGGGCCTCATCCTCGACCCATAGGTGTTGAAAATACGAACGATTCCCGTGTCCACGCCCTGCTGGCGGTGGTAGGCCATCGTCAGCGCTTCGGCGTAGCGCTTGGCCTCGTCGTAGACCCCGCGCGGGCCGATCGGGTTGACGTTGCCCCAGTAGTCCTCGGACTGCGGGTGGATCTCGGGGTCGCCGTAGACCTCGCTGGTGGAGAAGAGCAGGAAGCGCGCCCGGTGGGCCTTGGCCAGGCCCAGCGTGTGGTGCGTGCCGTGCGAGCCGACCTTCAGCGTGTGCAGCGGAAGGCGCAGGTAGTCGATCGGCGACGCCGGCGAGGCGGCGTGGTAGACGACGTCGATCGGCTCGTCGACGAAGTACGGCGCGATGATGTCGGCGTGCTCGAAACGGAACTCGGGCGCGCGGATGTGCTCGATGTTGGCCAGCGAGCCCGTCTCGAAGTTGTCGACACAGATGACCCGGTGGCCGCGGCGCAAGAGCTCGTCGCACAGGTGGGAGCCCAGAAACCCGGCGCCACCGGTGACGAGACAGGTGGGCATGGGCATGAAGCCTACGTTGTCGCGTGCTCGGCTAGCGTGCAGGCCTATGCCTGCCACCGCGTTCGTCGAACGCCTCAACCAGCAGATCGCCAACGAGTTCGGCGCCCACCAGCAGTACGTGGCCATCGCGGTGCACTACGACGCCGAGACCCTGCCGCGACTGGCCGCCTTCTTCTACGCGCAGGCGCTCGAGGAGCGCAACCACGCGCTGATGATGGTCCAGTACCTGCTCGACGCGGGCGCCGACGCCACGATCCCGGGTGTCGAGGCGCCGCGCACGAGCTTCGGCGACATCGTCGAGCCCGTGGAGCTCGCGCTCGAGCAGGAGCGCCGCGTGTCCGACCAGATCGAGGACCTCGCCAAGGTCGCCCGCGTGGAGGGCGACTACCTCTCCGAGCAGTTCACGCTGTGGTTCCTCAAGGAGCAGGTCGAGGAGGTCGCCACGATGTCCGACCTGCTGCGCGTGGTCGAGCGCTCGCGCGAGAACCCGATGTTCGCCGAGGACTACCTGGCGCGCGAGCACCCGGGCGCCGAGGACGCAGACCCGACGGCGCCGCCGACCGCCGGGGGCGCGCTCTGAGCGACTGGCCCGATCCGCTCGCTCCGCCACTGGTCGGGCGGATCGTGCGCCTCGAGCCGCTGGGCCGCGAGCACGACGACGACCTCTGGGAGGCCTCCAGGCCCCCGGAGATCTGGACCTGGGTGATGGCGCACCTCACCACCCGCGCCGACTTCCGGTCCTACCTCGACGAGGCGCGCGCGGCCACCGCCGCCGGCGAGGAGTTCGCCTTCGCCACGGTCGACGCGCGCAGCGGAAAGGCCGTGGGCATGACGCGCTACATGGCGCTGCGCCCGGCCGATCGCGGCCTCGAGATCGGGTCGACGTGGCTGTCACCGCCCGCGTGGGGCGGGGGCGCCAACGTCGAGGCGAAGCTGCTGATGTTCGGCTACGCCTTCGACGTCCTCGGGTGCATCCGCGTCGAGTTGAAGACCCACGAGTCCAATGCTCGTTCGCGCGGTGCCATGGAGCGCCTCGGTGCGACGTTCGAGGGCGTGCACCGCAAGCACCGCATCATCCCGGGCATCGGCGTGCGCGACACGGCGTGGTACTCGGTCATCGACGACGACTGGCCGCGTGTGCGCGACGGGCTGGCGGAGCGCCTGCGCCGGCTGTCGTAGTGCGACCGATGCGGTTTGGGTAGCCGGAGCCTGGGTAGCGCCTGATGATGCTCACCCTCACTCCGATCGCCTCCGAGGCGATCCGTCAGCTCAGCGCGCAGACCGATGATCCGGAGGCGACGGGCATCCGCATCAGCCCCGGTCCGGAGACGCCCGAAGGCACTGCCCTGGAGCTCGCGCTCGTGGACGAGCCCGAGCCCGAGGACGAGAAGATCGACGACGACGGCGCCACCGTGTACCTCGAGCCGCACGTGGCCGGGTTCCTCGACGACAAGGTGCTCGACGCCGAGGTCGACGAGGGCCGCGTGACCTTCATGGTGCGCGACGACGTCCCCGAGCCCGAGGACTACGCGCAGCCCAACGGCAACGGGCCCGGCTAGGGCGCCGGCGGTGCCTTCCCCGGCACCCACTCGCCCTCCTCGCGCTTCCAGATCGGCGCGCGGCGCTTGATCTCGTCGATGATCTCGCGGGCGCCGGCGAAGGCCTCGGCGCGGTGGGGGGCGCTGGCGGCGACGATAACCGACGCCTCCGAACGCGGGACGCGGCCGATCCGGTGCTCGGCGGCGGCCGCGCACAGGCCGTGGCGCTCGATGGCCGCGGCGACGATCGCCTCGATCTGCTCGGCGGCCATCTCGGCGTAGGCCTCGTAGTCGAGATGGTCGACCTCGCGGGTGACGCCGCTGAAGGTGACCACGGCGCCCGCCCGCGGGTCGCGCACGGCGGCGGCCAATGCATCGAGCGACAGCGGCTCGCCGCGCACGGCCACGTGCGGCGCGGTGGCCGCGCCGCCGGAGACCGGAGGGATCAGCGCCAGCTCGTCGCCGGCCTGCAGCAGCTGATCCTGCGGCGCGTACTCGCGGTTGACGGCGAGCACGAGGGGCAGGTCGCGGGCGAGGTCGCCCACCGCCGCCAGGGCGTCGGCGACGCGCGCGCCGTCGGGCAGCTCGAGCTCGAGCTGGTCGCGGCCGGCGCGCTCACGCAGCGCGGCGAAGAGGCGGACGTGGACAAGCATCGGACCTGAAGGCTCGCACATTCCCATCGAACGTCCGTGACGTACCAACTAGGTTGTTACATGAGGGACGTTCGGCCTCCGAGGTGATCGTGCGAGGATGTCGATCACACCATGTCTGACACAGTCCGCCGCCCCTCGGATCTCGTCGTCCCCGCCTTCCGGCCGGCCGACGAGGGCGCCCATCCGCCGCTCGACTACGACGACTACCGGTCGACGCGCCTGCGCGCCCCGTCGCGGCCGTTCGTGCCGCTGCCGCAGATGCTCACCGAGGTCACCGCCCCGGTGTTCGGCTCCGACCGCGTCAAGGAAGGCGATGCCGACCTCACGCGCCAGCACTCCGGCGAACCGCTCGGCGAGCGGATCATCGTCTACGGGCGCGTCCTGGAGGACGGCGGCCGGCCGGTTCCCCACACGCTGATCGAGGTCTGGCAGGCCAACTCCGCCGGGCGCTACCGCCACGCGGGCGACCAGCACCCCGCGCCCCTTGACCCCAACTTCTCCGGCGGCGGCCGCTGCCTGACCGACTCCGAGGGCCGCTTTCGCTTCATCACCATCAAGCCCGGCGCCTACCCGTGGGGCAACCACCACAACGCCTGGCGCCCCGCGCACATCCACTTCTCGGTCTTCGGGCGCGCCTTCGTGCAGCGCCTGGTGACGCAGATGTACTTCCCGGGCGACCCGCTGTTCTTCCAGGACCCGATCTACAACTCGGTGCGCGACGAGGCGGCGCGCCGGCGGATGATCTGCCGCTTCGACCTCGACAAGACCGTGCCCGAATGGGCGCTGGCCTTCCAGTGGGACATCGTCCTGCGCGGGAACGGCGCCACGCCGATGGAGGACGAATGAGCGTCACCCCGTCGCAGACCGTCGGCCCGTTCTTCGCCATCGAGCTGCCCTACGCCGACGGGCCCTACGTGGTCGCCGAGGGGACCGAGGGCGCCGTCTGGCTGCGCGGGCGCGTGGTCGACGGCGCCGGCGAGCCGATCCCCGACGCGATGGTGGAAAGCTGGCAGGCCGACCCCAAGGAGGCCGGCTTTCGCGGCTTCGGGCGCTCGGGCACCGATTCCGAGGGCCGCTGGGCGATCCTGACCCTCAAGCCGGGCCCGGTGCCCGGCCCCGAGGGCGCGACGCAGGCGCCCCACCTGGACCTCGCGGTCTTCGCCCGCGGCCTGCTCAACCACGTCGTGACGCGCCTGTACTTCGGCGACGAGGCCGGGGCCAACGCGGCCGACCCGGTCCTCTCGGGCCTCGACGAGGACGCGCGGGCGACGCTCATCGCCGAACCGACCGGCGACGGCTACGAGCACGACATTCATCTTCAGGGACCGGATGAGACCGTCTTCTTCGCCGTCTGACGACGAGCGTCACGAGGCGGGGATGACCGTGCGCCGCGAGGTGCTCGGCGACGAGCACGTCGACCGCGCACAGGCGCGCACGACGGACTTCACGGCCGCCTTCCAGGACTACATCACCCGCTGCGCGTGGGGCGAGGTGTGGACGCGTCCGGGCATCGACCGCCGGATGCGCAGCGCGATCACGCTGACGGCGCTGATGACGCTGCGCGCCGAGGAGGAGCTCGGGATGCACGTGCGCGCCGCGCTGCGCAACGGCCTGACGCCCGACGAGATCGGCGAGATCCTGCTGCACGGCGCGATCTACGCCGGCGTGCCGGCGGCCAACAGCGCCTTCGCCGTCGCCCAGCGCGTCCTCGCCGAGGCCGACGCCGGCGGCTGATGGGGCTCTTCGACGGGGTCCTCGCCCGCGGGGGCGCCCGCGCGGCGGTCGGCGACGAAGCCTGGCTGCAGGCGCTGCTCGACGTCGAGGCGGCGCTGGCGCGCGCGCAGGCGA
>DATBKW010000117.1:0-19066 GCA_036555665.1 Solirubrobacteraceae bacterium | reverse complement strand
CCTTCAGGCCGCGGGCGCGGCGCTCGCGGGCCTCCGGGGACATGACCAGGGCCGAGTAGATCGCGTCCGCGAGCTCCTGCACGTCGAAGGGGTTCACGGACAGCGCGAACTCGCCCAGCTCCTCGTGGGCGCCCGTGTTCTCGCTCAAGATCGAGACGCCGTGGCGCTCGTTGACGAGCGGGCCTTCCTTGGCGACGAGGTTCATGCCGTCGAACATCGCGTTGACCATCATCACGTCGTAGTGCTTGTACGAGGCGACGGCTTCGTCGAGGTCGTCGCGGAGCTTGAGGTCGATCGGCATCCAGTCCGGCGTGCCGTGGCGGTGGTTGACGACCGCGACCAGCGCCTCGATCTTCTCCAGGTACTCGGCGTACTCGGGCACGTCCGTCCGCGACGGCATGAGCTGCGCGATGAACGTCACGCGTTCGTGGAACTCCGGGTGCTGCTCCAGGAACAGATCGAACGACGAGAAGCCGCGGAGCACGTTCTTGGACAGGTCGGCGCGGTCGACGCGCAGGATCAGGTGGTCGCGGCGACGGCGCAGCAGCTCCTCCTCATGGCGCGCGACGCCCTCCGACTCGGCGACGCCGAACAGCGCCTTGGCATCGATCGGCAGCGGGTACGAACGCACCCACACCTCACGGTCCTCGAACTGCACGACGCCGGCGTCGAAGTCGACCTCCAGGCCCATCAGGTCCCGGCAGCACTGCAGGAAGTTGCGCCGGTACGACGAGGTGTGAAAGCCGATGATGTCGTTGGCCAGCAGCCCGTGGTAGATCTCCTCGCGGATCTTCCCCGGCAGCACCCGCCAGGCGTCGCTCTGCGTCCACGGGATGTGCACGAAGTGGTGCAGGAAGACGTCCGGGCGCGCGCGGCGCACCAGCGCCGGCAGCGTGTAGAGGTGGTAGTCGTGGACCATGACGACGGGCTCCTCGTCGTCGGCGATCTCCTCGATGACCGCGCTCGCCAGGTCCTCGTTGACCACGTTGTAGCCGTACTCGAAGGCCTCCACCTCGTTGCGCCGGACGTCCGGGGCGTTGGAGAGGTCCCAGAGGTAGTGCTGGATGAACCACAGCATCGGGTTGGCGAAGATGTTGTAGAAGCGGTCGTAGGCGTCGGGGTCGCTGACGACCAATCGCACCTGGTACTCGGCGCCCGCCGGCGAGCGCACGGCGAACGCCCCGCCTTCCTCTGACGCCTTGCGCGCATCGGCCTCCGTCAACGCCGAGGCGATCCAGACCGCGTCGCGGTGCGACGCCAGCCCGGTGAGCGCCGTCACGAGCCCGCCGGTGCCGCGCTTCGCGCTGCCGTCGTCCTGGAAGGTCACCGGGCCACGGTTGGATACCAGGACGAGTGGACCGCGTGATTCGGGCACGAACCTATTCTCCCAGCAGCTCCGTGAAGATCCTCAGATAGTCGCGCAGGTAGCGCGGCGTGAGGAAGTGCTTGCGCACGTGCTCCTTGCCACGGCGCCCGAGGGCCTTGCCCAGCGCGGGGTCGCGCAGGATGTCGAGCGTGCGGTCCGCGCAGGCCTCCACAGAATCCACGAGATAGCCGCTCACGCCGTTCTCCACCTGCAGCGGGATGCCCCCGACGTTGCCGCCGATGAACGGCCGGCCCTTCCAGATCGCCTCGGTCACCGTCAGCCCGAAGCCCTCGCGCGTCGACTTCTGGATGAGCACGTCGGACTGCGACTGAAAGGCGTTGACCTCGATCGAGCCGACGTTGTTGAAGTTGTTGAGAATGTGGATGTCCGGGTCGCCGCCGGCGTGGGCGATGGTGGCGTTGAAGAAGTCCCAGCCCTCGGGGTCGTCGGACGCCATCGAGCCGACCAGCGCGAGCTGCACCGACGGGATCTGCTCCTTGACCAGCCGGTAGGCGTCGATCACCCCGAGCGGGTCCTTCCAGGGATCGAAGCGCGACACCTGCGTCATCAGCGGCCGGTCGACGTCGATGCCGAACTGCTCGCAGACGTAGGCGGCGTCCTCGGGTGACAGGGCCATGTTCTTGGGGGCGAGCGGGTCGATGGCGGGCGGCACGACGTTGACGTGGCCGTCCATCCCCGCCGGCACGTAGTCGCGGACGTGGAAGACCGACTGCGGGTACGTCGCGATGTACGGGAGCAGCGTGCCGATGGTGTCCTGGTTGGGCGAGGACATGTCGATGTGACAGCGCCACACCCAGCCGCGCGCCTTCTCGGGCACGAGGGTGTGCAGAGCCGCCGGCTGCGGGTCGTGGATCAACGCGACGTCCCACCCGCCCACGAGCTCGCGCGCGTTCATCTCGTTGTAGCGCCGCCAGGTGTCCCAGTGCTCCGCGGTGAGGTCCTCCGGCGCGCCCTGCAGCGCGTTGTGCATCAGCTTGGTCGCGTTGAAGAACTCCTCGCGGCCGTAGATGACCTGCCACTCGACCTCGAGGCCGACGTCCTTCATCAGCGGGACGAGCGTGTACAGGATCTCGCTGACGCCGCCGCCGAACGCCGTCGCCGACACGTGCACCACGCGCGAGCCCTGCAGCGGCTCGGCGAGCGCGCGGACCTCCTCGATGAGGTCGCGACCGACGATATGGGTGTAGTCCGCAAGGGTCTTGGACCCGACGGCGACCGGCTGAAGCACGCGCGCGAGAGTAGCTGCGACGGCAGGCGCGTAGCTGCGTCAGCCCGCCCGCGGCGAGCCGAGCGGCCGCTCGCCGAGCGTGACGCGAACCTGCTTGTGCCGGCCGCTGCGATTGATGTCGAGGGTCACCGTGTCGCCCGGCTTGTAGGCGAGCAGGACCTTGGCCAGGTCGCTCTCCCCGCGGATCGGCTTGCCCTGCACGGCCGTCACGACGTCGCCGCCCGGGCTGAAGTCCTGGTCCTGGAAGCGCTCGTCGCCGGCGCCCGCCTTCAGGTGGGCGTGCTCGGCGGGGCCGTCCTCGGTGACGTCCTGGATCCACGCGCCGGCCCGCGCCCCGAGGTCGAAGTGCTGCGCGAGCTGCGGGTAGACCGCGACGCTCGACACGCCGAGGTAGGCGTAGCGTGCGCGGCCGTCGCGGCGCAGCTGATCCAGCGAGCGCTTGACGGTGTCGACAGGCACCGCGAAGCCGACGCCGCTGCCGTCGCCGCTCTCGGTCTCGATCTGGGCGTTGATCCCCAGCACCCGGCCGTGCGCGTCGAGCAGCGGCCCGCCGGAGTTGCCGTGGTTGATCGCCGCGTCGGTCTGGATCGCGCCCGTGGTGTCAAAGCCGGTCAGGGACTGGATCGACCGGTCGAGCGCCGACACGACGCCGACCGACAGCGACTGCTCCTTGCCGAACGGGCTGCCGATGGCGGCCACCGGCGCCCCGACGTGCAGATCGCGCGTGGTGCCGAGCGGCAGCGCGCGCAGGGTCAGGCCGGCCGGATCGACCTTGAGCAGGGCGACGTCGGCGAACGGATCGAAGCCCTTGACCTGCGCGGGCACCTGGTTGCCGTCGGCGAAGCGCACGTAGACCTGCCGGGCCTTGCGGATGTCGGGGCCCTCACCGCTGGTGACGACGTGCGCGTTGGTGGCGATCTGCCCGTCGCCGGAGACCACGAAGCCCGACCCCAGGCCCGCCTCGTTGGGGCCGGCGCCGTCCTGCAGACCCGTCGAGATCACGGTGACGACGCCGGGCGACTCGCGGTCGTAGATCGCACCCGGATCGAAGCCGGTCTCGGCCTGGCCGCTCGGCTGGACGACCTCGACCTTGGTGGTGGTCGACTTGACCGTCTGCGTCTTGGTCGCGCCGCCGCCGCAGCCGGCCATGAGCAAGGCGCCGGCCGCGACCGCCGCAACGCCGCGCCTCATGCCGGCAGCTCCAGCGTGAACGTCGTGCGGCCGGGGTTGCTCTCGGCGCTCAGCTCACCGGCCATCCGCTCGGCCAGCTCGTGGGCGATCGCCAGCCCGAGGCCCGATCCCTGCGCGTCGTCGGAGGTGTAGAAGGCCTCGAACACGCGCTCGAGCTCGCCGCGCTTGATGCCGGTCCCGAAGTCCGTCACCGCGAGGCGCACGTTGCCGTCGCGGCGTGACGCGGAGACCACCACGTCGGTGCCCGACGGCGTGTGGCTGAGGGCGTTGTCGAGCAGGATGCGCATGATCTGGGCGACGCGTTCAGGATCGCACACGGCCTGTACCCGTCCCCCCGACAAACGCAGCTCGATGTGCGACTCGTGCGCGGCCAGCGCCGGGGTGAACTCGGCGGCCACGTTCTTGGCCAGCTCGCCGACGTCGGTCGGCTCCGGGCGCAGCTCCAGCGAGCCCGCCTCCAGGCGCGAGAGGTCCAGCAGGTCGGTGGCGAGCTTGCCCAGGCGATCGACCTGCTGGCGCAGCTGGTGCAGGAAGGCCGCCCGCGTCTCCTCGTCGAGCTCCTCGTCCTCGAGCAGCTCGAGGAAGCCGCTCAGCGAGAAGATCGGCGTGCGCAGCTCGTGTGACGCCGTGGCGATGAAGCGCCGCCGCGCGGTCTCGAGCTCGGCGAGCTGGCGCTGCATGGCGTCGAGCGTGCGGGCGAGTTGGCCGAGCTCGTCGCGCGCGCCCGACTCGAACCGCGCGCCGAAGTCGCCCTGCGCCACGCGCCGCGCCGAGGCCTCCATGCGCACGATGCGGCGGCTGAACGCGCTCGCCACGAGGTAGCCGGCCAGCAGCGCGCCGAGCAGCGCGAAGGCGCCGGCGACGAGCACCCTCCGGCGCACGAAGGACACCGTGCTGACGTCCTCCAGCGGCGACGAGTACACCGCGACGTAGTAGACCCCGGCGCGCTTGGCGCCCGGCGGCGTCAGGCGCAGCGGCAGGGCCGCTTCGGCCACCCGGCCGCTCATGCCGGCCTCGGTCCCGCGCGCCGTCTTGCCGGTGCGTGCGGCCTCGAGCGCCGCGTCGAACTGCAGGTCGGTGATCTCGTGCTCGGCCGTCGAGTCCGAGGCGATGTACGTCTGCGGGCCCTGCGTGCCGCGGTTGACGCCCAGCAGGGTCACGCGCGCGCCCGAGGCGTCGGCCGCCGCCCGCACCCGCGCGTCGAGCACCTTGCGGTCCAGCGAGCGGTTGAGCGCCTGCCAGATCGGCGGGCTGTACTGGCTTGCCAGGCGCGTCAGCGAATCGAGCTTGCGCTCGCGCACGCCGGCGTCCAGGCCCGAGGTGACGCCCAGATAGACCGCCGCGATCGCCACCAGCGTGATGGCGAAGAACAGCAGCGCCAGTCGGTTCGTTATCGAGCGCAACTAGAGGGCTCAGCCATCCGTGTCGCGGAACCGGTAGCCGACGCCGCGCACGGTGAACAGGTACTCCGGGTCCTTCGCGTCGCGCTCGAGCTTCTCGCGCAGGTGGCGGATGTGGACGTCGATCGTGCGCGGGTCGCGGTAGGCGCTGTCGCCCCAGATCCGCGTGAGCAGCATGTCGCGCGTCCACACGCGCCCCGGGCTCGTGGCCAGGGCGAGCAGGATCTCGAACTCGACGTAGGTGGTCTGCACGTTCACGCCGCGCACGTCGACGGCGCGCTTGGCCGGGTCGATGCGCAGCTCGTGAACCTCGAGCGGCTCGTCGTCGTCGGGCTCGCGGCGGGCCATCCCCGCCCGGCGCAGCGCCGCCTTGACGCGCGAGCGGAACTCGCGCAGCGAGAACGGCTTGGTGATGTAGTCGTCGGCGCCGAGCTCGAGGCCGAGGACCTTGTCGATCTCCTCGGCCTTGGCCGTGAGCATGATTATTGGTACCGAGGAGCGGGCCCGCATGCGCCGGCAGACCTCCAGGCCGTCGAGGCGCGGAAGCATGACGTCGAGCACGACAAGGTCGAAGGTCGTTTCGCCAAAGCGGGCGAGCGCCTCGCGGCCGTCGGTGGCCTGCACGACCTCATAACCGTCCTTGCGCAGGGGAAACGAGAGCAGGGTCTGGATCGACTGCTCGTCGTCGACCAGGAGGATGCGGGGCGTGTGCTCGAGCATGTTGGCCCTCCACAGGGTACGCCGAGCTACCCTCCGGAATTCGCATGCTCGACCCGCGGATCTACCGCGCTGCGCTCGTCCCGATCCTTTTCGCGCTCATCGTGGCCGCGTTCTCGCTCAGCGACCGGCCGCGGCCGATAGGCACGACGCTCGACCCCGACGTCTTCTCGGGACTGCGCGCCAACCGCGATCTCAGCGCCTGGGCCACTGCCTTTCCCGACCGCCGCGCCGGCGACTCCGGGGACGCCGCGCTGGCCCGCCGCCTCGCCCAGGTCCTCCGTGGCCTGGGCTCCTACCAGGTGACCACGCCGTCGTTCAGCGCCGAGACGGCCGACGGCAAGCGCGAGCTGACGACCGTCATCGCGCGCCAGGTCGGCCAGCCGGGCCCGGGGCTCGTCGTCGTCGCCCACCGAGACGCGCTCGCGCGCGGGGCGCGGGCCGAGCTGTCGGGGACCGCAGCGCTGGTCGAGCTGGCGCGCGTCCTACGCGGCGGGCGCCTGCACCGCACGGTGACCTTCGTCTCCACCAGCGGCGGCGCCGCCGGGCTCGGCGGCGCTCGCGATCTGGTGGATCGGCTCGGTGGGCGGACCGACGCCGTGCTGGTGCTCGGCGACCTCGGCGGCACCGCGGTGCGCCGGCCGCTCGTGACCGGCTGGTCGACCGGCGACGGGATCGGCTCGCTGCAGCTGCGGCGCACGGTCGAGGCCGCTGTGCGCAAGGAGGCCGCCACGAATCCCGGCGGCTCGCGCGCGACCTCGCAATGGGCGCGGCTCGCCTTCCCGGTCACCGTCGGCGAGCAGGGCCCGCTGGTGGCGGCCGACCGGGCCGCCGCGCTGCTCTCGGTCAGCGGCGAGCGCTCGCCGCGGGCCGGCGACCCGGTTGTCCAGGGCCGCTTGCAGGCGTTCGGGCGGGCGGCCCTGCGCGCGCTGACGGCGCTCGACAACGCGCCCGACCTCGAAGGCAGCGGCGCGAGTCACTCGCTGGTCACCGTCCGCAAGGTCCTGCCGCTGTGGGCCGTGCGGCTGCTGGTCGCCGCGTTCCTGCTGGCCCCGGTGCTCGTCACCGTCGACGGCTTCGCGCGCGTGCGCCGCCGCCACCAGCCCGTCGCGCCGTGGCTGTGGTGGCTGGTGTCGACGGCGGTCCCACTGGTCATCGCGCTGGCCTTCGGCTGGTTCCTCGGCGTGACCGGGCTGCTCCCCGCCACGCCGCCCGAGCCGGTCGCCGCGGGCGCGATCCCCATCGGCGGGACCGGCATCGCCGCGCTCGTCGCCATGGCGCTGGCGGCGGTGCTGACCTGGATGGTGCTGCGCCCCGTCCTGTTGCGCGCCGCGGGAGCGCGCGGCCGGCCGCGGGGCGATGGCGCGGGCATCGCGCTGCTGGTCATGTGGTGCGCGCTGGCCGCCGTCCTGTGGGTGGCCAACCCCTACGCGGCGGCGCTGCTGGTCCCCGGCGCGCACCTGCTGCTGGCGGTCGTGGCGCGCGAGGTGCGGCTGCGCCGCGTCCTGGCGTTCGCGCTTGTCGTCCTGGCGGCGGTGCCGTTCGTGCTCGTCGACGTGTCGATCGCCGGCCAGCTCGGCCTCTCGCCGGGCGACTTCGCGTGGTTCTGCGTGCTGCTCGTGGCCGGCGGGATCGTCGGTCCCTTCGGGTGGGCCGTCTGGAGCCTGGTCGTCGTCTGCCTGCTGACCGCGGCGATCCTCGCGCTGCGCGCGCGCACGTCCGCGACGCCGACGGAGCCGCACGAGGTCACGGTGCGCGGCCCGATCACCTACGCCGGCCCGGGCTCGCTGGGCGGCACGGAGTCCGCGCTGCGCCGGTGAGACGCGCGCTCGGCACCGTGCTCATAGCCCTGGGCCTGCTCGCGCTGGCCGATGTGGCGTTGACCCTCGCCTGGCAGGAGCCGCTCAGCGCGCTGCGCGAGAGCCGGGCACAGCACCGCCTGGCCAACCAGCTGCACGCGCTCGGGCTGGCGACGCCGCGGCGGTTGGCCAACGGCGTCCATGTCGCGGCCGGGGCCCGTCAGCTGGCGCGCTCGCGCCGCGACGGCCAGGCGATGGCGGAGCTGCGCATCCCGCGCATCGGCCTGCGCACGGTCGTCGTGCGCGGCACCGCGCCCGCCGACCTGCGGGCCGGCCCCGGCCTGATCGACCGCACGCCGCTGCCCGGCCAGCGCGGAACGACCGCGATCGCCGGCCATCGCACGACCTACGGGGCCCCGTTCCGCCACATCGACGCGCTGCGCCGCGGCGACGCCGTGACCCTGCGCCTGCCCTACGGCACCTTCCGTTACGCGGTCGAGGGCACGCGCATCGTCGATCCGGCGGATCTGGCCGTCCTGCGCCGGGTAGGTCATGATCGCCTCGTGCTCAGCGCCTGTCATCCGCTGTTTTCTGCCGCTCGTCGCATCGTGGTGCTTGCGCGGCTCGTGAGCGTCGGACAGTCGGCCAGCGACCTCAACCGGAGCGTGTGACATGTCCGATACGGGTAGCGATCCGTCGTTGGAAAGGCAGATGAAGATCGACTCCCTCAAAGCACGCATCGAGCGCTCGGACTACGACGTCGACCCTGAGGCGGTCGCCGAGGCGATCATCCGCCGGATGCGGGCCGCGCGCCCGCCGATGATCCCGCCGGCGGTGAGCCGACGCGGTGCTCGTAACCGTGCACCGCGCGCTCCGCGCCGCCCGCGCTGAAGCGCACGGCGGGCTCGCCGGCGCGCACCGTGCCCACGCGCGTCGTGCCGGGGGCGGCGACGTCTGCCGATAGGCAGGCGCACAGTTCGAAGTCCTCGCCGCCGGTGGCGGCCGGCTCCCACGGCTCCAGGCCGAGCCGGGCCGCGACCTCGGCCACCCCGGGCGCGAGCGGCAGCGCATCGAGGTCGATCTCGATGGCCACGCCGCTGCGCACGGCCACGTGGCGCGCGTCGGTCGCGATTCCGTCGGAGAGGTCGATCATCGCCGTGGCGCCCAGGCGCGCGAGCGCGCGGCCCTCGGCCAGGCGCGGCTCGGGACGCAGGTAGGCGCGCACGAGGTCGGGGTTGCCGTCGGCGCGGCCGTCGAGTACGGCCAGGCCCGCCGCCGCGGCGCCCAGCGCACCCGTGACGACGACGGCGTCGCCGGGCCGGGCGCCGTCGCGCCCGACGAGGTCCTCGCGCGCGTCGGCCCAGCCCGTCACGGTGACGGCCAGGGTCAACGCCGGCGCGCGCACGAGGTCGCCGCCGGCGATCGTCGTCGCCGTCCGCCGTGCGAGGTCCTCCATCGCGCGCACGCAGTCGAGGACCGCGTCGGCGCCCAGGTCCCCGGGCACGCCGATCGCCACGTAGGCCTCGCCGGCGTCGGCGCCCATGGCGGCGAGGTCGGAGAGGGCCGCGGCGAGCGCGCGGTGGCCGGCGTCGGCGGCGGTCACGCCCGGGTGATCGAGGCGGAAGTGCACGCCGTCGACCATCGCGTCGATCGAGGTGACGGCGAACGGCCGGGCGCGGACGACCGCGGCGTCGTCGCCGACCCAGCGCACGATGCGCTCCGAGCGCGGGCGCAGCAGCTTCTCGAAGGCGGCGATGAGCGAGAGCTCGCCGGCCGCCTCTCCCGCCATCACCGATGCCGATAGACGATCCGCGCGCGATCGAGGTCGTACGGCGACAGCTCGACGCGGACACGGTCACCGGGCAGGATGCGGATACGGAAGCGGCGCATCTTGCCCGCCACATGGCCGAGGACGACGTGGTCGTTGTCCAGCTTCACGCGGAACATGGCGTTGGGCAGGGCCTCGATGACCTCGCCCTCGAACTCGACCTTCTCCTCCTTGGCCATGCCACGCGGGACCGTAGCAGTCAGGGGTGGGGCGGGTGTGAGCGCGATCAGCCGGGACTCGGAGCCCCGGTGCCGCCGTTCGTACCGGTACCCGGCGTCGCCTGTCCCGGCGGCGTCTGCTGGGTGTTCGGCGTGCCCTGCGGAGGCGACTCGTAGGCGTCGGGCGGGTACTTCGTGCCGCCGCCGCTCTTGTTGTCGGTGCCCTGTCCGTTGTCCTGCGGCTTGATCTCGGGCTGCGGCGCGCCCGTCGCGTTGTCCTTCTTTGCGTCCTTCACGCCCTGGCGCGAGTACTTGCCGAAGAACGGGTGCGAGGTGAACGGCACCTTGGGCTTGGGGAAGTCGCCGCAGAACTTGCCCTTGGCCGACTTCATGTACGCGCCCCAGATCGGCGCCGCGATGGCGCCGCCCTGCGCGTTGGGGCCCAGCGGATAGGGGTCCTTCGGGTGCCCGACCCAGACCGAGGTCACCAGCCGCGGCGTGAAACCGACGAACCACGCGTCGGTGAAGTTGTCCACCGTGCCCGTCTTGCCGGCCGCCGGGCAGCCGATCTGCGCCCGGGTACCGGTGCCGCTCTGCACGTTCTTCTCGAGGATCTGCGTCGCCTCGTAGGTGACGCCGTCGTCGAAGACCTTGGTCTTCGTCGGCTTGCCCAGCCGGTCGACGTGACCGTTGGGGAAGGTGACCTTGGTGACGACGATCGGCTTCACGCGGTAGCCGCCGTTGGCGATCGAGGCGTAGGCGCGCGCCATCTCCATCGGCGAGACGCCGTTGGTCAGGCCGCCGAGGCCCTCGGCGGGATAGCCGTGGAGCGGGCTCGTGATGCCCATGTCGCGCGCGGTCTGGGCCACGGTGTCGGGGCCGAGGTCGGCGTCGAGTTGGGCATAGACGGTGTTGTCGGACTTCAGTGTCGCCGTCACGAGGTTCATCGAGCCGCCGTACGTGCGCCCGAAGGTGTGGACCTCGTAGGAAGGCGCGGTGGGCAGCCAGCCGGGCTCGAGTGGCTTGGAGACGTAGCTCGTCGAGTTGGGATTCACGCCGCGGCGCAGCGCGTCCATCAGCACCATGACCTTGAAGGTCGAGCCCGCCTGGCGCCGGCCCTGCGCGGCGAGATTCCACTTCGAGTCGCCGTACTGCGTCGACGAGGCCATCGCCTTCACGTAGCCGGTCTTCGGGTCGATCGTCACGATCGCGCCCACGCGGTCGGGCGCCCCGAGGTTGCCGTCCATCGCCTTGCGGGCGAGCTTCTGCAGGTGCAGATCGATCGCCGTGTCGACCCGCAGGCCGCCGCGGCGCACGGTGTCGAGCCCGTACTTGTCGACGAGGTACTGCTTGACGTAGTCGAAGACGTAGCCCTCGCGCTTGGCCGTGTAGTAGCGGTTGTGCTTGACGCCGAGCCCCATCGCCTTCGTCTTGTCGGCGACGGCCTGCGTGATGTAGCCCTGGTCGGCCATCCGCTGCAGCACGTCGTTGCGGCGGGCGGTCGCGGTCGCCCTGTCGAGGAACGGGTTGTACTCGGAGGGCGCCTGCGGCAGGCCGGCCAGCAGCGCGGCCTCGCGCAGGGTCAGGCGCTCGGCCGGCTTGTCGAAGAAGATCCGCGCGGCGGCCTGGATGCCGACGGCCGTCTGCCCGCCGACGGTGCCGTAGGGCACCGAATTGACGTACTTCGTGAGGATCCACAGCTTGCCCTGGCGCCCGGGATGGCGGTCCTCGAGCTCCTGGGCCAGCTTGGCCTCGCGGATCTTGCGCTTGTAGCCGGCCATGCCGGTGCGCGCGCGCTCGCCGGTGTAGAGGTTGCGCACGAGCTGCATTGTTAGCGTCGACCCGCCCTGGATGTCCTTCTTGGACTCGGCGTTCTTGATCGCGGCGCGCACGATGCCCTCGAAGTCCACGCCCTTGTGGTCATAGAAGCGGCGGTCCTCGATGGCGACGGTCGCCTGGCGTACAAGGTCGGGGATCTGGGCGGACGTGACCGGGGTGCGCAGCGTGTTGGCGTTGATGAAACCCAGCCGCGTGCCGTCGGCCGCGTACACCCGCGACGTCGCGCCGAGGTTGATCGGCTTCTTCGTGTCCAGCGACGGCGCGCCGTTGGCGACGTTGATGACCCAGGCGATCGCGGCGATGCCGCCGATCACGGCACAGGTCGCCAGCAGCCCGAGCGTCAGGAAGATCATCTTCGCGGGCCCGGAATCGTTGCGGCGCTTGCGGCGCTGGCGCTCTCGTCTCGACATCAGGAAGCGTTCAAGGGTAGATCAGGTTTCGTCACGTGGTCCCCTGCACCCTGCCTCGCGCAGCGCGCGCAACGTTTGTGCCCGCAGCTCGCCTTCCCGCTCGATGCGCTCCTGCGGCGCCACCGGCGGCCCGCCGACCTGGATGCGGATGCCCGCATCGGTGACCTCGGCGATGCGCGCCGACCGGGCCTCCTCGAGCGCTCCGATGGCCTGAAGCGCGGCGGCCTCGTCGGCGTCGGGCGTCAGCCACGCCGAGACCTCGAGGGCGACCATCGGCGAGCGGATCGAGTCGTTGCGCAGAATGCCGGCGGCCAGGCGCTCGTTGGGGATGATCAGCCGCGCGTCGGAGCCGGTGCGCAGCCAGGTGTAGGTCAGCGACACGTCCTCGACGGTTCCGGTCTCGCCCTCGAAGGTCACGAGGTCGCCGATGCGCAGCGGCTGCGTGACCGCGAGGACCATGCCGGCAATGGCGTTGGCCAGCACCTGGCGTGCGGCGAAGCCGACGACCGCGGCGGCGATCGCGCTCGAGGCCAGGACCGTCGCGGCGAGGCGGTCGAGGCTCGTGAACTGCGCGAGGGCCAGCGCGAGGCCGACAATGATGATCGAGGCCTCGATGACGCGGCGCAGGAAGCGCAGGCGGGTGTCGATCGCCGGCGCGGCGTCGGGGCCGCCGAGCGTCTCGGCGAGCCTGCTCGCGCGCCCGCGCAGCACGCGGTGCACGATCAGGACGAGCACCAGCGCGCCCGCGAGGGTCAGCGCAGCGGTGACGTATCGGTCCGTGGACGAGTCGGCTGCGACGATGAGCGCGGCCATGGCGCGTGAAGGTATCCCCACAGCAGTACTCCTCGACGCTCTCGGCACGCTCCTTGAGCTCGAGAAGCCGTGGCCGCACCTCGTCGACGAGCTCGCGGCGCGCGGTGTGGTGGTCGGCGAGGACGCCGCCCGGGGGGCGATGCTCGCCGAGATGGCCTACTACCGCGAACACCACGACGAGGCGAAGAACTGGGCCGCGCTGCGCGACCTGCGCCGGCGCTGCGCGGCAGTCATCCAGGAGCACCTGAACACCGCCCTCCCGCTTGCCGACGTCGAGGACGCGCTGCTCGGCGCCGTGCGCTTCCGCGCCTACCCCGAGGTCCCCGGCGTGCTCGCGCGCCTGCGCGCGCGCGGCGCGCGCCTGGCCGTGGTCAGCAACTGGGACGTGTCGCTGCACGACGTGCTCGAGCGCACGGAGCTGCGCGCGCTGGTCGACACGGTCGTCATCTCGGCGGAGCTCGGCGTGGCCAAGCCGGACCCCGCGATCTTCCGCACGGCGCTCGAGCGGCTGGGGGCCGCGGCCGGCGACGCGCTGCACGTCGGCGACAGCGTGGAGTACGACGTCGCCGGCGCGCGGGCGGCCGGAATCGAGGCGGTGCTGGTCGCACGCGACGGCGCCGAGGTGCCCGTCGGCGTTCGCGCGGTGGCCTCGCTCGACGAGCTGATTGACGGTTAGCTGACGTCCGCCACGTACTCTCTGGGCCAGGAGCCGATGTCCGCAGCCGACTCATCAGTCCCGCCTCCGTCGTTCGGCGTAGCGCCCGAGCTGCCCGCCGGCGTGGAGCGCCGGTTGCCGCCGAAGCGCCCGGCGTGGAAGCCGTGGACGGCCTGGGTGGCGCTCATCGCCGCCTTCGGGGGGGCGCTGATGGGCGCCCTCGTGGTCGGCATCATCGGGGTGATCGGGGGCGCCGACCTCTCGGACCCGACGCCCGCGGTCAACATCGGCGCGACGATCGTCCAGGACCTCTGCTTCATCGCCGCGGCGGTGCTCTTCGCCGGCATGGCCGGTCGGCCGCTGCCCGCGCAGTTCGGCCTGCGGCCCACGCCCGTGCTGCGGGCCATCGCGTGGATGGCGATCGCCTTCCTGGCCTTCTACGTCTTCACCGTGGTCTGGGTGGCGATCGTCCACGCCGATGCCGACGACACCAAGCTGCCCGACGAGCTCGGCGTCGACCGCAGCACGGCCGCGATGCTCGCGGCCGCCCTGCTCGTGGCGGTCGTCGCGCCGATCGCCGAGGAGTTCTTCTTCCGCGGCTTCTTCTTCGCGGCGCTGCGCAACTGGAAGGGCCTGTGGCCGGCGGCGATCATCACCGGCCTGGTCTTCGGGGGGATCCACGTCGGCTCGGCCGAGGTCGCGCTGCTGCTGCCGCTGGCCTTCTTCGGCTTCGTCCTTTGCCTGCTGCGCGAGCGCACCGGCTCGCTGTTTCCGTGCATCGTCCTGCACTCGGCGAACAACTCGCTGGCCTTCGGCGTCTCGCAGCACTGGAGCTGGCAGATACCGCTGCTGTTCGTCTGCGCGCTGGCGGCCATCGGGGGCGCGGCCGCGCTCGTGCGGGCGAAGTGGGCGCCGGTGCCCGCGGCTGCAGGCTGACCTGCAGCCGCACCGAGCCGTTTGACTGCCTAGGTACATTTCCGCGCCATGAAAACACGGTGCGGTCTGGCGCTCCTCGTTGTCCTGGCCGCGCCGAGCGCCGCCTCGGCGGCCCAGGGGCCGCTGCTCTCGCTCACGCCCGAGCGCGTCACCGGCAGCGCCGCGAACCGCGTCGCGCTTGCCGGCCAGCCCTGGCGCGTGCGGGTCGTCATGCAGCCGTTCGTCGCCGGGCAGACCGCGACGGTGCGCTTCTACCGCCACGGGCACAAGCTGCGCGCGGTGAACGTCAACCTGCTGCAGTCCTCGACCGGGAAGTCCGGCTACGCCCTCGTGGCCTTCAAGACCTCGACGGCCGGCAGCGTGCAGGTCAAGGCCACGCATCTGGCGACGCCGACCGCGCCGCAGCTCGTCGCCAAGCCCGTGCGCGTCAACGTCGCCGCGCTGCACGTCGGGCCGGGCGCACGCGGGCCGGCCGTGCGGCTGCTGCAGAGCCAGCTGTCGGCGCTCGGCTACGTCGTCGGCCGGCGCGGCCTGTACGACGACCGCACCGCGCGCGCGGTGCTGGCCTTCCGCAAGGTCGCCGGCATGTCGCGCACGACGAGCGCGAGCGCCGACGTCTTCCGCGCGCTGGCCAAGGGCAAGGGCGCCTTCCGCGTGCGCCATCCCGACCACGGCAAGCACGTCGAGGCCGACCTCTCCGAGCAGGTCATCGCGCTGATCCGCGGCTCGAAGGTCGAGCGCATCTACCCGGCGAGCTCGGGCAAGCCGTCGACCCCGACCGTGCAGGGCACCTTCCGCGTCTACTCCAAGTCGCCGGGCTTCAACGCCAAGGGGATGTACTTCTCCAACTACTTCATCCGCGGCTTCGCGATCCACGGCTACGCCGAGGTGCCGGTCTTCGCCGCCAGCCACGGCTGTCTGCGCGTGCCGATCCCCGACGCGATCCCGATCTACAACTGGATCAAGATCGGCGACATCGTCGACGTCTATCCGTAGGGCCTGCGGGCCTCGTCGACGAGCAGCGCGAGCAGCGCCGGCATCCCGCCGCTCGCGTAGGCCGCTCGCTGGCGGTCGGCGCCGTTGCCCTCGGCCAGGATCCGCTCGATGCCCTCGAGCGCGTCGGCCGATCCGAGCTCGGCCGCGTACGGGCGCGCCCGATCGAGCGCCGCGCGCGCGGCCTCACGGACAGGGCGCAGGCTGCCGTTCACGGGCACGCGTGCGCCGAGGCCGTCGCGCGAGGCGCAGAACGAGGCCTCCATGAGCGTCTCGCGGGCCACCCAGTCGCCGGGTGGACGGTCGACCTCCGCGCGCGCGAGGCCGTGCACGAGCGCGGCGAGCCCGGCGACCGCGCGCAGGTCCGACTGGCTGTCCATCGCGCGGACCTCGACCGTGCCCATCTTCGGGTGCGGGCGGATGTCCCACCACAGGAACGTGTAGTCGGGCAGCTCGCCCGCCGCCACGACGCCGCCGACCGTCTCGGCGTACTCGTCGTAGGAGCTGAAGGCGCGCGGGATCTCCGCGTTCGGGTAGCCGCGGAAGAGCACGGAGCGCGCGGTGGCGAGGCCCGAGTCGCGGCCGTGCCAGAAGGGCGAGTTGGCCGCCAGGGCCTGCAGCAAGGGCAGCTGCTCGCGCAGGCCGTTGAAGACGCGGATCGCGGTGTCGGCATCCGGCATCCCGACGTGCACGTGCAGCGCGGCGGTCGGCGTGCGGCTGAGCAGGCCGCGGACCTGCTCGACGATGAACTCGTAGCGCGGCGCGTCGAAGTGCTCGACGTCGCCGAAGGCGGCGTCGGGATGGATCCCCGCGCCGATGACGGTGGCGTCGGCCTCACGCGCGAGCGCTCGCAGCTTCGACAGCGCCCGCGCGCCCTCGCCGGCGCTGCGCAGCACCGTCGTGGCCAGCTCGATCATCGCGGCATAGGTGTCGGGCTTGGCCTCGCCCATGCCCGGCTCGCCCGCCATGCGCTCGAGCACCTCCGCGGCGTGGTTGCGCAGCGCGCACGTCGCGGGGTCGACCAGGATCAGCTCCTCCTCCACGCCGATGGCGAAGTCCGCCTCGTCGCCGAACCGGGGGGCGCCGAGACCGGCGCTCGAGCCGTCGAGCACCCCCGGTAGCCTACGGATCGAATGGACGCCCGCCAGCGCCTCATCGACGAGCTGCGCACCCACGCGGTCGTCGTCGGAGAGGTGGTGCTCACCAGCGGGCAGGTCGCGCCGTACTACGTCGACGCCAAGCGCGCGGTCCTGCGCCCGGCCGGCTTCGCCGCGCTGGCCGAGCTCGTCGCCGCGCGCGCCCGCGAGTGGGAGGCGACGGCGGTCGGGGGCCTGACGATGGGCGCCGACGCGCCCGCCTGCGCCGCGCTGGCCGGCGGGGCCGACGTCAAGGCGTTCTTCATCCGCAAGGAGACAAAGCAGCACGGCCTGCAGCGCCGCATCGAGGGCCCGCTGCTCGAGCCCGGCGACCGCTGCCTGATCGTCGAGGACGTCGTGACCACCGGCGGCTCGACGCTGCAGGCCATCGAGGCGGTCCGGGAGGCCGGCCACCCGATCGCCGGCGTCGTCACCATCCTCGACCGCCTCGCCGGCGGCGCCGAGCGCATTCGCGAGGCGGCCGACGGCGCACCGTACGAGCCGCTGGCGACCATCGACGACGTCTACCCCGATCGGCCGGACCGCGCACCGCGCTGAACCGACCGTCACAATGGCCGCGCGCCCTCGTAGCTCAATGGACAGAGCACGCGCCTCCTAAGCGCGGGATGCAGGTTCGACTCCTGCCGGGGGCACTCGCGCGGTGCCTAAGCGTCCGCCTTTAACCGTTCGTTATGCGGGAGGGCCTACAGTGCCCCGCGCTGGCCTGAGTAAGGGAGGAAGGACAAGGCCACAGAGAAGCGAATCGAGACCCGGCGAAGCGCCGGGCGCGCAGGGTTGTTCGGAGGAGGCGACCAGGCGCGCCGAAGCGTATTGGTGCTGGATTAAGCGTTGGGCCGTGCGGACGCAGCGGCCCTGACAGGAGTAGAGTCGCGGCGCGCGGGGAAAACCGATCTCCGGTCGCGTTTGGGAGAGGGACCCATCAGCGAGGTACGAGATGACCAGAGGCCGTAGGCCGTGAGCACCGGCGCTGCCGAGCTGCTTCAGGACACCGGTGGAGTGATCACCGATGAGGCAGCTCAAACACCGCAGGAAATCGCCGCTCGATCGCCGATCCAGCTCTTCTGGCGGCGGCTCAAGCAGGACAAGGTCGCGCTCGTCGCGCTGAGCTTCATCTTCCTGCTGATCTTCGTCGCGATCTTCGCCCCCCTGATCGTCAAGATCTTCGGTGCCCACCCACCCAACCAGCAGAACTCCAACGCGCTCGACGAGTTCGGCTCGGCCGCGGCGCCGGGCAACGGCTACATCATGGGCACGGATGGACTCGGGCGCGACGTCTTCAGCCGCACGATCTACGGCGCCCGCGTGTCGCTCGAGGTGGCGTTCCTCGCGACCGGCCTGATCGTCCTCATCGGCGTGACCCTCGGCATGATCGCCGGCTACTACCGCGGCGCGGTCGACACGGTGCTGTCGCGCTCGATGGACGTCGTGCTGGCCTTCCCGGTCCTGCTGCTCGCGCTCGGCCTGGGCGCGGCGTGCTCGCTGAAGGGCTGCCTGAGCGCGAACTCGGTCGGCCGCGACCTGCTCATCGCGGGCGTGATCGTCATGGCGGTGCCGGTGATCGCGGCCGCCATCTCGACCCTGCGCGGCCGGCCCGGCTTCAAGGCCATCAGCCGAGCCGACTGGGTGCTGCGCCTGGCGCCCGGCGTACTCGTGCTGTTCTTCGGGCTCATCTTCTCGCTGGTGATCTCGTCGACCGCGACGCTGATCCAGCCGGGCCTGCCCGTCGTGATCTTCGTCATCACCCTGGCCGGCTGGCCCTACATGGCCCGCATCATCCGCGGCCAGGTCCTCTCTTTGCGAGAGAAGGAATTCGTCGAGGCCGCCCGCTCGCTGGGCGCCTCCGACACGCGAATCATCTTCCGCCACATCCTGCCGAACCTCGTGGCGCCGATCATCGTCTACACGACCCTGCTGATCCCGACCAACATCCTGTTCGAGGCCGCGCTCTCGTTCCTGGGTGTTGGGGTCCAGCCGCCCACGGCCAGCTGGGGGGCGATGATCGCCGACGCCATCGAGATCTTCGACACCGCGTGGTGGTACATGACGTTCCCGGGGGTTGCGCTCCTGCTCACCGTCCTCGCCTTCAACCTCGTCGGCGATGGACTGCAGGACGCGCTCAACCCACGGACGGGGCGCTGAGGGGCGCCCGAAGGGAGAGAAGTGCACAGCGTTCCGCAACAAGGAGGAGCACATATGAGGAGGTCCGTTCGCTGGACCCTCTTCGCGAGCGTCATCACGGCGCTCGCACTTTTCGTCGCCGCGTGCGGCAGCAGCAACAACAGCAGCACCGGTGGAGGCGGCAACGTCTCGACCGGCACGTCTGCCGGCACGAAGCTCGAGGGGGGGAAGAAGGGTGGAACCCTGACCTACCTCGCTTCGGGCGACGTCGACTACCTGGACTCGGGCCAGACGTACTACACGTTCGGCTACATGGTCCTCTACTCGACCAACCGGACCCTGTACTCGTTCAAGCCCGACGACTCGGTGCACCCGGTGCCTGACCTGGCGACCGGGCCGCCGGAGATCTCGTCGGACAACAAGACGATCACCGTCCA